>JBEARM010000040.1:0-21204 GCA_041163175.1 Pseudomonadota bacterium | reverse complement strand
GACTGACCACCTTGGTGTAGTCGATCTCGCCTTGGCGCGGAATGCCAAAGAGGCCCTGGGCCTTGAAGTAGGCTTCGAAGGCCTCAACCTCTTCTTGGGTACGGCCAGTGGCCTTCATGAAGTCCACGGTCACCGCATCGACCGGGAAGAAGCCCATGGTCGCGCCATACTCCGGGGCCATGTTGGCAATCGTGGCGCGGTCGGGCAGGGCGAGCGTCTCGGTGCCTTCGCCAAAAAACTCGACAAACTTTCCAACCACCTTTTCCTTGCGCAGCATCTCGGTGATGGTGAGCACGAGATCCGTGGCCGTGGTGCCCTCGGGCAGCTTGCCCGTCAAGTTCACACCAATGACATCTGGGGTCAGAAAATACAAAGGCTGGCCAAGCATGGCGGCCTCGGCCTCAATGCCGCCCACGCCCCAGCCCACCACACCAATGCCATTGATCATGGTGGTGTGGCTGTCGGTTCCCACCAGGGTGTCGGGGTAGCTGATGCCGTTCTTGGTGTGCACACCGCGGGCGAGGTACTCGAGGTTGACCTGGTGGACGATGCCAATGCCCGGGGGAACCACCTTGAAGGTGTCAAAGGCCTGCATGCCCCACTTCATGAACTGGTAGCGCTCTTCGTTGCGTTGAAACTCGAGCTTCATGTTGAGGTCGAGCGCATCGCCGCTACCAAAGTGGTCAATCATCACCGAGTGGTCCACCACCAGGTCGACGGGCACCAAGGGCTCGATGCGCTTGGGGTTCTTGCCGAGCTTATCGGCCACATTGCGCATGGCGGCCAAGTCTGCCAGTAGGGGCACCCCGGTGAAATCTTGGAGCACCACGCGGGCGAGCACGAATGGAATCTCATCGGTGCGGTTGTCATTGGGCTTCCAGCCTGCGAGCTCTCGAATGTGGGCTTCAGTCACCTTCTTGCCATCGCAGTTGCGCAGCACCGACTCGAGCACGATGCGAATCGACACCGGCAGGCGAGACACCTTGGCCAGGCCGGCCTGCTCGAGGGCCGGCAGGGCGTAGAACTGCCGCGTGACGCCACTGGCGGTCTTGTAAGACTGAAGGCTGTTGAAGAGGTTGTGAGACATGGTGTTGCTCCTTGGATTGCGATTGAATTCGGTTAGAAAAACGTGTGCTGGGCCTGTGTGGGAATGGGGCAGTCGGCCGCACGTGCGGCCTTAAGGACATCCCAAAAATATCGGTAACTGGCGCGGTCGTGGAGCTTGCCCTCATGGGCAATGGGGCCCCAGTCTGCGGCATGGGCCTTTAACAAGATGGCCGAGGCCTCCTCGACATCGGGCGCGGCCGGGGCAAAGCCCTCGAGCACGGGCCCGATCTGAGCCGGATGAATGCTCATCATGCGCGCAAAGCCAAACCATTTGGCCATGCGGGCATCGGCCAGGGTCTGGGCGGCGTCGTTGTAGTTCAGGGTGGGGTTGTGAACGGGTGTCTTGCCGGCCGCGTGGCATGCGGCCACCATTTCGAGCTTGGCCCTGCGAAGCAAAGGGTGTTCGAATTGTCCGGGGCTCGCCATGGCCTCGGCGGGAATGGCACCCCGATGGGCGCTGGTGAAATCCATCTGCCCGAAGGTCAGGTGGCAGACCGCTGGTAGGGCCGCGATGTCGAACACATCTCTCAAGGCCTCGTGGGTCTCGATGAAAAATTGAACCGGGGGTGGTTTGCGCCTCTCGGACTCGAAGATCTGCCTCACCTCCGCAATGGCCGCCTTGGCGCTGGCCAGATCACCAACCTTTGGAATGGTGAGGTAGGCGAGATCCAGTGGTAGCGCCTGAGCCAGCAGGCGCAGGTCGTCCTGAAAGCTGGGGTGATCGGGTGGGTGGACGCGAAAGCCCACACCGGGGTGCTGCGAGGACGCAGCAGGCCAGTGCTTCAGGCTGGACTCAAGGCATGCCACCAAGGCCTGAGCGGCCTGCGCCTCTTGGCCCACGGGCGCACCGTCTTCGAAGTCGATGGTGATGTCATAGGAGAACGGGCCCGCAAACCGGTGGGCCAGTGTCTTCTCCAACTTCTTCGTGTCGCCCGAGTAATGCTCGCAGGCGCAGGGCAGGTGGCCTTCACCTGCCCCAGTTGACAACAAGACCTCCTCGGGATGACGGGAGGACACGTTGAACTCAGCCCAGGAGGTGCTTGACGCCGTCTTGCTCCTCGAGCAGCTCGTTGAGCGTGTGATTCATGCGCTCACGCGAGAATGTATCGATCTCGAGGCCCTGAACAATCGTGTATTCCCCGTTCTGGCAGGTCACGGGGTAGCCGTAGATCACATCCTTCGGAATGTCGTAGCTGCCATCAGAGGGAATGCCCATGGTGACCCAGCGCCCGTTGGTGCCCAGCACCCAGTCGCGCATGTGGTCGATGGCTGCGTTGGCGGCCGAGGCGGCCGAAGACAAGCCCCGAGCCTCGATGATGGCTGCACCACGCTTGCCCACGGTGGGCAAGAAGGTATCGCGGTTCCAGGCGTCGTCATTGATGAGCGCCTTGACCGGCTGGCCGTCAATGCTGGCAAACCGATAGTCTGGGTACATGGTGGGGGAGTGGTTGCCCCAGACACAGAGCTTCTCGAGCGAGGCCACGCTCTTGCCCGTTTTCGTGGCCAGCTGTGAGGCCGCGCGGTTGTGGTCGAGCCGCAGCATGGCTGTGAAATTCTTCTGGGGCAGGTCGGGTGCCGACTTCATCGCGATGTAGGCATTGGTGTTGGCGGGATTGCCCACCACCAAAACGCGCACCGAGCGGCTGGCCACGGCATTGAGCGCCTTGCCTTGGGCGGTAAAGATTTGAGCGTTGGCCGACAACAAGTCTTTGCGCTCCATGCCCGGGCCACGGGGGCGGGCTCCGACCAGCAAGGCTACGTCGATGTCTTTGAACGCAGTGTTTGGGTCTTGGTGGGCCGTCATGCCGGCCAAGAGTGGGAATGCGCAGTCGTCCAACTCCATCATGACGCCGGAGAGGGCCTTCTGTGCTTTTTCGTCTGGAATTTCAAGGAGCTGGAGAATGACAGGCTGATCTGGGCCGAGCATGGCGCCGCTGGCGATTCGGAAGAGCAGGCTGTAGCCAATCTGACCGGCCGCACCGGTGACTGCAACTCGAACAGGGGGCTTTTTTGACATAGACAAACACTCCTAATTTGTGCAACGCAAACGCGTCAAGGTGTGATTCCAGATTTGAATGTCATGGCAGTTTAGGGTTGCCCCTAGCCCATGTCAAAAGCGGCGCCTTATAATCGTGGAACTCAAATTCTATCGAGGTTGCGCATGACCGAGATCGCTCGAAGGCGTCGTCCGCAGTACCGCAACATTCACGTCAGCCAGATTCTTCAGTACCGCCTGCCCATCGCGGGAATCATGTCTATATTGCACCGCATCAGTGGTGCCGCCATGTTCCTCACGCTCCCCCTCATCGTCTGGCTGTTCGACATGAGCATCACCTCGGAGCTGAGCTACGCGCAGCTCATCGAAGTGACAGAGTCGGTGCCGGCCAAGCTCGTGCTGTGCGGTCTGGCCTGGGCCTTTATTCACCACTTCATGGGTGGCATCCGACACCTCGTCAATGACATGCACATCGGCATCACCAAAGAGGCGAGCCCCCTCATGGCCAAAGGCTTCCTGGCGGCAAGCCTGGTGGTCTCTCTGGTGGCCTGGCTGGCAATCTTCGGAGCGCTCTCATGAACGGTGACATGAACGCAGAGAACATTGGCCGCAAGCGGGTTGTGGTGGGCGCCCATTACGGCCTGCGGGATTGGCTCTCGCAGCGGGTCACCGCGGTCATCCTGGCGAGCTACAGCCTGGTGCTGCTGGTGGCTGCGCTCTTGGCCCCAGAGCCCGGCTACTACGGCTGGTCTGGGCTCTTTGCCCAGACCTGGATGAAAGTCTTCACCCTGGTGGGCTTTCTGGCCTTCGCCTATCACGCCTGGGTGGGTGTGCGCGACATCTGGATGGATTACGTCAAGCCGGTTGGAATCCGCCTGTCCTTGCAGGTTTTCACCATTGTCTGGCTCCTCGGGTGCAGCATCTGGGCCATTGACGTTCTCTGGAGGGTCTAATGGCATCGTTTCTTTCCAACCAAGCTGGCTCCGTTGCGCGGCGTCGCTTTGATGCGGTGATTGTTGGGGCCGGTGGCTCTGGCATGCGCTGCTCTCTGCAGCTGGCCGAAGCCGGCCTCAATGTGGCCGTGCTCTCGAAGGTCTTTCCAACCCGCTCGCACACCGTGGCAGCCCAAGGCGGCATTGGTGCATCCCTGGGCAACATGAGCGAGGACAACTGGTACTGGCACATGTTCGACACCATCAAGGGCTCCGATTACCTCGGAGACCAAGATGCCATCGAGTTCATGTGCAAGGAAGCGCCGCACGTGGTCTATGAGCTTGAGCACTTCGGCATGCCCTTCGATCGCAACGCCGATGGCACCATCTACCAGCGGCCCTTCGGCGGCCACACGGCCAACCTCGGTGAAAAGCCCGTGCAGCGCGCCTGCGCGGCTGCAGACCGCACGGGCCACGCCCTGCTGCACACCTTGTATCAGCGCAATGTGCGCGCCCGAACCCAGTTCTTTGTGGAGTGGATGGCGCTCGACATCCTGATGGATGAGGAGGGTGCCTGTGTGGGTGTGGTGGCGCTTGAAATGGAAACCGGCGAACTGCTGATTCTGGAGGCCAAGACGACCATCTTCGCCACGGGGGGTGCAGGCCGCATCTGGGCTGCATCCACCAATGCCTTTATCAACACCGGCGATGGCATGGGCATGGCTGCCCGCGCTGGCATTCCACTCGAAGACATGGAGTTCTGGCAGTTCCACCCCACGGGCGTGGCGGGTGCGGGCGTGCTCATCACCGAAGGCGTGCGCGGGGAGGGCGGCATCCTGCTCAACTCCGAGGGCGAACGCTTCATGGAGCGCTATGCGCCCACCCTCAAAGACTTGGCCCCGCGCGATTTCATCTCGCGCTCCATGGACCAGGAAATCAAAGAGGGCCGGGGCTGCGGCCCAAACAAAGACCACGTGCTCCTGAAACTCGATCACCTCGGGGCCGACAAGATCTTGAAGAAGCTTCCGTCGATCCGCGAGATTGCCCTGAAGTTTGCCAATGTCGACCCCATCAAAGAGCCCATTCCCGTGGTGCCCACCATTCACTACCAGATGGGCGGCATTCCCACGAACGTTTATGGTCAGGTGGTCACGCCCAAGCATGGCAATCCGAACACCATCGTTCCAGGGCTATACGCCATTGGTGAATGCGCCTGCGTGTCGGTGCACGGGGCGAACCGGCTTGGCACAAACTCACTGCTGGATTTGGTCGTATTCGGTCGCGCCGCCGGCAATCACATTGTCGGCCAGAACCTGCAGCAGCAGGAGCACCGAGCCTTTTCCTCCAAGTGGGCGGACCCCACGCTTGCTCGCCTGGCCAAGCTCGAGTCCTCCACGGGTGGCGAACGAGTGCAGAACGTGGCCCAAGATCTACGCAACACCATGCAGAACTACTGCGGGGTGTTTCGAACCGCAGACCTGCTCAACCAAGGTGTGCAGAGGGTCATGGACATTGCCGCGCGGGCAGAGTCGGTTCAGATCGATGACAAGTCCAAGGTCTTCAACACCGCCCGCATCGAGGCCCTGGAGTTGGCCAACCTCATCGAGACCGCCAAGGCCACGATCGTCTCGGCTGAGGCCCGCCAGGAGAGCCGGGGAGCCCATGCCCACCGGGACTTCCCCGAGCGCAACGATGCCGACTGGATGCGCCACACACTCTGGTTCTCCGAGGGCAACCGGCTCGATTACAAGCCGGTCAACCTCAAACCGCTCACGGTCGAGACCTTCCAGCCCAAGAAACGCACCTATTGAACGCCTTCAAGGACACGCACATGACGAGCCGAACCATGCGGTTTTCCATCTACCGATACGACCCGGACAAGGACGCCAAGCCCTACATGCAAGACCTCACGGTGACCCTCGAGGCCACCGACAAGATGCTGCTCGATGCCCTCATGCGCATCAAATCCGACAACGACGATTCTCTATCGTTTCGGCGCTCCTGCCGCGAGGGGGTCTGCGGCTCGGACGCCATGAACATCAATGGCAAGAATGGCCTGGCCTGCATCACGAACCTGCGGGAACTCAAGGAGCCTGTGGTGCTCAAGCCGTTGCCCGGCCTGCCCGTGGTGCGCGACCTCATCGTCGACATGACCCAGTTCTTCAAGCAATACCACTCCATCAAGCCCTTCCTCATCAACGAGAATCCGCCGCCCGAGCGGGAGCGGCTTCAGTCGCCGGAGGAGCGTGAGGAGCTCGACGGACTCTACGAGTGCATTCTCTGCGCATGCTGCTCCACGAGCTGCCCGTCCTTCTGGTGGAACCCGGACAAGTTCGTGGGCCCCGCAGGTCTGCTGCAGGCCTATCGATTCATTGCCGACAGCCGGGACCAGGCCACCAGCGAGCGCCTAGACAACCTGGAAGACCCGTACCGGTTGTTCCGGTGTCACACCATCATGAACTGTGTCGATGTCTGTCCGAAGGGGCTCAATCCCACCAAGGCCATCGGCAAGATCAAGGAGCTCATGGTCCGACGGGCCGTGTAAGCACGCCATGCTCGCAGATCCATTCAGCCAGTCGCACAACGGTGCGCTGGCCCCAGAGGATCAGGTGCGTCGTCTGCGGTGGCGGGCCCGCAGAGGGTTGCTTGAGAACGACATCATCATCGATCGATTTTTCACCAAGTGGTCGAACCAGCTCACAGAGGCAGACCACGACGGTTTGGCCCTCCTGCTCGACCTCACCGACAACGACCTCATGGATCTCCTGCTCGCACGGCGCGAGCCTGAAGGTCACCTCAACACGCCCGAGGTAACGGGCGTTCTCATGAAGCTTCGCGAGGTCTAGTCCACACCGCATTCAAAACCAAGAAGGGAGCAGTCGCATGACCACAGAACACAAAGCCACACTCTCATTTAGCGACGGAACGCCCTCCGTCGATTTCCCAGTGATGAAGGGGAGCATCGGCCCAGACGTCATCGACATCCGCAAGCTCTACGCCAGCACGGGCAAGTTCACCTACGACACGGGCTTTCTCTCCACCGCCTCGTGCAACTCCACCATCACCTACATCGACGGCGACGCTGGTCAGCTGCTCTACCGTGGCTACCCCATTGAGCAGCTTGCCGTGCATTGCGACTTCCTCGAGGTCTGCTACCTGCTCTATTACGGCGAGCTGCCCACACCCTCACAGCACGAGGAGTTCAAAAGCCTGGTCGCCCACCACACCATGGTGCATGAGCAGATGCAGTTCGCGATTCGTGGATTTCGTCGCGACTCACACCCCATGGCCATCCTCACGGGGCTTGTGGGCGGCATGGCAGCCTTCTACCCCGACAGCCTCGACATCAATTCGCCCGAGCAGCAAGACATCTCGTTTGTACGCCTGATCGCCAAGATGCCGACCATGGTGGCCATGGCCTACAAGTACTCAATCGGCCAGCCCTACATCTACCCGTGCAACAAGCTCGGCTATGCCGCCAACTTTATGCACATGATGTTCGCCACGCCCTGCGAGGACTACGAGCCCAATCCAGTGCTTGTTCGCGCCATGGACCGCATCTTCACTCTCCATGCAGACCATGAGCAGAATGCGTCCACCTCGACGGTGCGGCTCTGTGGATCCTCTGGCACCAGCCCCTTCTCGGCGATTGCAGCCGGTGTGGCCTGCCTCTGGGGCCCAGCCCACGGCGGTGCCAATCAGGCCTGCCTGGAAATGCTCGAGCAGATTCAGGCGGAGGGTGGCCTCGCCAAGGTGGGTGAATTCATGGAACGGGTCAAGGACAAGAACTCCTCGGCCCGTCTCATGGGCTTTGGCCACCGTGTGTACAAGAACTTCGATCCGCGGGCCAAGCTCATGCAGGAAACCTGCAAAGAGGTGCTCACCGAGCTCGGCCTCGAGAACGACCCCATCTTCAAGCTCGCCATGGCGCTCGAGAAAATCGCCCTCGAAGACCCGTACTTCGTGGAGCGCAAGCTCTACCCGAACGTGGACTTCTACTCCGGCATCGTTCAACGGGCCCTGGGCATCCCAACCTCCATGTTCACCTGTATTTTTGCCCTGGCCCGCACGATTGGCTGGGTGGCCCAATGGAAGGAGATGATCACCGACCCCGAATACAAGATCGGGCGGCCGCGTCAGCTCTACACCGGCGAGGTGGCTCGCACTGTTCAGCCCGCAAAGAGTCGTGCATAATCGCGCCATCCAAGGAGCGGTGTAGCCGCAAATTGGAAGGGAAACCCTGCATCGTTTCAGGCCGTCGGCCAAGAAAGGTGAGTCAGCATGATGAAGAGCCAGCAGCTCAATTCCTACCTCTTTGGTGGGAACGCGCCCTACGTTGAGGAACTCTACGAGGCCTACCTCGACAACCCGGGCTCCGTCGCCGACAACTGGCGTCGTTACTTCGACCAACTTCAAAATGTGCCGGCTGCCGATGGCTCCCTGGAGGGGCGAGACCATGCCCACGCGCCCGTCGTCTCGTCCTTTGCCCAACGCGCCAAGGCCAACCAGTTTCTTCCGAGGGTGGCCGAGCGCGACCTCTCCGTGGCCCGAAAGCAGGTGCATGTTCAATCCCTGATCGCCGCCTACCGAAATCTCGGCAACCAGTGGGCAGACCTCGACCCCCTCAAGCTGCGCGAGCGGCCCAGCATCCCCGAGCTTGAGCCCGCCTTCTACGACTTCACCGACGCCGACCTCGACACCGTCTTTCGTGCGGACAACCTCTATTTTGGCCAGGAGCAGATGACGCTTCGAGAGATTCTCGAGGCGCTCAAGGAGACGTACTGTGGCAAGGTGGGTGCCGAGTTTATGTATGTGATGGATCCAGCCGAGAAGCGCTGGATTCAAGAGCGGCTGGAGTCCACCCGCACCAACCCCCAGTTCAACGCCGAGAGCAAGAAGGCCATCCTCCAGCAGGTTACCGCGGCCGAGGGCCTAGAGCGTTTTCTGCACACCAAGTATGTGGGCCAGAAGCGCTTCTCACTCGAGGGCGGCGAGAGCTTCATTGCCTGCATGGATGGAGGGCAAGCACGCAGACGACCTTCCTGCTGGTGATGTGAAATACCACCAGGGCTTTTCGAGTGATGTCTCGACACCGGGTGGCCCAGTTCACCTGTCGCTCTCCTTCAACCCATCCCACCTTGAGATCGTCAACCCCGTGGTGGAGGGCTCGGTGCGGGCCCGTCAAGATCGTCGTGGCGACACTGAGGGCAAGAAGATTCTTCCCGTGCTGGTTCATGGCGATGCGGCCTTTGCCGGCCAGGGCGTGGTCATGGAGACCTTGAACCTGGCCCAGACCCGTGGCTACAGCACCGGCGGCACGGTGCACATTGTCATCAATAACCAGATTGGCTTTACCACCTCCGACCCGCGCGACACCCGCTCCACCTTGTACTGCTCGGATGTCGTCAAGATGATCGAGGCACCCGTGCTTCACGTGAATGGCGACGACCCCGAGGCCGTGCTCTTTGCCACCAAGGTGGCCATGGATTACCGATCCACCTTCGGGAAGGATGTGGTGATTGACATCGTCTGCTTCCGAAAGCTTGGCCACAACGAGCAGGACACACCGGCCATGACCCAGCCCATGATGTATCGGCGCATTGGTCAGCATCCCGGCACCCGCCAGCTCTACGCAGACCGACTTCTCGCCCAAGGCGTGCTTGCGGAGGGCGAGGCTGATCAAATGGTGGCCAATTTCCGTGCGGCCATGGAGGAGGGGCGCCAGACCCGAGAGCCGGTTCTCACGAACTACAAGAGCCGCTTTGCCGTCGATTGGGCCGCCTACCTGGACAAAAAATGGACAGACGAGGCCGACACGGCCTTGCCAGAGGCGGAGCTACAGCGCCTGGCCGATCGCATCACCACCATCCCGGACGGCTTCACGCTGCATCCACTCGTGGAGAAGGTGGTCAACGACCGGCGTGCCATGGGCAAGGGCGAAATGAACCTCGACTGGGGCATGGGGGAGCACCTGGCCTTTGCGAGCCTTGTGGCCAGTGGATTTCCAATTCGCCTGAGTGGTCAAGACTGCGGCCGCGGCACCTTCACCCATCGGCACTCGGTGCTGCACGACCAGAACCGCGAGCGCTCCGACACCGGCACCTACGTGCCGCTGGAGAACATCGCGCCGGGCCAGGCCAGCTTCACAGTCATCGACTCCGTGCTGTCGGAAGAGGCCGTGCTGGGCTTTGAGTACGGCTACTCCACGGCATCGCCCGATACCCTGGTCATCTGGGAAGGGCAGTTTGGCGACTTTGTGAACGGCGCCCAGGTGGTCATCGACCAGTTTATTTCATCGGGCGAGGTGAAGTGGGGCCGCCAGAGCGGGTTGGTGTTGTTCCTCCCGCATGGCCACGAAGGGCAGGGCCCGGAGCACTCCTCAGCCCGCCCGGAGCGCTTCTTGCAGCTCTGCGCCGACACCAACATGCAGTTGGTCCAGCCCACCACGGCAGCCCAGATTTTCCATCTTCTGCGCCGGCAGATGATCCGTCCGTTCCGCAAGCCGCTCATCGTCTTCACGCCGAAATCTCTGCTGCGCAACAAGGATGCGGCCTCTCCGCTAGAACAGTTCACCAGGGGAGGCTTTCAAACGGTCATCGGTGAATCTGCGCCAGGAATCGATGCGAAGAAGGTCAAGCGTATTCTGATTTGCAGTGGCAAGGTCTACTACGACCTGGTCTCGCAGCGCCGAGAGCGCAGCCGAGACGATGTGGCCGTGCTTCGCCTGGAGCAGGTCTACCCCTTCCCGCACAAGGCCTTTGGCGCCGAGGTGAAGAAGTATCCGAATGCCACCGAGGTGGTCTGGGTGCAGGACGAGCCTCAGAACCAGGGCTTCTGGTTCCAGATTCAGCAGAACTTCCGCGAGCACCTGGCCGAGGGCATGAAGCTTGGCTACGCCGGTCGGCCCGCCTCGGCCTCACCGGCCTCCGGTTATCTGGAGCGGCATCAGATGCGTCAGAAGGAACTGCTCGAGGCGGCCTTTGCGCGGCTCAAGAACCCACAGGTCATCTAATCCTCCAGTTCATTCCGCATTCCTATTCCTCATTCAAACGAGTCGAACATGTCCATCCAAGAAGTGAAGGTCCCACAGTTGTCCGAATCCGTTGCCGAGGCAACGTTGTTGCAGTGGAAAAAGAAGCCTGGTGAGGCAGTGAAGGCCGATGAGATCCTCATCGAGATCGAGACCGACAAGGTGGTGCTGGAGGTGCCGGCCCCAGCGGCTGGCGTGCTCACGGAGGTGCTCAAGGGCGATGGCGGCACTGTGGTCTCGGGCGAGGTGATCGCGCGGGTCGATACGGATGCCAAGACGGCCACCCAGGTCTCGGGTGCGCCCGCCGCAGCCCCGGCTGCTGCAGCCCCACCGGCGGCAGCGCCGGCGGCGTCCACCAGGTCGACGGGCGTGGCCATGCCAGCAGCCGCCAAGCTGATGGCCGAGACCGGCGTGAGCCTCTCGAGTGGCTCCGGCAAGGACGGCCGCATCACCAAGGCTGACGTGCTCGCAGCTGCTGCAGCCCCTTCGGCTGCACCAGCCCGGGCCGCAAGCCCAGTGTCGGCCCCTTCGGCCAATACCAGCGTGAGCGCTCTGCCGGCAGTCATTCCGCAGTTTGGTCCAGAGGCCATGCTCAATGAGCGGCCTGAGCAGCGCGTGCCCATGAGCCGCCTGCGGGCTCGGGTGGCGGAGCGACTGGTGCAGTCGCAGTCCACCAATGCCATTCTCACCACCTTCAATGAAGTGAACATGGCGCCTGTCATGGCGCTTCGCAAACAGTATGTGGAGCGCTTCGAGAAGGAACACGGCGTGAAGCTGGGCTTCATGTCCTTCTTTGTGAAGGCAGCCGTGGCGGCCCTCAAGAAGTACCCCATTCTGAATGCCTCAGTCGATGGCAACGACATCGTTTATCACGGCTACTTCGACATCGGCATTGCTGTTGGCTCGCCGCGGGGCCTGGTGGTGCCCATCATTCGGAATGCAGACCAGCTCACCTTCGCCGAGATTGAGAAGACCATTGCAGACTTCGGCGCCAAGGCCAAGGACGGCAAGCTCACGATCGAAGAGCTCACTGGCGGCACCTTCTCCATCTCCAACGGCGGCGTTTTCGGCTCCATGCTGTCCACGCCCATCATCAACCCACCTCAGTCCGCCATTCTGGGCATTCATGCCACCAAGGATCGTGCGGTAGTGGAGAACGGCCAGGTCGTGGTGCGGCCCATCAATTACTTGGCCATGTCCTACGACCACCGCATCATCGATGGCCGCGAGGCCGTGCTGGGCCTGGTCACCATGAAGGAGGCGCTCGAAGACCCCTCACGGCTGTTGCTGGAAATTTAAGGAGACGCCATGTCACAGGTCTACGACGTTCTGGTCATCGGGGCCGGACCCGCCGGATACATTGCTGCAATTCGCGCAGCACAACTTGGCCTGAAGACCGCCTGCGCTGAGAAGTGGATTGGCCCCAACGGGCCGGTGCTCGGCGGTACGTGCCTCAATGTGGGCTGCATCCCTTCAAAGGCACTGCTGGCCTCGAGCGAGGCCTTTGAGCAGGTGGCCCACCATGTGGATGTTCACGGCATTGAGGTGGCCGCGCCCAAGATCAATGTGCCCAAGATGCTCGCCCGAAAGGATGAGATCGTCAGCAAGATGACCAAGGGCATCGAATTCCTCTTCCGCAAGAACAAGATCACATGGCTCAAAGGTCACGCCACCATCGTGGATAAGACGGCCGATGGCATTCAGGTTGTCGTTGAGGGCGAGACGGTCCTGGCGAAGAATCTGATCATCGCCACGGGCTCCAAGGCGCGGCACCTGCCAGGCGTGGCGGTCGACAACGTCACCATCTGCGACAACGAGGGCGCACTGCAGTTTTCTGAGACACCCAAGCGACTCGGTGTGATCGGTGCGGGTGTGATTGGCCTGGAGCTGGGCTCGGTCTGGCGCCGCCTGGGCTCAGAGGTGACGGTCTTGGAGGCGGCACCCCAGTTTCTGGCCGCCTGCGATGAGGCCGTCAGCAAAGAGGCCTTCAAGCTCTTCACCAAGCAGGGCCTCACCATTCACATGGGTGTGTCCATCGGCGAGATCAACGCAGGCAAGAAGGGCGTGAAGGTGCCCTACACGGATGCCCAGGGCAAGGCGCAGACCTTGGAGTGCGATCGGCTGATTGTGTCCGTGGGACGTCAGCCCAACACCGAGGGGCTCGGTCTCGAGAAACTCGGCCTGGCCGCGGATGCCCGAGGCTTCATTCCCGTGGATGACCATTGTCAAACCAGTGTGCCCGGCGTCTGGGCGGTGGGCGATGTCGTACGCGGTCCGATGCTCGCGCACAAGGGCGAGGACGAAGGCGTAATGGTGGCCGAGCGCATTGCAGGCCAGAAGACCCACATCGATTACAACTGCATTCCTTGGGTGATCTACACCGCCCCCGAGATCGCCTGGGTAGGCCAGACCGAGCAGGCCTTGAAGGCCGCGGGCCGAACCTACAAGGCAGGGAGCTTTCCCTTTGCGGCGAATGGGCGGGCGCTGGGCATGGATGCGGCCGATGGCTTTGTGAAGGTCTTGGCCGATGCCCAGACCGATGAGGTCCTCGGGGTGCACATCATTTCGGCTGCAGCCTCAGACCTCATCGCGGAGGCGGCCGTGGCGATGGAGTTCAAGGCTTCGGCTGAGGACATCGCCAGGGTCTGCCATCCCCACCCGTCGCTGTCCGAGGTTGTGCGCGAGGCTGCCCTTGCAACGGACAAGCGCGCCCTGAATATGTGAGTTTGCATGGGGCTCCTCCGGTGAGGGTCTCCGACTTCTACCTGGCCGAAGTGGCGCGCAGGGGCTACGAGCCCCTGGCCCAGCAGGCACCGGGCCTTCGAGCACTCGACCGTTGCTGCGATGAATGGGTGCACTACAAGCAGCGGCGGGGTGGCCGGCTTTCCAAGATGCTCATCCACCCGCCATTGCCCCGGGGCGTTTACCTTTGGGGGGGCGTGGGGGTGGGAAAGAGCTTCCTCATGGACTGCTTCTTTCGGGTGGTACCACTGGAGCGCAAACTTCGAATCCATTTCCATGAGTTCATGCGGGCCACCCATCGGGAGATGGCCGACCTGAAGATGGTCGAAGACCCGCTCGGTGAGGTCGCCGAGCGCATCGCCCGTCGATACCGGCTCATTTGCTTCGATGAGTTTCACATCTCCGACATCGCCGACGCCATGATTCTGGAGCGGCTGTTTGGCGCCCTGGTGCGGGCGCGGGTGGCCTTTGTCATGACCTCGAACTACCACCCCGACACCCTGTATCCCGATGGCCTACAGCGGGAGCAGCTGCTGCCAGCCATCGAACTCATCAAGGCCCAGCTCGAGGTGGTGAGCCTTGACGCTGGCCAAGACCTTCGCCGCCTGCAGGAGGCGCCAGCCGACATCGATGAAAGCCTCTATCGAACGCCCCTGGGCGCAGCCGCCGAGCGCGGCCTGGCCGGCGTGTTTCGGCGCTGGTGCGACGGCCCCATCCAGGAGCGCGAGACACTCACCATTGAAGGCAGGCCAATTCCCACCATTCGCACGGCCGGTGGGGTGGCCTGGTTTAGCTTTGAGACCCTCTGTGCAGGGCCACGCTCTCAGAACGATTACCTGGCCCTGGCCGATCAATTTCACAGCATCCTGCTCTCAGACGTGCCCAAGATGCCGGTCTCCATGGCGTCAGAGGCCAGACGCTTCACATGGCTGGTCGACGTGCTCTATGACCACGGTGTTCGCCTGGCCTTGAGCGCTGAGGTGCCCCCGGACAGCCTCTATACCCAGGGCACCCTGGCACAGGAGTTCAAGCGCACCGCAAGCCGGCTGATCGACATGCAGTCGGCCAACTATTTCAAGTCAGAGCGTCGACAGAGCGTCGCACGCCTGGCCTAGGTGCGATAATCCGGCCATGCGTCGTCTCTCCTGCGTTATTCCCATTTGTCTGGCCTTTTTGGCAGGGCCACTCGTGGCCGAGGAGCTCCAACCCCATGAGAAGGCCGCCATTGAGAAGGCGCGCCAGGCCCTTGTGGTCCTCGAGAAAGACCACCAGGCCCTCATGGCCGATGCACACCTGAAGGAAAAGGCCTGCCTGGCCCGGTTTGTCTCGGCCTCCTGTCTTGAAGACCTTCGCCAGGAGGTGACCAAGGCCAGCCGCGACATCGACCTGGCGGCCGAGACCCTGCGAGAGTCCATTCGGCAGGTGCAGGCCGATGCCCGCCAGCGTGCCCGCGATGCGCGTGTGGCCGCCCAGCCAAAGTCATAATTCATGCCGTTGTCCGACATCCGCACCCTCCAGATGCAGATGCTTGAACTTGAGGGTGAGCATCGAGAGCTCGACCACCTCATTGAAACCCTCGAGCAAGGCCCCGTGCTCGATGAACTCGCCATTCGCCGGCTCAAGAAGCGAAAGCTCGCCCTCAAAGACCGTCTGAACCAGCTCGCAGAGCAGTTGCGGCCCAACGAGCCCGCCTAGACCGGGGGTGTCTGCACGCGAACTCCTCGGGCCAGAGGGGCCCCTGGCGAGTGGGCTGCCGGGCTACCGCGCCCGAGATGGCCAGATTGAGCTGGCCCAGGCCATTGAGGCCGCACTCTCGGGCGAATCCCCTTTGCTGGCCGAGGCGGGCACCGGCATCGGCAAGACCTTTGCCTACCTCGTTCCCCTGATGTCATCGGGCCGCCGGGCCATGGTCTCCACGGCCACGCGCTCGCTACAAGACCAGCTCTTCAACCGCGACATTCCTCGACTGCGCGAGCTGCTGCGGGCCGATCTCCAGGTGGCAAGGCTCAAAGGCCGCTCGAACTATCTGTGCGTGCATCGGCTGGCCTTGGCCCAGTCCGATGCGCGCCTGGCCACGCCTCGGGATGCGCAGGCGCTGCGCACCGTGGAGCAGTTCGCGCAGGTCTCCACCGACGGCGACATTGCCGGCTGTGAAGGGGTTCCGGAGTCCTCGAGCATCTGGCCCTTGGTGACCTCGAATACCGAGAATTGTCTGGGCCAGAACTGCCCCAGCATTGGTTCCTGCCATGTCATCAAGGCCCGAGAAAAGGCGGCGGCGGCAGACCTCATTGTGGTGAACCATCACCTGCTCTGCGCCGACATGGCGCTTCGGCAGCAGGGCAGCGGAGACCTTCTGCCCGCGGTGGAGGCGGTGGTGATCGACGAGGCCCATGCCCTGCCGGACATTGCCACCCAGTTTTTTGGGGCGGTGGTCTCCTCTCATGGCCTGAGCACCCTCTGCCGAGAGAGCCTGACAGCAGGGCTCATGCATGCCCGAGATGGTGCCGACTGGGCAGGGCTGTGCGGCGCTGTGGAGCTGGCCACCTTGAAACTGCGCGCTGCATTGGACCTGCCCCAGCAGCAGGCCAGGCGCCGCTGGACAGATCTCACCGGCGCACAGCGGCTTGCCCTCGATGCCGCATGGGCGGGCCTGACCGACGCCTTGGAGGCCCTTCGCGCGGCGCAGTCTGAGAACGCACCGCGCCACGCGGAGGTGGAGCGCTTGAACGATCGCAGTGCCCTGGTTCTCGAGCGCATGTCACAGGTGCTCCCAGACGAGACCGCGCCTGCGGGCTCGCCCGAGGGCGTTCATTGGATCGAGATCTCCAAACAAGGCATTAGCCTTCATTGGGCGCCGATCGACATTGCCAGCATCCTGGCGCCGCTCATGGCCGAGCCCTTGGCGCGTCACTGGGTTTTTGTGTCGGCCACGCTGGCCCTGAAGGATTTCTCTTATTTCTCGAGCCGACTGGGCCTGGTGCCGGAGCAGTCGCTACAGCTGCCAAGCCCTTTTCAGTACCACGAGCAGGCCCTACTTGTGGTGCCGGAGGGCCTGCCGGACCCCAAGGCGGCCGACCTCATGGATCAACTGCTGGCCCACCCAGGTCTTGAGGGCCTGATGGCCGCCTCGCCTGGCGGCATCTTCGTGCTTTGCACAAGTTTGCGTGCGGTGGAGCAGGCCCGGGTGCGGCTGGAGGCATGGCGCAAGGCCGGTCGGCTGCAGCGAACCGTCTATGTGCAAGGGGAGGCCGCCCGTGACAAGTTGCTTGCGGCCTTTCGTGCCGATGGGCAGGGCATTCTGGTGGGCAGCGCGAGTTTTTGGGAGGGCGTGGACGTGCCAGGCACAGCCTTGTCCTTGGTGATCATCGACAAGCTGCCATTTGCCTCACCCGATGACCCCATTCTGGAGGCGCGCATGGCGGCCTGTCGCGCCCGCGGCGGCGACCCCTTTCGAGAGATTCAACTGCCTGAGGCCACGCTGGCCCTCAAGCAGGGCGCGGGCCGCCTGATCCGGACGGAAACAGACCGTGGGGTGCTGGTAGTCGGTGATCGACGCCTGGCGGAGTCGGCCTATGGCCGGCAGATGCTCAAAAGCCTGCCCGCCTTTCGGCGGACAAGAAAACTAGAAGAGGCTCGGGAGTTTTTCCCAGACCTTCAGCCTGGACCAGACCCCACCTGATTCAGACGCGCCATCAATGCCACCCCGTTTGCGGGGATCGTAGGCCTGGGTGAGGTAGGCGCTCTTGGGATAGTTGGCCTCGAGCACTCGGCGCGCGTCTTTGCTCAGTTGCTCCAAGCCCAGGGCGTCATAGCCGTGCACCATCTGCGCAAGCGCCTCTTCTACGGCCGGGGCGTCCTGGAACTGCTTGACCACCGTCTGGGCCCGATTCACAGCTGCCAAATGCGCCCCACGGCGCAGGTAGTAGCGCGCCACATGCACGTCGTTCTGGGCCAGCACATTGATGAGAAACCTTGAACGTGCGGCGGCATCCTCGGCGTATTTGCTGTTGGGGAAGCGGGCGACCAGTTCTTTGAAGGTGTCGAAGGCCTCGCGAGCAGCCTTGGGATCGCGCTCGGCCATGTCTTCCCCACTCACTGAGGTGAACAGGGTGGCGCGGTCGTTGAAGTTGATCAGGCCCTTGAGGTAGAGGACGTAGTCCACCGACTCATGGTTCGGATAGAGCCGCAGGAATCGATCGACCGCGGCCAGCGCAAGACCGAGTTCGTTGTCCTTCCAATGGGCATAGGCCGTGTCGATCTGGGCCTGCTGGGCATAGCGCCCGAAGGGAAACCTGGACTCGAGCTTCTGGAGCAGCGTGATGGCCTGGGCCCAGTTGCCCGCAGACATCTCGTCCTTGGCCTCGGCGTAGAGGCGATCGGCTGTCCAGTTGATGGTTTCATCGCGAGCCGCCATGTCTGCAGCGCAGCCGGTCATGAGCACCGCGAGGAAGACGAGTGATAGATTGCGAAGCTTGAGCAGCATGTGATTCATTGGAGAGCAGTCCTGTTGCAGCCAGATGATTATTCAGCGTCGGACAATTCCACCGACCTCGATGGTGAGCCGTCTGATGATATCAGCCCGCTGCGCATGCAGGTCGACGCGAATGCGGCTGGCCAGCGGCTTGACCGACTTTTGTCGGGCTGGCTCAGCACGCATTCTCGAGCACGCCTGCAGGGCTGGATCGAAGAGGGTGCGGTCCTGGTCAATGGCCAGGTGGTTCGGCCCAGTCGTGTGCTTCGGGCACTGGACTGGATCGACGTCAACCCGCCGGCGCCTGAGCCTCAGGGCGAGTGGCTGGCCGAGCCTATGCCATTGGTCCTTCTTCATGAGGACGAGAGTGTTTTGGTGGTGAACAAGCCCGCTGGTCTGGTGGTTCACCCTGCCGCCGGACACGCCCACGGCACCCTGCTCAACGGACTGCTGCATCACTGCCCGGCACTGCGAGAGGTGCCGCGGGCCGGCATCGTGCACCGGCTCGATCAGGACACCACTGGCCTGATGGTGGTGGCCAAGACCCTGGAAGCCCAGACCGAACTGGTTCGCCAGTTGCAGGCGCGAACGGTGCAACGGCGTTACCTGGCACTGGCCTGGGGGGAACTGCGCCAACAGCGCAGCGTGATTGGTCAGCTGGGACGAGACCCGCGTGATCGCCAGCGCATGGCCGTGCTGCCGGAGCCGCAGGGCAAGCCTGCCACGACCCACCTGCAGCCCAAGGCTGTAGGCCTCTGGGAGAACAAGGCGGTGTCGCTTATCGAATGCCGGCTCGAGACGGGGCGAACACACCAGATTCGGGTGCACCTGCAGTCCATCGGGCTGCCCATTCTGGGCGACCAGACCTATCGTCAGGCCGCGCCGAGGCTCTCACTGCCGGGCGGTTGGGCTCGGCAGGCCCTGCATGCTGCGAGCCTGCGGTTTGACCATCCCGTCACGGGAGACGCCGTCCTCGTTCAGGCGGCCCCACCTGCTGATTTTCAGGACCTGGTGGCGGCCGTCGGGATATCCCTAGACGACTTGGTGCTTGTCCATGATTGATCCCATTGCCGGATTCCCAGCGGGTGTGCAGGCAGCCTTGAGCCAACGGGGCGAGGGGCCCATGGGCTTCAACCTTGGCAGCCATGTGGGCGACGATCCCGCTGCCGTTCGGCAAAACCGTCTGGCCTTCGCGGAGGCCATTGGTGCTCGCCCCGTGTGGCTTCGTCAGGTGCATGGACATCGCGTAGTAGCCCTCACGGGCGATGCGCCAGATGACCAACTGGAATGCGATGCCGTCTGGACCCAGCAGCTGGGGCTGGCCTGCACCATCATGACGGCCGACTGCATTCCCGTGCTGGTGAGCCACGAGCGGCTTGCCCTCGTGGGCGCTGCCCATGCGGGCTGGCGAGGGCTGGCCGCCGGCGTGATCGAGAATCTTTTAGAGGCCATGTGGCAGGCCGCAGTGCAGCAGTCCTCGGGCCCGCAAGGCTTTCGGGTGTGGCTGGGTCCGGCAATCGGCCCTTCCGCATTTGAGGTCGGGGCAGACGTGCTGGCCGCGTTCCCGAAAGACGCTGGCCGCTTTGCCATCGGTCGCCCAGGACACTTTTTTGCAGACCTGCATGGCCTGGCCCGAGACCGCCTGGGGCGATGGGAGAGGGCAACTGGGGTGTCGCTCCGCGTGCTCGCGGATGGGCGATGCACGGCCTCGACCCCGGACCGATTTTTCTCCTTCAGACGGCAGCCAAAATGCGGCCGTTTCGCTGCTGCAATCTGGTGCACAGGCATTTGATTTCCGCCGCAGTGCCGCGCACAATGGGGTGACATAAGGAAAAGGTGAAGCCAAGTCACCCAACAGAGGGAGAGTAGTGAGAATGAACGAGCCCGCCTTCAAGCCGATCAACGATCGACTGCAAGCCATCCAACAAGATTATTTCCAGCGGCTCTCGGCCCTCATGACCTCTCCAGAGGAGGCTGGCAAGGTCGCCGGGACGGACCGCCGCTTTGCTGGTAATGCGTGGCTCAACAACCCGCCGTTCTCGGCCATGGCGGCCCTCTATTTATTGAATTCAGAGGCCCTGATGGCCATGACCGATGCCCTCGACATGGAGCCCAAGGCGCAGCAAAAGCTCAAGTTCATGGTGCAGCAGTGGGTCGATGCCACCTCGCCTGCCAATTACCTGGCCACCAACCCAGAGGCCCAGCAAAAGATGCTCGACACCAAGGGCGAGAGCCTTCGGGCGGGCATCGAGCACCTGCTGCGTGACATGAACAAGGGCCGCATCTCCCAAACCGATGAATCCGTCTTCGAACTCGGCAAGAATCTGGCCACCACACCCGGCTCGGTGGTCTTCGAGAACGAGGTCTTCCAGCTCATTCAGTACGCACCCAGCACACCGAAGGTGGGCAGCCGCCCCTTGCTGCTGGTGCCGCCATCCATCAATAAGTTCTACATCATGGACCTCCAGCCTGAGAGCTCCCTGGTGAAATTTGCGGTCGACCAGGGCAACACGGTCTTCCTCATCTCTTGGCGCAACCCCGGTCCAGACCAGGGCCAGCTGCGCTGGGACGACTACGTCGAGAACGGCATTCTGAAGGCCATCGAGGCCTCCAACGAGATCGCTGGCAGCGAGGACCTCAATGTGCTGGGCTTCTGTGTGGGCGGCACCATGACCGTCACCGCCCTGGCGGTTCTGGCGGCTCGGGGGGAGAGCCCGGTTCACTCGCTCACCCTCATGACCACCCTCGTCGATTTCGACAACACCGGCGTGCTCGACATCTTCATCAATGAAGAGCATGTCCGCTCGCGCGAGGCCTCCCTGGGCAAGGGAGGTATTCTGCCCGGCCAGGAACTGGCCACGACCTTCTCGTTCCTGCGACCCAACGACCTCGTCTGGAACTACGTGGTCAAGAATTACTTGAAGGG
>JBEARM010000039.1:0-12357 GCA_041163175.1 Pseudomonadota bacterium | reverse complement strand
CGTTCCATGCGCATGAAGCGTGAGCCCTTGACCCAGACTGTGGGGGCCAGGCCATTGGCCTGCTGGCATCGGACCCAGTCCGAGACGCCTGCGAGCCAATCCTCAAAGGTGTCTGGCGACGCTGGCAGCCCGGCCCGGCGGCCCGCGGACTGCATCGCCTCGCCCCAGAGGAAGAGACGGTCAATACCCAAGGCCTTTGCATAGGCAAGCACTTCATCGTGAAAGGCGGGGCCGTTCTCACCCACCTCACCCATGTCGCCCAAGGCCATGGCCACAGGCCGGCTGGCAGCAGCCAGGGCCAGCATGGCGGCCCGAACCGAGTCAGGGTTGGCGTTGTAACTGTCGTCAATGAGACTGCCACCGCCCGGCAGCGGCAGCACACGCCCCCGGCCGCGCACGACTTCGAATGCGGAAAGCCCCTCCGTGATCTGCGCATCGGAGAGGCCCAAGGCCACGCCCACCGCGGCGGCAGCCGCAGCGTTTCGCGCCAGGTGTGCACCAAAACCTGCCACCTGAATGCCATGGAGCACATGGCAACCATGGTCCGCACTCAGCCGAGACAAGGAGAAGGCCACAGGGGCAAGGCTCGTGGGGTTGGCCAGCATCTCGAGGTCGCAGTCGGTCTCTGGGTCTGCGGCATCATCGGTCAGGCCAAATCGAATGAGACGCTGCGCCCGCGTCTGCTCCCGCCAAATGGCCTCATGGTCAGGGTCGCGAGGCACCACCGCCACCGCACCGCAGGCCATGGCCTTAAAGACCATGCCGTTTTCTTGGGCGCAGGCGGCCACGCTGCCCATGAACTCCTGGTGCTCGCGCTGGGCATTGGTCACCACCGCAACCTCCGGGGCCGCCATGGCGGCAAGGGCGGCAATCTCGCCGGGATGGTTCATGCCGATCTCCACCACCGCCAGCTGATGCCGAGACCTAAGCCCCAAAAGGCTCAATGGAAGGCCGATCTCATTGTTCAAGTTTCCCGGTGTGGCCCAGCTTGCCGAGGGCCCCACAGCAGCCCGCATCACTGCGGCGATCATCTCTTTGACCGTGGTCTTGCCGTTCGAGCCCGTCACGGCAACCAGCCGACCAGGCCAGGCCCGGCGCCAGGCAGCCGCCAGCGCGCCCAGGGCGGCCACGGTATCGGGCACAAGCAACAAGGGCAGGCCCTTGGGTGGATTCGCTGGTGGATGAGCCACCACCGCCGCAACGGCACCTTGGGCCGCCACGGCGTCCAGAAAGTCGTGGCCGTCAAAGCGCTCACCTGCGATGGCGACAAACAAGGCACCCACAGGAAATTTTCGGCTGTCGATCGAGACGCCCACCATGGCTGCGTCGGCCGCATCCGGTGGTACCAGCCATCGTGCGGTCGTGAGGCCCGCCTCTGTCAGGGCTGTCAAAAGGTCAGTCAGTGGCCATGGTGCACGCCAGGCCCGGAGGGCGGCCGTGGCCACAGCCGACTCGTCAAAGGGCAGGGTCTGACCCTGCAGCACCTGAGTCTTCTCGTGACCCTTTCCACAGAGCAGCACAATGTCAGCCGGCCTTGCATGGTCCAGGAGTTGGGCGATCGCCTCTCGCCGGTCTTCGCACGAATGGACCTTCAGCCGCTGACCCGCGGGAACACCCGCCAGAATGTCTTGAAGAATGTCCGCCGTAGCCTCTGAGCGGGAATTGTCGGCCGTGAGCATCACCAGGTCGGCTGCCTCGGTGGCGGCAGCACCCATCAATGGACGCTTGGTTCGGTCTCGATCGCCACCGCAGCCAAACAGCACAAGCAGCCGCCCCGCTCGGGCCTGGGCCAGCGGGCGCATGGCGTCCAGCAGCACCGAGAGGGCCTCTGGCGTGTGCGCGTAATCGATCAGAACCATGGGCCTTGCTTGGTCGTCCTCAATGCGAACGGGCTCGAGTCGTCCAGGGGGTAGGTCCAGCCCCTCGAGGACCTGAATCGCCTCGGCCATGGACCAGCCCAGCGACAGCATCAGCCCCCCCATGAGGCCTGCATTCTCAAGGTTGTGCGTGCCCCAGGTGGGAATCACCAGTGGGGTGGACGTGCCAGCCACCGTCCAACGGCAGTGCAGTCCGGCTTCATCCACTGACTCGGCCACCAAGGTCTGGGCTGCCTGTGAATCTTTGGTGCAGCCAACCCATGTCACGGATGGCGCCTGCGAAATGGCCTGGGCCAGAATCTGTCTCGGCGCGTCCGTGGCGAGCCGGAGTGGCTCCATGGCCACCACCGATGAGACGCCCGGCAGGCGCATGAGCAAGGCCTTGGCCTCGGCATAGGCGGTCATGGTGCCGTGAATGTCCAGGTGCTCATGGCTGAGATTGGTGACACCTGCGGCTCGCAGTCGACAGCCCGCGAGTCGGCCTTGAACGAGTCCAATGGAGCTCGCCTCCAGAAAGACCCAGGTCACACCGAGATCTCTCAGCCTTGCAAGCACCTCTTGAAGATCGACCGCCTCCAGAGACGTGAGGCCAGGGCCCTGCATGACCTGCTGCTGCGCGGGGGCCGGAGAGGCCGATGCGCTCGGCTCGAATCGGGTGACGCCAAGCGTGCCAATGCTGGCCGAGGACAGGCCCAGCCGCGCCAGGCCCTCTGCCAGTCCATGCACCACCGACGACTTTCCATTGGTGCCCGTGATGGCCACCAGGCCCATGGCCGAGGAGGGATCGCCATGAAACCCACTGGCGAGCCAGCCACTGCGGGCCGCGAGGTCATCGAGGGTCACGTGGTGTGGGGCCCAGTCGGAGGAAGGCCGACCTTCAAGCCAGGTGGCGACCGCCGGCGCATGGGCCGAGTCATAGACCAGGCCAAATGGCTGTCGAGATTCCGCGGCCTCCAAAAGGACGTGAAGGCCATGCCGCTGGCCAGGCCGCAGCACATACCAGTCCAAGGGCGTGAGCATGCTGGTGTTGGCCAGCAGACGGCCACCCGGCGACTGCTCACGCAGTCGCACACCGAGTGCCATGGCCTGCTGATCCACCGCCTGGGTCATCAACGCGCGCCCTCGGCGACCCGCAGGAGGTCTGGAAGAATTCGAATCGAGGGGTCTGGTGACATCTGCATGCGGCGAAGGCTCTCGGCCGCGATCTCTGCAAAGATCGGGGCTGCCACCTCGCCGCCGAAGTAGCCCCCTGCCGTGGGCTCATCGACCATGACGGCGATCACCACGCGCGGTGCATCGGCCGGCACGAAGCCCGCGAAGGAGGAGATGTACCGGTTTTTCGCATAGCCGCCGCGCTCAGGCTTGTGTGCCGTTCCTGTTTTGCCGGCCACCCGAAAACCCTGCACGCGTGAGCGAGGTGCCGTGCCCTCAGGCCCCGTGGCGCGCTCGAGCATTTGACGCATCTGGGCCGTCGTCTGACTCGAGAAGACGGGGTCGCCGACCACCGGGCCATCGACCGGCGTGATGCTCAGTGGTGCGAGATCGCCATCCCGAGCGAAGACGGTGTAGGCCCGAGCCAATTGCAGCAAGGACACAGAGATCCCATGGCCGTAGGACATGGTGGCCTGATCGATGGCCACCCATGACTGCCAAGGCCGTAGTCGGCCGGAGATCGTCCCGGGCAATTGAATGGGAACGGGGCTTCCAAAGCCCGCGAGTCGATAACGCTCATAAAGCGTCTGGGCCGGCAGGCGCAGGGCAATCTGTGCCGTTCCCACATTGCTCGATTTCTCAAGGATCTCGCTCACGCTCAAGGGGCCGAGCTTCTTGGTGTCGCGGATGGTCCTGCCTGAGATGGTCATGAACCCTGCGGCCGTGGGCAGCACACTGGAAGGACGAACAAGGCCTGCATCCATGGCGGTGGCAATCGAGAATGGCTTGAGGGTCGAGCCAGGCTCAAAGCTGTCGGTCACGGATCGATTCCGAACGTGGGCGGGATCGAGCCGTTGGCGCTGGTTGGGATCGAAGGACGGGGCATTGGCCATGGCCAGGAGTTCGCCCGTTCGCGCATCAATCACGACGGCAGCAGCAGCCTTGGCCTGGTGCCGTGTCATGGCATCTTGAACTGCACGGTGTGCAATCGACTGAATGCCGGCATCAACCGACAGACGCACATCCTCACCTGGAGCGGCCGACCGTGACTGTCGCTGACCCACCACCTGATTGCGTCGGTCCACCAGGACACGCTCGGTGCCTGCACGGCCTTTGAGCGCATCATCAAAGGCGCGCTCTACGCCCTCCTGACCTCGGTCCTCTGCATCCGTAAAGCCGATTAAATTGGCAAAGCTTTCCGCATAAGGGTAGTGACGACGAAACTCTTGCTCCAGGTCGAGGCCAGGCATGCGCAGTTGGCGGATCCGGTCCGCCTTCTCGAGGTCCAGGCCCGAGGCAAGGTAGAAGTATTTCTTGTTGGCCTGCAGCTTCTTCTGGAGGGCAGGCTCGCTCAGGCCCAGCAGTCTCGCCAACTCGGGCATGCGGGGATGCTGAGGCTTGATCTGAGACCGCACCACGCCCAGCCGATACTCAGGAATGCTCACGGCCAACGCCTGGCCATGGCGGTCCAGCAGCCGACCACGGGCGGCTGGGATGTCCCTCACACGCTCGTAACGGTTCTCAGCCCGGCGTTGCCACTCCTCCACATTCAGGTGCTGCAAGACAAATGCCTTCACCAGCACCGCCCCAAAGGCCCCCATGAGCCCAATCAGCACAAGCCGACTTCGCCACGCGGTGGCCCGCCAGGTCAGGATGGAGTTGGGCTTGGCGTTCAACGCGCCCCCTGCGGCCGAAACTCACGGGTGTCGGCCGGACGAATCGGCACCATGCCAAGGCGGTCTCGAACCAGGCCATCGATTCGCGCGGGCACCCCCAGGGCTGCCCGCTGAACCGCCAGGGTTTCGATGTCGGACTGCAGCTGCTGGCCCAGGCGATCGAGTCGCTCCATTTGTGCGTAGAGCCGGCGCTCCTGGTAGCGGGCATGCACCAAGGACAAGGCGGAGGCCACCAGCAAAATGCCGAGGAGCAGAATTCGGCCGGTCATGCCGCCCGCTCCATGATTCGGAGCACCGCGCTGCGAGCCCTCGGGTTTGTCGCACACTCCTGCGCCGTCGCACGACACCGAGCGACCTCCCGCAGGGCAGACGCCTGGGGTACCTGCGCATCGCGCAAGAGGGCATACCGTGCACGGGTCATGTCGGCCGTGCGCTTCGGCTGTGCAGGCCGGCCCGCCTGCTTGACACGACGATCTTCTAGCGAGTGAAAGCTGATGATCGCGAGACGCCCACCCGCGCGCAGCACGCTGGGCGCTGACGCGAGGAGCGTCTCCAGTTCGTCGAGCTCCCGATTGAGATGAATCCGTATAGCCTGAAAGGTGCGAGTGGCCGGATGGTGGCCGGGCTGCGCACGAGCGCCCTTCTTCGCATAGACCTGCGCCACGAGTTGTGCGAGTTCACCCGTTCGAAGCAAGGGCTCGGCTTGCCCTCGAGCTGCCGCCTCGCGGCGAGACACAATCGCCCGCGCAATCGGGCCAGAATACCGTTCGTCGCCATCTTCTTTCAGCACCTCCTCTAGGTCATCGGGATCCACCAAGGCAAGCCACTGGGCTGCTGTCGGGCCCATGGTTGGGTCCATCCGCATGTCGAGTGGCCCGTCGCGCATGAAACTAAATCCACGGTCTGCCTCATCCAGTTGCGGCGAGGACACCCCCAGGTCTGCGAGCAGGCCATCCACCTGCGAGAGGCCGAGCTTGTCGAGCGTCGGCGCCAAGGATGAGAAGGGGGCGTGGCAGAGGGTGAAGCGAGGGTCTTGGATGACCTGGCCGGCGGCCACCGCATCAGGGTCTCGGTCAAATGCCACGAGCCGCCCCGATGGCCCAAGCCTGGCGAGCAGCCCTCGACTGTGGCCACCGCGACCGAAGGTCAGGTCGACATAGGTGCCATCCGGTCTGATCTGCAGCCCCTCCAAGCTCTCCTCGAGCATGACGGGCTGGTGGTGCGAGGCCTGCACCGGATTGGTCTGGCCCAATCACGCGGCCCCCTTCAATTTGCGCGAGCGCACCGCTTCCTTGTGGGCCGAGAGCCGGCCTGCATCCCAGATTTCAAAGTGCGGGCCCACCCCGAGGAGCATGACCTCGCGACTGATGCCAGCCCCCTCCCGCAGCACGGGGTTGATGAGTACGCGGCCAGCCGAATCAATCTCGGGGCGATCACTCAGTCCCATCCAGAACCGACGGCGCTCATCATCAGACTCGTCATCGGTGAGCCCGTTGACCCGCTGCAGCCAGAGGCTGGGGGTCATCAACAAGAGGCAGCCGTTGTCACTCTCCATGAGCACCAACTCACCGCCCGCGTCGGCCAGCAGCGCCTCACGATGCCGCGTGGGAACGGTCATCCGCCCCTTGGCATCCAGGCTCAATGCTGTGATTCCGACGAACTGCTGATTCAAGAAAGCCCCCCTGTTTGGGCGTGACATGCCAGACGCAGGGACAAATCCCCACAAATATGCACTTTTTCACACGATTTCCCACTTTAGGGAAAAGGCCAAACGGGGTCAAGCCAGCATGCAGCATGCGGGATAAAAGGGAAGCGGGTCTGTAGGCCGGATTCTGTTACGGGGCAGGCCATGGGCCCACCCTATGGCGACCATCCATCTAGGCCCTTCATTGCTGAAGGGCTCAAGCCACCGACCCGCGCACATGAGGCGGAACACCCTTTCGGGGCCCGAGGGCCCGTCGTGCGCCTACTTGGTGTTGCTCCGGGTGGAGGTTGCCGCGTTTCACGTCCCCATTGTTGCCAACGGTTACTCGTCTCTGTGGCCCTATTCCTCGCCTTGGGTGGGCAGGTGCCCACTTGCTGCGTACGGCCGTTAGCCGTCACCCTTTCCTGCGGAGTCCGGACCTTCCTCTCCTGGCAAGCCAGCAGCGGTCGCCCAACCCACTTCCCACGGCCATGATAGCGGCCTTAGGCGGCCGAGGGCACGATCCCTTGAAAGGTCCAGTCGATCGTCTCGCCCCCCAGCAGGGGCACCACCTCGTCGCCTCCGAAGCGATAGCGCCTGGGCACAACCTGCGGCTCTCGTCTCAAGATCACCTTCTGCGTCGAGCGGGGAAGGCCATAGAAATCAGCACCGTGATGGCTCGCAAATGCTTCGAGCCGATCGAGGGCAGCCTGGGACTCAAAAATGCCCGCGTAGAACTCCAAGGCCGTGAGGGCTGAGAAACAGCCTGCGCAGCCGCAGTCGGACTCCTTCAGGTGCCTGGCGTGCGGGGCCGTATCAGTGCCCAAGAAGAAACGCGGATTGCCACTGGTGGCCACCTTCAAGAGGGCCTCACGGTGGTGCTCTCGCTTGAGCACCGGCAGGCAATAGAGGTGTGGCCGAAGCCCCCCGTGAAACAAGCTGTTGCGGTTCAGCAACAGGTGCTGCGGCGTGATGGTGGCCGCAATGTCGCCACTGGCCTGGCGCACATAGTCGGCCGCCTCGGCCGTGGTGATGTGCTCGAAGACGAGCCGCAGGCCAGGGAAATCTCGACGCATCGGTTCCAGAATGCGATCGATGAACAAGGCCTCTCGGTCGAAGACATCGTCATGCTGCCCGGTGACCTCACCATGCAGGCACAGGACCACGCCCAGCCGCTCCATCTCGGCCAGGGCCGCTTGGCAGTGACGCAGATCGGTCACGCCGGAGTCTGAATTGGTGGTGGCCCCGGCCGGATAGAGCTTGAAGGCCAGCACCACGCCGCTGTCCTTGGCCGCGCGCACGGTCTCTGGGCTCGTGTGGTCGGTGAGGTAGAGGGTCATCCATGGTTCGAAGGTCAGCCCTTGAGGCAGGCTGGCCAGAATGCGGCTGCGGTAGGCCACGGCCATCTCTGCCGTGACCACCGGAGGCTTGAGGTTGGGCATGACCAGCGCACGGCCAAACTGACGGGCCGTGGCACCCACCACATCGCCAAGCACCTCGGCATCCCGAAAATGAACATGCCAGTCGTCCGGGCGATCGATGACCAGTTGCGTCGTCATGTGATCAGGATGGCCCGGTAGTCATTGACATTCGTGAGGGTCGGGCCGGTTGTGATCACCTGGCCCAACGGCTCAAAGACCGCCAGGGAATCGTTTCGATCCAGGGCGGCCCGCGCAGAGACCCCCCGGGCCTGTGCCTCGGCGAGTGTCTGGGGAGACAGCAGCACCCCCGCATGCGGGCTCGAGCCGTCGATGCCATCGGTGTCTGCTGCGATGCCATGAACGGCATGGGCCACGCCCAGGCTGTCGACCGACAAGGCCATCGACAACAAATACTCTGCACATCGCCCGCCGCGACCCTGGCCACGAACCGTCACCGTGCACTCCCCGCCGGAGATGAGGGCCACGGGTTTTTGAACCAGGGCGTCGCGGCCCTCTGCGATCTCCCGCACCCAGGAGGCCAGGCCCTGGGCCACATCTCGTGCCTCGCCAGTGACCGAATCGCCCAAGAGAACCGGCAGCACACCTGCAGCACGAAAGACCTCACCGGCGGCCGCCAGGCTCTGCCGAGCAGTGGCAATCAGGCAGGTGGTGACATGCGAGAGTCGTGCGTCTCCAGGCTTGGGCGTTTCCGGCACCTGCCCGGCCAGGCCGGCCTGCAGGTGGGCCTGGATGGCCCCAGGGGCCGTGACACCCCAGCGGGCCAAAATGTCGATTGACTCTTGATAGGTGGACGCATCCGCCGAACAGGGACCCGAGGCAATGGCCGAGGGGTCATCGCCCACCACATCAGAGATCACCAGGGCCCAGACCGGTGCGCGAGAAGCCAAGGCCAGACGCCCACCCTGAATTCGGGAGAGGTGCTTGCGCACAATGTTCATGTCGGTGATCGGTGCACCACTGCGAAGGAGGTCTTGGGTGAGTTGCTTGAGGTCGGCCATCGAGATGCCCTCGGCTGGCAGCGAGAGCAGGCTCGAGCCACCTCCAGAGACCAGTGCAATAAGGGCATCGTCTGGGCCCAGGGCCGAGACTCGCTCGAGAATCTCCTCGGCTGCTGCCTCGCCGGCCGTGTCGGGCACGGGATGACCCGCCTCCACACAGCGGATGCGTTGAAGCGGCAGGCCATGGGCATACCGAGTGATGATCACGCCCTCCAGCGGGGCATCAGCAGGCCAGGCGGCCTCCACGGCCGCAGCCATCGAGGCTGCTGCCTTGCCTGCGCCGACCACCAAGGTCTTGCCAGCCGGTGGGCGGGGCAGGTGTGCTGCCACGATCTTCATGGGGTCTGCGGCGGCCACCGCTGCCTCGTAGCTCTGCCGCAGCAGGCCAGACCAGTCCCGGGACGTGCTCATGCCTGGGAGACCCGATCGGCAATCGCCTTGCCCACGGTGACCGTGTCGGCCTGGCCGCCGAGGTCTCGGGTCTTGGGGCCACTGCGCAGCACATCTTCAATGGCCCGAAGAATTGCATCGTGCGCATCGGCATGGCCGAGGAACTCCAGCATCATCGCGCCAGACCAGATCTGGCCAATGGGGTTGGCGATGCCCTTGCCGTAGATGTCCGGCGCCGACCCATGCACCGGCTCGAAGAGCGACGGGAAACGACGCTCCGGATTGAGGTTGCCGGACGGTGCGATGCCGATGGTGCCGGTGCAGGCCGGGCCGAGGTCCGACAAGATGTCGCCAAAAAGGTTGCTGGCCACCACCACGTCGAACCAGTCGGGGTGAAGAACAAAGTGGGCCGAGAGAATATCGATGTGGTACTTGTCGTGCTTCACGTCGGGGTAATGCTTGGCCATCTCCTCCACCCGGGTGTCCCAATAGGGCATGGTGATGGCGATGCCGTTTGATTTCGTAGCAGCCGTGAGATGCCTCTTGGGCCGTCGTTGGGCCAGGTCGAATGCGAACTTCAAAACCCGATCGGTGCCGAAACGACTGAAGACCGACTCCTGCACCACCACCTCGCGGTCCGTGCCCGCAAACATGGTGCCGCCCACGGCCGAATACTCACCCTCTGTGTTCTCACGCACGACATAGAAGTCGATGTCACCGGGCTCGCGGCCCACCAGCGGGCAGGGAACACCGGGCATCAGTCGAACGGGCCGCAGGTTCACATACTGGTCGAACTCCCGACGAAACTTGATGAGAGATCCCCAGAGTGAGATGTGATCGGGTACCGCTGCTGGCCAGCCCGCAGCGCCATAAAAGATGGCGTCGTGACCACCGATCCGCGCCTTCCAGTCGGCCGGCATCATCTCGCCGTGCTGCAGGTAGTAATCGCAGCAGGCAAAGTCGAAGTGGTCGATCTTGAGCGAAATATTGAAGCGCCGCGCTGCGGCCTCGATGACCCTCAGGCCCTCTGGCACAACCTCTTTGCCGATGCCATCACCGGGGATGGCTGCGATTCGATGAGACATGTCGTGGTCCTCGGGATCAAATCAAAATTGTAGCCTGCAGGCCGGTGCGGCCTTGGCCGAGCAGCCGCACGGCGCTGGGCCAGACCCGCTGCCTCAGTGCGCGAGTATCTTGCTGAGGAAGTCGATGGCCCGCGGATGCTGCGGTGAATTGAAGAAGACCTCTGGGGGGGCCTGTTCCACGATCTTTCCTGCATCCATGAAGATGACCCGATCGGCCACCTCTCGTGCAAATCCCATCTCATGGGTAACGCAGATCATGGTGGTTCCCTGCTCGGCCAGGGCCACCATGACATCGAGCACCTCCTTCACCATCTCCGGGTCGAGTGCACTGGTGGGCTCATCGAAGAGGAGCACATCGGGCTTCATGCACAAGGCGCGGGCGATCGCAACACGCTGCTGCTGCCCGCCCGAGAGTTGGCCCGGATATTTCTCGGCCTGCTCGGCGATCTTGACCCGCTCCAACTGAACCATGGCCTCACGCTTGGCCTCATCCTCTGCCACGCCCCGCACCTTGATGGGCGCAAGGGTTAGGTTCTCGAGCACCGAAATGTGTGGGAACAGATTAAAGCTCTGAAAGACCATGCCCACACGGGCCCGTACCTGGTTGATCGACTTCAGGTCGGTGGTCAGCTCGGTGCCCGCCACCGTGATGCGGCCCTTCTGGTAGGGCTCAAGCGCATTGACGCAACGAATGAGCGTCGACTTGCCGCTGCCGGAAGGCCCACAGACCACGATCTTCTCGCCGTTCTGAACCTCCAAGTTGACATCGTTTAAGACCTGAAAGCTGCCGTACCACTTGGAGACGCTTTCGAACTGGATCATGGCCATGGTGCATTCACTCCTTTAACGTCGGGCAGCAGCAAAGTCGCGTTCGAGCCCACGGGCATAGCTGCTCATGGCACTGCAGAAAACCCAGTAGATCAGGGCAACAAAGATGAAGCCCTCAATGTAGAAGGCGCGCCACTCTGGGTCTCCGAGGGCCAGGCGCAGGCTTCCAAAAAGCTCGTACATGCTCACAATGGTGACCAGCGAGGTGTCCTTGAAGATGGCAATAAAGCTGTTGACCAGGGGCGGCACCACCACCCGGAAGGCCTGCGGCAGAACAATGCGGGTTTGAATCAGCCAGTAGCCCATGCCGAGTGCCTGGGCGGCCTCAATCTGGCCCTTGGGCACGCTGTTGATGCCCCCACGAATGACCTCGGCCTGATAGGCCGCACTGAAAATAATGAGGCCTGCGGCCACACGCAAGAGCACATCGGGGTTGGTACCGCTCGGCATGAACAAGGGAAACATGAAGCTCGCCATGAAGAGCACCGTGATGAGCGGCACACCACGAATGATCTCGATGAAGCTGGTGCAGACCGCCCGAATGAATGGGAGATCGGATGTTCGGCCCAGGGCCAGCAGCACGGCCAAGGGGAGAGACAGAATATTCCCAAGGATGGCCAGCAAGAGGGTCAGGGCCAGCCCCCCCAGCCGCTCGGTCGGAACGTAACTGAGGCCCGCGAACCCCCCGATCATGAGTGCCACCGAGCCCACCAGCACCAGGCCTGCCGCAATAAAGGTGGAGGGCCGCCAGAGCTGCCGTTGGCAGATGGCAATGCAGGCACCGACCATCAGCACACTGGCCACCACCGGTCGCCAGGCTTCTTCAAAGGGGTAGCGCCCGAAGATGATGAGCTTCCACTTCTCGCCCACAACGCCCCAGCAGGCGCCCTCCCCGCGCGCCTCTCGGCAGGCATTGAGGTCGACGGTGAAAACGGCATTGAAAAGACCCCACGGCAGCAGGGCGCTGCCCAGCCAGACAAACATCACCAGAAGGCTCAGGGTGATGGCTGTATTGAGCCTTCCTTTGAAGAGGGCCTGAACGGTCTCGGACACCTCAGCGCTCCTTGAGGCGCGTAGCCTGCTCGAACCGATTCATGAGAAACGATGTCAGCAGGGACAGGCTGAGGTAAACGGCCATGATGATGGAGATGGCCTCCACCGCCCGCCCCGACTGGTTCAGGGTGGTGGTGGCGATGCTCACGAGGTCTGGATACCCAATGGCAAT
>JBEARM010000038.1:0-12382 GCA_041163175.1 Pseudomonadota bacterium | reverse complement strand
GGGTGCTTAGCTCAGTTGGTAGAGCGGCGCCCTTACAAGGCGTAGGTCGGGAGTTCGAGCCTCTCAGCACCCACCAGTGATGCGGTCGACTAGGGTAGAATATCGGTTTGTTTCACGCGGAGCGGTAGTTCAGTCGGTTAGAATACCGGCCTGTCACGCCGGGGGTCGCGGGTTCGAGTCCCGTCCGCTCCGCCACTTTTTCCCTCCCCATGCTTGAATTCATTCGCTCCAACAGACGTCTGCTGCAGTTCGTCTTGCTGCTGTTCATCGTCCCCTCGTTTGTGGTGGTGGGCGCTTGGGACATGGTCTCGCCGAATGCGGGCGCGAATGCTGTGGCGACCGTCAACGGCCAACAGATTGACAAGGCCGCCTGGGAGAACGCCCATCGTCGCTCCATTGAGCAAATGTCGGCGCAGTTTGGGGGGCAGGTGCCTGCAGACTTGCTCAACAGCCCAGAGGCGCGCTCGGCCACACTTGAGCAGATGATCACCCGAGCTCTCATTGAGCAGGCGGCTGCCGATGCCCGCCTGGGTGTGTCCGACCAGGCCCTGAAAGATCTCATCTCCAGCATCCCCGAATTCCAGGAGAACGGCGTCTTCAGTCTTCCAAAGGCCCAGGCCTTCCTCAAGGACAGAGGCCTCACCTCGGAGTCGTTTGAGCAGGGCCTGCGTCGCGATCTGGCCGCCGAGGTCTTGCCCCGCATGCTGGCGGAGTCGACCATCGCCTCGCGTCAGTTTGCCCGCCACCTGGCCAGGGCCGAGACCGAGGTTCGGCAGGTACGCGCCAGGCGATTCCGGCCAGAGGCGTTCTTGGCCAAGGCAACGGTTTCTGATGACGACATTCGTCAGGAGTACGAGCGCAATCCCCAGCGGTACCAGTCCCAAGAGGTCGTGGACATTGAATTGGCATTGCTCTCGGGCGATCGCTCGGCAGGCGATGTCGAGGCCTTCGCCAATCTGGTCTACGAGCAGAGCGACACGCTCGAGCCCGCGGCCAAGCGGTTCGGCCTTGGACTTCTCACGGTAAAGGGTGTGAGCCGCGATGGCGCCTTGCCTGCCGGCCTGAGCCCAGATGCACGTGCGGCCCTGCTGTCGCCCAAGCTCATCGATCAGCTCTTCAAGGCCGATGCCCTTATCGACCGACGCAACACCGAGTCGGTGGAAATCCGACGCGGCCTCTTCGCCAGTGCACGTGTGGTGCGTCATGCGCCCGCCGCGCTGCTGCCGTTGGCGCAGGTGGCTGCACCCATCCGTCGCGCACTCGAAGCCAACCAGGCCCAGAGCATGGCGCAGGAGGCTGCCCGTCAATGGTCGGCCAACGCGGCGGAGCGGTCCCAGGCCACGCTGCTGTCGGTGGCCCGGGCCGATCCAAGGGCCGCCCTCAAGTCGCTCGGCGTGTCGGAGCAACTGCCTCAGGCCCGTTCGGTGCTCATCACCCTCTTTTCAGATTCCCTCCGCGTGGGTCGCCCAGCTCAGGTGGATCTCGGCGGTGAGGGCGTGCTGGCCTTGGTGCTGGAGTCCACCAAATTGGCGGCGGCCGATGCGCCTGCGTCCCGTGAGCGTGTGGGCCCGGCATTTAACATTCTTCAACAGCTGGAGGCCGACCAGGCCACCCGGGTCTGGCTGCGCCAGCTCGAGCAGCGTTATGAGGTTGAGCGCTTCCCCAAGAGGATTGAAGCAGCCGCGTCGTAGTCCGCTGGTGTGATGCCGCTGGGTCGGACAGCGACTGCCTGCGCATGGCCTGGAAAATTTCGAGAGATGGAGCGCCGATAGCTTGGGTCGTAGTGGTGCTCTAAGAGGCCACGCACCAATGAGCGCCAGTCGCCTGCCTGAACTTGGCCTCGCCATTGTTCGGCCATCTCTTCACCCACCAGAGGCCGGAGCTTTTCGATCTGTTCCAGCAGTCGCGTGGGCTGCGAGAAAAAGTGCTGGTATTCCTCGCAGAGCAGGCTGACACGCGATTCCGTCTCCAGGCAGACCTCGACGCAGGCACTGGCCCGCATCTTGGTCATCAGCGCCTCTGGCACCTGGACGTTCCCAATCTTCTTGCTCTCGGATTCCACGTAGATGGGCTGGTCCACGGGCAGTGACCGAAGCGCAGCCCAGACGCGTGACTCAAAGGCTTTCTGGCTCGGCTGCGGCGCCTGCGGCATGGCCCCCAGCAGTGAGCCTCGATGCTGGGCGAGTTTCTCGAGGTCGAGCACGATCGCTCCTTGGCGGGCCAAGGCGTCAAGGAAGCGGGTCTTGCCGGAGCCCGTCACCCCGCAGACCACCCGAAAGGTTCGGGCCTCCACGAGCGAGGGCATGGTGGCCAGCACGTGCTGCCGAAAGGCCTTGTAGCCGCCCTCGACCAGGCTAATTCGCCAGCCGACCTTCGAGAGGATGGTGGCCAGTGCACCACTTCGATTACCGCCACGCCAGCAGTAGACCAAGGCCGACCATTGCCGGGGCTTGTTGGCCAGTTCAGTCTCGAGCAGGCGTGCAACGTTGCGTGCAATCTTCGCTGCGCCGAGCCGCTTGGCCTCAAAGGAGTCAGACTTGTACTGCGTGCCGATGACCACACGCTCCTCATTGGTCAGAACGGGTGCAGAGCATGCCCCGGGAATGTGGTCCTCTTGGTACTCAGCCGGCGTGCGTGCGTCGAGGATGCTGTCGAACGAGGAGACCCTTGCAAGGGCCGCCTCGATCGAGAGCAGCTCTGGTCCGGATGAGGTGCCGCCCACCGGGTGTCGGATCAGGCCTTGCTCGCAGCGGGGCCCTGGCCAAATAGCAAGGCCTTGGCCTTGTCGTCGGTGAGGGGTCGTCGCCGATCTGCCAAGACGGCCACGCCGCGGGGCACGGCAGGACGTGCCGCAATGCCGTCAAACCAACGCTTCACCGATGGGAAGTCTGAAAGGTCCACGCCTTGGTTGGCATGAGAGGCCGCCCAGGCCCAGCAGGCGATGTCGGCAATGGTGTAGTGCCCCGCAGCCAGGAAGGGCTGCTTGGCCAGTCGCGTCTCGAGCACACCATAGAGACGCTTGGCCTCCTTGGTGTAGCGGTCGATGGCATAGCCGATGGGCTCGGGGGCGTAGAGCCGGAAGTGGTGGGCCTGCCCGAGCATGGGGCCAAAGCCACCCATCTGGAACATCAGCCACTGGAGCACCTCATAGCGGTCTCGCTCGGAGTTGCCCAAGAAGCGGCCTGTCTTCCCAGCCAGATAGAGCATGATGGCCCCCGACTCAAACAATGAGATGGGTTTGCCCTGTGGTCCATCGGGGTCGACCAGCGCCGGAATCTTGTTGTTCGGGCTGATGGCCAGAAAGTCTGGCTTGAATTGGTCACCAGCACCGATGTCCACGGCAATCGCCTCATAGGGCAGGCCAAGCTCTTCGAGCAGGATTGAGACTTTTTTCCCATTGGGTGTGGGCCAGGTGTAGAGCGTGATCATGTGCAACCTCCTTGGAGCAAGAAGACGTGGTCATTGGTTTGAATGGTCTCGAGCCAGAGGGGCTCGAGCTGCGGAAATTCATCCTCGAAGAGTGACATGGTGGCCTCGTACTCTTGGCCCACCTCCACCACGAGGCTGCCGCCAGGGGTGAGCCAGCGCTGGTGGTTGGCGAGCAGGTCGCGCAGCACCCGCATGCCGTCGTCTCCGGCCTCGAGTGCCATGCGGGGTTCCCTCTGGAACTCCAGGGGTGCATGGTCGACCTTTCGGGTTGGGACGTAGGGCGGGTTGCAGAGGATGAGGTCGAACTGGGTGCCCTTTTGCAGTGGCTCGAAGAGGCTGCCTTCATGCAACTCGATCCGCTGCGCCTTGTCGTGGAGGGCCACGTTCTCCCGGGCCAGTGCGAGGGCATCCGGGCTGAGGTCGACGGCTTGAACGCGGCAGTCTGGCCAGGCCATGGCAGCCAAGATGGCCAGGCTGCCTCCGCCGGTGCAAAGGTCGAGCACCAGTGTGGGGTCGCCCTGCAGGGGAAGGTTCGGGGGCCAGAGCAGCTCCGAAATGAGGGATCGCGGAATGATGGCCCGTGGGTCTGACTTGAAACGGTGGCCCCGCAGCCAAGCCTCACCGAGGATATAGGCGGTTGGATCGCGCCCTTGAATTCGTCTGCCTGCGACTTCGAAGAGCAGCTGCTGCTCGGCCGGCAGCAGTCGCGCGTTGTCCAGGGCCTCGGGCGCATCGGGCGGCAGCCTGAGCGTCCCGAGCACCAGCCAGCGTGCATCGTCCAGATGGGACTGAACGCCTTGGCCAAGTCCCACTTCGGCGCGGGCCATGTCTGATGCAATGGCACGAATCCAGTCGGTCAGCGTGAGCAGGCTGGTGGCCCGCGCCTCAGCCGAGCTCGACAACAAGACCGTGCTCGCCACGGCTAGGCAGCCTGGTGGTCGTGTGGCCGTGCGGCCGGCAGCTCAATGAGCAGGCGCTCGATGAAGCGTTGATAGACCGCGTGCAGCTGGTCGATCTCAGACACCCCAATCGACTCATTGACCTGGTGGATCGTGGCGTTGCGTGGTCCGAACTCAATGACCTCTCGACAGTGTTTGGCAATGAAGCGGCCGTCGGAGGTTCCGCCCGTGGTGGAGAGCTGGGCCTCAAGCCCTGTGACCGACGAGATGGCATGGCGCATGGCGTCGCACAGGGTACCGAGTGGCGTGAGGTAGGGGTCGCCACCAAGGTTCCAGTCGATCTCATACTTTAGACCGTGACGGTGCAGGACGGACTCCAGTCGGGCCTTGAGGTCGTCGGGGCTGCTCACGCTGCCGAAACGAAAATTGAAGGAGGCCTTCAATGCGCCTGGAATGACATTGGTGGCACCCGTGCCTGCCTGCATGTTCGAGACCTGCCAGGTGGTGGGCGGGAAATACTGGTTGCCATCGTCCCACTGAATGTTCGCCAGTTCGGCCAGTGCGGGCGCGAAGCGGTGGATGGGGTTGTCTGCCAGGTGGGGGTAAGCAATGTGGCCCTGCTTGCCGAAGATGGTGAGCTGTCCGGACAGTGAGCCTCGACGGCCGTTTTTAATGGTGTCACCCAGCTGCTGGCTGGAGGTGGGCTCACCCACCAGGCAGTAATTGAGCTGCTCACCGCGGTGGGCCAGTTCACGCAGGACTTGAACCGTGCCATCGATCGCCGGCCCCTCCTCATCCGAGGTGATCAAGTAGGCCAGCCGGCCATGAAAGGTGGGGTGGGTCTCGAGGAAGGCCTCGGTGGCCGTGACAAAGGCGGCCAGAGAAGACTTCATGTCTGCGGCGCCTCGGCCGACCAGTGCATCGCCCGGCTGAACCTGCGCGTCAAACGGCCCACTGGACCAAGCCTCCAGTGGACCTGGTGGCACCACATCGGTGTGGCCCGCAAGCACCAGGGTGGGCCCGGGCAGGCCGCCCTCACGAACGGCCCAGAGGTTCGTCACCTCACCAAAGGGCATGATCTCCGTTCGGAAGCTCAGGGGCTCGAGACGGGATGCGATGAGCTCGCAGCAGCCCTCGTCTCGCGGGGTGACGGAAGGCCGGCGAATCAGTTCTCGGGCAAGGGCAACGGTTCGGGAGTCGGAGGCCGGCATGTCAAGAGGCTTTCATAGAGTGGCTCTGAGAATCCTACGGCAAGCTGCTCACCCCATTCCAGAATGGGCCGCTTGAGCAGCAGGGGATGCTGTAGCAAGAGTTCGAGCGCCGTGGTTTGGTCCACCACAGCCTGTCGACTGGGTTCTGGCAGGCGTCGCCAGGTCAATCCTCGCCGGTTGAGCAGGCTGTCGTAAGGAATGTGCTTGAGCCACTCCAGCAGCTGGGCTTCATTCGGAGGCGTATTCCGAAGGTCGATGAAGTCGAATGCCACCCCGTGGGACGACAGCCAACGGCGCGCCTGGCGAACCTGGTCGCAGTTGGGAATGCCGTGGACGCGCGGGGTGGTCATGCTTGTTTCTAGGCGCGTAGCAGCTCGTTGATGCTGGTCTTGGCCCGGGTCTGCGCATCGACGCGCTTGACGATGACCGCACAGGCCAGGCTGTACTTGCCGTCGTCGGAGGGCAGGCTGCCAGGGACCACGACGCTGCCAGAGGGCACGCGGCCCATGTGAATCTCTCCCGTGGCCCGGTCGTAGATGCGGGTGGACTGGCCGATGAAGACGCCCATCGAGAGCACCGAGTTCTCCTCCACGATGACGCCTTCCACCACCTCCGAACGGGCGCCGATGAAGCAGTTGTCTTCAATGATGGTGGGATTGGCCTGCAGCGGTTCCAGCACGCCGCCGATGCCAACGCCACCAGAAAGGTGGACGTTCTTGCCGATCTGGGCGCAGGAGCCCACGGTGGCCCAGGTGTCGACCATGGTGCCTTCATCCACGTAGGCGCCAATGTTCACGTAGCTTGGCATGAGAATGACATTTCGCGCGAGGAAGCTGCCGCGGCGGGCCACTGCGGGCGGCACGATCCGAACGCCCAGGGACTGGAGGGCCTCGGGGCTCCAGCCCTCAAACTTGGTGGCCACCTTGTCGAAGAATTGGAGGTCGCCGGCCTGAACGGTCTGGTTGTCGGCAAGCCGAAAGCTCAGCAGCACAGCCTTCTTGACCCATTGGTGCACAACCCAGTGGCCGTTCTGCTTCTCGGCCACTCGAAGGCTGCCGGCATCCAGGCCGGCCAGCACCGTATCGACTGCTGTCTTCACATCCGCGGGGCAGTTGCCTGGACTGAACTGGGTGCGGTTCTCCCATGCGGCATCCAGAAGGTTGGCAAGTGTGTCGTGAGAGGTGGTCATGTCCATGCTCCTGGTCTTAGGGTTCTCGGGTGGAGGGCTCGCTCGGGTGGGCGCCGAGGTCGACCCGGATGGGGGGCTGCCAGCCTGGTGCACGATGCTCCACCACGACGGTGGTGAAGATGCCACCGCGCACGTACCACTTGGCGGTGAGCCGCAAAAAGTGTGGCGAGCAGGCCGCCACAAGGTCGTCGGTGATCTGGTTGGTCACGGCCTCGTGGAAGGCACCTTGGTTGCGAAAGGACCACATGTAGAGCTTGAGTGACTTGAGCTCGATGTTGCGCTGGTCTGGGAAGTAGTCGATGGTGAAATGGGCAAAGTCGGGCTGGCCTGTGAGGGGGCACAGGCAGGTGAACTCTGGAACCTCAAAATGAACGTGATACGGACGTTCGGGTTTGGGGTTGGGGAAGGTCTCGAGGGTTTTGGAGGGTAGGGTTGCCATAAATCGGCCTCAAAGCCGTGCGTTGTTGATTTTTAGTAGAAATTAGAAGGAAGTTATTGATTTTTGGCGCTACTTAGGGGCGACTTGTCGAGTGCTATTATAGCGCAGCGTCCTTCTACCAACGACCCGTGCGACTCACCCAACTCCGCCTCTCCGGCTTCAAATCCTTCGTCGATCCCACCAGCCTGCAGGTCTCGCGGCAGTTGGTGGGCATTGTCGGCCCCAATGGGTGCGGCAAGTCCAATGTGATCGACGCCGTGCGTTGGGTCCTGGGTGAGTCTCGCGCTGCCGAGTTGCGCGGTGAGAACATGCAGGACGTCATTTTCAACGGCTCGGGTGCCCGCAAGCCGGCGGGTCGGGCCAGCGTTGAACTGATCTTCGACAACAGTGCGGGTCGCCTGGGCGGCCCCTGGGGCCGATTCGCGGAGCTCTCGGTCAAGCGTGTGCTGTCTCGTGATGGTCAGTCGGCCTATCAGATCAATGGGCAGGCCGTTCGGCGCAAGGATGTCTACGATGTTTTCTTGGGCACGGGCCTTGGCCCCCGGGCCTACGCCATCATCGGCCAGGGCATGATCTCCAGGGTCATTGAATCCAAGCCCGAGGAGCTTCGTGTCTTCCTCGAAGAGGCCGCTGGCGTGTCTAAATACCGCGAGCGTCGCCGTGAGACCGAGCACCGCCTCTCCGATGCCAAAGAGAATCTCTCCCGCGTAGACGACATTCGCATTGAGCTGCAAGGCCGGCTCGAGCAGCTCGAGGGACAGGCAGAGATTGCATCAACCTACCAACAAAAGACCGAGGAGCGCGCGGGCAAACAGTCTCTGCTGCTGGCCATCCGTCGGCATGAGTCCAAGGTGGCCCTGGAGGCCCATGAGGCAGAGCGCCAGCGGCTGTTGACATCGCTCGAGGCCCTCCAGGCAGACGTCCGCTCTCAGGAGCGGCAGCTCGAAGAGGCACGCCAGGCGGCGGAGTCTGCCCAAGCGGTCTCCCAGGCTGCCCAGGCGAGCCTCTATGAGATCAACACCGACATTGCCCGCCAGGAAACGGAAGACCGCGGCCATGTGCAGGGTCGAGACAAGGCGGTGGCGGCCATCCAGGTCCTGACCCTCACCCTAGAGGGCATGCTGGCCGAGTCTGAGCAGATTCAGCAGGCGGTTGCGGAGGCCCAGGCAGCCCTGGTCGAGTCTCAGTCGGCCTGCGAGCGGCTCGATGCCAAGGCGCAGGCAGCGCGTGTGGCCCTGGCACCCGACGAGGCGGAGCTCGATGCGATGCAGGGCCGGCTCACCGAGGCTCGGGCCACGCTTGCAGCGGCCCAGGCCGATGCGCGGGCCCTCGATGCCCGCCAACAAGAACTTCAGCGGCAGCAGTCCGACTGGCAGGCACAGCTCGAGCGACTGGAGCAGGAGCGGGCGTCCATGGAACGGCTCGACCCGACCGCCTTGGCGTCTATTCTTGCGCAGCAGCGTGAGGCAGAGGCACTCGCCCAGCAGGCTGCTGCAACGGTGGCCAGCCAGCAGTCAGCACTCGACACAGCAGCCCTGGCCCACGAGGCTGCCCAGCAGGCCTGGACGCAGGCCAGGGCGGCACAGGATGCAGCGGCCGCGCAGTGCCATGCCCAGCGTGATTTGTTGCGTCAGCTCGAGGCCAATGAACAGCTCGACCCTTGGCTCGATCAGCAGGCCTGGGGCCGGGTGGGGCGGCTGTGGTCCGCCCTGCGTGTGGCCGATGGCTGGCAAGAGGCCATCGGTGGCCTGCTCGCCGATCGGCTAGGCGCCGCCTTGCTCGAGCCCCACGCAGGCGGCTCGCAAGTCCTCTCGGGTCTCAAGCCGCCCGCGCGTTTGCATCTGGTCGACAGCCAAGGGCCTGCCTCCGCTACAGGAGCCCAGCCCACCGGCCCTTGGAAGCCGTTGGCGAGCGTGGTGCTCGGCGATGATGCCGCTGCCTTGGCCGCCCGCCATTGGATGGCGGGGCTCGTCATGGCGGAGTCGCTCGACGAGGCCCTGGCCCAGCGCGCCAGCCTGCCGGATGGCCTCACCCTCGTGACCCGGTCCGGTGATCAGGTGTCTCGCCACCATGTCACCTTGTCGGGCGCATCGGGTGACGGCAGCGCAGCCACCCAGGTGAATGTGCTGGCGCTCAGAGACCGAGTGGCCTCCCTGGAGCGGGCCCAGCGCGCAGCGGAGATTCATTTTCAAGAGGCAGACCGCCAGCTCAAGGACCTCGAGGCTCGTCTGGCGGCGGCCCGTCAGGGTCGACAGCAGGCCGGTGAATCAGAGACCCGTGCACGTGCGCGCGCCCATGAATTGGAACTGGCTGCCGTTCGGCTGCAAGAGAAGCAGACGCGCCTGGCGTCGGCCGAGCAAGACCTCGCCAAAGGCGTGACTGAACGGCAGACGGCCTTGGAGACCTGTGCAGAGCGTCTTCGGGCACTCTCGGCTGAGCGCTCCGCCTCGTCCGAGTTGCTGGCTGGCCTTGAAGCGCAGGTGAGTCAACTGGTGGCCACGCAGGCCAGCAGTGCGGAGACGGTGGCCTCGCTGCGTTCGGCCTGTGCGGCGGTGGAGCGCGAACTCCAGGAGCAGCGGCTCCAAGAGCGATCCAATCAGGAACGCAGGCATCGGCTTGCGGACCAGCTCGAAGACCTGGCACGTCGCCAGGAGGAATCGCGCGAGCGAGTGGCACAGTTGGCCCTGGAGCAGGCGTCTGCTGAGCAGGCCCTGGCCCAGAGCCCGCTTCAGCACAAGCTATCCGAGCGGGTTGCCCGAGAGGCTGCCCTGCAGGAGGCCCGTCGCCTGGCCGATGAGGCTGCCCACAACCTTCGCCAGCTCGATGAGCATCGTCTCTCGCTCGAGCGGCAGGCCATTCCCATCCGCGATCAGCTCTCCCAGGCCGACGCATCCCGTGCGGCCGCCCTGGCCACGATCGAGCAGATCGAGCAGCAGACGGCCGATCAGTCGATTTCGCTGGAGGCTGTTGTTGGCCAGTGGCCCAATGGTCTTCCACCACCAGACCTTCCAAGGCCCTCCACCCTGCAGACCGAGATCAATCGTCTGGGCCGTGAGATCGAAGCCCTGGGCCCAGTGAACCTGGCCGCGCTCCAAGAGCTTGAGCAAGGGCGCGAGCGCAAGGGGTTTCTCGATGCGCAGGCGGCAGACTTAATGTCGGCCGTGGAAACACTCGAGGATGCCATTCGCAAGATCGACCGAGAAAGCCGAGCGCTTCTTCAGTCCACCTACGACACGGTGAACCAGAACTTCTCAGACCTCTTCCCGCGGCTCTTTGGCGGCGGCGAGGCCAGGCTGGTCCTCACCGGTGAGGAGATTCTCGACAGCGGCGTGCAGGTCATGGCCCAGCCTCCGGGCAAGAAGAACGCCACGATTCATCTGCTCTCGGGCGGCGAGAAGGCGCTGACGGCCACGGCCCTGGTCTTCGCCTTGTTCCAGCTGAATCCCGCACCGTTTTGCCTACTCGATGAGGTGGATGCGCCGCTCGATGACCCGAACACCGAGCGTCTCTGTGGGCTGATCAAAGAAATGTCGGCCGTGACGCAATTCATTTTCATCACCCACAACAAGATCGCCATGGGATTGGCGGAGCACCTTGTTGGCGTGACCATGCAGGAGCAGGGCGTCTCAAGGCTGGTGGCCGTCGACCTCGAGTCCGCCAACGCCTTGGTCCAAGAGGCGGCCTAGTCCCATGCTGTGGCTGTTGGTCTTGCTCGGTCTGGCGGTGGTGGCCGGCGTGCTGGTCTTCAACTGGCGAGAGCGCCGCAGTCTTCGCCAGCTCGCACCTGTTCGAAGAGACCCCGTCGTCGAGGCACCGCCCAGTGCACAACCCACACCGTTTCTGCCACCGAACCCAAGGCTCGAGTGGTCGGTCTGGCTTGAGCCCATGGGCTCGCAATCGCTCAAGGGCCTTCTGTGCCCCGCGCGCATTGGCACCAAGCCGGCCCGACTCCTGATGGAGTCGGACTTCTCCGGCTGCCTGGTGGTGCCGTTGGCCACCCGGCAGGGGGGGCTCACGCTCGACGATCATGAGGCCATGGTGGGTCAGATCCAATCCTGGGAGGCCGCGGGCCTTGCGAGGGCCGCCGACGCACTCCCGAGCTTTGCAGACCTGGTTCGGCCTGCACGTGAGGCCGAGGCGCAGCTGCTGGATCTCGACGGTCAGCTCATGTTTCATCTGCAGTCCGACGAGCCGCCATCGGCCGAGACCCTCTCGGCGTACTGCCAGCAGCTCGGCCTGAGCCAGCGGGGTGAGGGTCGTTTCTCCATGCTCGATGCCGAGGGGCAGGTGGTCTTCAGCACCATGCCCGCCGACCAGGGGCTGCTGCTGTCATTTCTGTTGGATTTGCCACGCGTTCAAGACCCCGAATCGGCCTTCGTGGACATGGGGATGACCGCGCGAAGCCTTGCGGATGCGATCGGTGCAGAGATTGTTGATGACCGCGGTCTTGTGCTCACGGAGCAGTCGATGACCTTGGTGCGGGAGCAGGTTCGGCAACGGGCCGAGGCGCTGTCGCAGGCGGGCCTGCCCGCGGGTGGTCCATTGGCTCGGAGTCTCTTTCAATGACGGCAGGCTCGGAGACGGCCGCCCTCGACGAGGAGCGACGTCGCCTGGCCGAGCAGGTGGCCCACCATCAACTGCGCTACCACCGGGATGACGACCCCGAGATCAGCGACCAGGAGTACGACGCCATGGTGCAGAGGCTTGCGACCCTGGAGGCGCAGCTTGGTGCAACGGCGCCAGGGGAATCGACGGGTTTTATCCCGTCGGTCGCTGAGCGCGTTGGAGCCCCGGTTCGTCGGGAGTTTCGGACGGTTGCCCATCGGCTGCCGATGCTGTCCTTGCAGAATGTCTTCGATGAGGCCTCGCTGCGGGGCTTTGATACCCGCCTGTCTGCATTGGTGTCTGCCGAGCACCGGCCGCTGCGGTATGCGGTTGAGCCCAAGATCGATGGCCTGGCATTGAGCCTTCGCTACGAGGCGGGTCAGCTGGTGGAGGCCGCCACGCGTGGAGATGGCGCGCAGGGTGAGGACGTCACGGCCAACGTTCGCACCATGGCCTGTGTCCCTCAACAGCTGGCCGGGCAAGGCTGGCCAGCGGTGCTGGAGGTTCGAGGAGAGGCCTTCATGCGCAAGTCCGACTTCACCCAGATCAACGCCCGTCAGCTCGCGCTGGGTGAAAAGCTCTTTGCGAACCCGCGCAATGCGGCCGCTGG
>JBEARM010000037.1:0-12582 GCA_041163175.1 Pseudomonadota bacterium | reverse complement strand
CAGCTGCTCGAGCAGCGGCTGCATGAGGTGAAGCGGCACCGCATTGGGGCCATCTGACAAGGCCTTCGCCGGGTTGGGGTGAGTCTCCATGAAGAGGCCTGCCACCCCGACACCCACCGCCGCACGGGCCAGGACCGGAACGAACTCCCGCTGGCCACCGCTGCTCGTGCCCTGCCCCCCGGGCAGCTGGACAGAATGGGTGGCATCGAAGACCACCGGGCAGTCGGTCTCACGCATGATCGACAGGCTGCGCATGTCACTCACGAGGTTGTTGTAGCCAAAGCTCACGCCTCGCTCACAGGCGAGGAATTTGTCGGTCTCCTGGCCGGCCTCGGCCGCGGCCTCACGGGCCTTGTCGATGACATTCTTCATGTCATGTGGCGCCAGAAACTGACCCTTCTTGATATTCACGGGCCGACCGGCCTGGGCCACGGCACGGATGAAATCTGTCTGCCGGCACAAGAAGGCTGGGGTCTGAATGACATCGGCCACGGCGCAGGCCTCTGGCAGTTCCTCAATGGCATGCACGTCGGTGAGGATGGGCAGGCCAAGCTGATCTTTCACCGTCTGCAGAATGCGCAGGCCCTCGGCCATGCCGGGGCCTCTGAAGGACTTGCCCGAGGAGCGGTTGGCCTTGTCGTAGCTCGACTTGAAAATAAGGTGAATGCCCAGGGGCTTGCAGATCTCCTGAAGACGGCCTGCCGTCTCGATCTGAAGGGCCTCCGACTCCACCACACAGGGCCCTGAAATCAGGAAGAAGGGATGGGCCAGGCCCACTTCGACGCCAACAAGCTTCATGCTGCACCTCCGGATTGTTTGGCCAGGGCTGCCTCGATGTACGACCGAAACAACGGGTGGCCATGGCGGGGTGTGGACGTGAACTCGGGGTGGAACTGAACCGCCACAAACCAAGGGTGCACCGATTCGGGCAGTTCCACCATCTCCACCAGAGATTCATGCGGCGTTTCGGAACTGATCACCAGGCCCGCCTGCGCGATCTGGGGCTTGAGCGCATTGTTCACCTCGTAGCGGTGGCGATGCCGCTCAAAGACCTCAGGGCCATAAATTTGATGGGCCTTCGTGCCCGGCCGAATGGCACATCGTTGTGCACCCAGGCGCATGGTGCCGCCAAGGTCGGAGGCCTCTGATCGGCTCTGGGTGCTGCCATCGGCCGAGACCCACTCGGTGATGAGTGCAATCACGGGATGAGGCGTATCGGGCGCAAACTCCGTGGAGTTGGCCTGCGCCAGGCCTGCCACATGCCGGGCGTACTCCACCACCGCAAGCTGCATGCCCAGACAAATGCCCAGATACGGCACCTTGTTCATCCGCGCAAACTCAATGGCCTTGATCTTTCCCTCCACCCCACGCTTGCCAAAGCCGCCGGGCACCAGAATGGCATCGAAGCCCTCCAGCAGCGACGTGCCCTGCTGCTCGATCGACTCGGAATCGATGTACTCAATCTGCACCTTGGAACGGGTGTGCAGGCCCGCATGGTGCAGGGCCTCGGTGAGCGACTTGTAGGACTCAGTGAGATCGACATACTTGCCCACCATCGCCACGCGAACGGTCTTGAGCGGGTTGTCCAGGCGCTCGACGAGGTCGTCCCAGACAGAGAGATCGGGCGCACGGGCCTCAAGGCCCAGCATCTCGCAGATCTGGTCGTCCACACCCTGCTCAAAGAGCATGCGCGGAATGCGGTAGATGCTGTCGACATCGGCCACGGAGATCACGGCCTCGGTGGGCACATTGGAAAAAAGAGAGATCTTGTCGCGCTCATCATCGGGAATGGCGCGGTCTGCGCGACAAAAGAGCAGATTCGGGCTGATGCCGATCTCACGCAACTTCTGAACCGAGTGCTGAGTGGGCTTGGTCTTGAGCTCCCCGGCTGACGGAATGTAAGGCACCAGGGTGAGGTGCACGAAGCAGCTGCTGTTGCGGCCCTGGCGAAGGCTCAGCTGGCGGATGGCCTCCAGAAAAGGAAGCGACTCGATGTCGCCCACCGTGCCACCAACCTCCACAATGGCCACGTCGGGGGCGTCGGGGGCATCCACGCGGGCGCCCTTCAGAATGAAAGCCTGGATCTCGTTGGTGATGTGCGGAATGACCTGCACGGTCTTGCCCAGGTACTCACCCCGGCGCTCCTTGCGCAGCACCGTGTCGTAGATTTGGCCCGTGGTGAAGTTGTTGTGCTTGCGGGTGCGGGAGTCGGTGAAGCGCTCGTAGTGGCCAAGGTCGAGGTCGGTCTCCGCGCCGTCTTCCGTCACAAAGACCTCGCCGTGCTGGAAGGGGCTCATGGTGCCCGGGTCGACGTTGAGGTAAGGGTCCATCTTGATGATGGTGACCGACAGGCCGCGGGATTCCAGCAGCGCGCCCATGGATGCGGCGGCGATGCCCTTGCCCAGTGAGGACACCACACCTCCAGTGACAAAAACAAACTTGGGCATCAGTACATCCGAGAGTGGAAAGCCAGATTATACCGATGGCGACCACCGACAACCCGCAAGGCGGGCCTCGTCAGTGAATCAGCGGGCAGCCCGTCTTCTCTTGAAGCACTGACAACGACACACCGGGGGCACGCTCCAGAACCCGAAGGCCCTCTGGGCCCACCGCCATCACAGCCAGGTCGGTGATGATGAGGTTGACGGCCTGCACAGCCGTGACCGGCAGCGTGCACGACTCGAGAATTTTGATGTCTTCTCCGCCATCCTTGCGTTTGGCCGTGTGCTCCATGAGCACGATCACCTTGGGCACACCGGCCACCAGGTCCATGGCACCGCCCATGCCCTTGACCATCTTGCCCGGGATCATCCAGTTGGCAAGGTCGCCCCGGGCCGAGACCTGCATGGCGCCCAGAATGGCCAGGTTGATATGACCGCCGCGAATCATGGCGAAGGAATCGGCGCTCGAGAAAATGGCCGAGCCCGGCAGGGTGGTGACGGTCTGCTTGCTGGCATTGATCAAGTCGGCATCAACCTCATGATCGCGGGGATAGGGGCCAATGCCCAGCAGCCCGTTCTCCGACTGCAGCCAGACCTCGATGCCCGGTGGCACATGGTTGGCCACCATGGTGGGGATGCCAATGCCCAGGTTCACATAAAAGCCGTCCTGCAGTTCCTGGGCCGCACGGGCGGCCATCTGATCTCGGGTCCAAGGCATGGTCTCGTGTCTCTCGCGGGTGATGGTCAGGCTGGGCGTGTGGTGCGCTGCTCGATGGCCTTTTCTGGATGCGGATTGCAGACCACCCGCTTCACGAAAATGCCCGGGGTGTGAATCTCGTCGGGGTCGAGCATGCCGTTCTCTACGATCTCCTCGACCTCTGCGATGGTCATATGACTGGCCATGGCCACATTCGGATTGAAGTTGCGTGCCGTGAGTCGATAGACCAGATTGCCTGCGCGGTCGGCCTTCCAGGCCTTCACCAGGGAGATGTCCGCAAAGAGGCTGCGCTCCATCACATACAACTCACCATCAAACTCCCGCACTTCCTTGCCCTCGGAGACCACCGTGCCCACGCCAGTCTTGGTGTAGAAGGCCGGAATGCCGGCGCCACCCGCACGCAGCTTCTCGGCCAGGGTGCCCTGCGGGGTGAACTCGATCTCCAATTCACCGGCGAGAAACTGCTGCTCCAGAATCTTGTTCTCGCCCACATAAGAGGACGCCAGTCGGCGCACCTGGCGCGTCTGCAGGAGCTGGCCCAGGCCACGGTCATCGGTGCCGGCGGTGCCGCAAATGACCGTGAGGTCTTTGGCACCGAGGTCTCGAACCGCAGCAATGAGGGCCTCCGGAATGCCGCAGATGCCAAAGCCACCCATGGCCAAGGTCATGCCGTCTGTCAGCACATCTTGTAGGGCTGCTCTCGCATCCGGATAAATCTTGTTCATCGTTCGCCCATAAAATGAGGTCGTGCTTAGAGTATCAGCCTCCTCATGACCCGCGAGTCCATGTCGTTCGATGTGGTGATCGTTGGCGCGGGCCCTGCGGGTCTCGCGGCAGCCATTCGCCTCAAGCAGGCAGGGCTGGCCCAGGGCCAGGAACCCTCGGTCTGCGTGATCGACAAGTCCGCAAGCATCGGTGGCCACACCCTCTCGGGCGCCGTCATGGACCCGAGCGCACTCACCGAGTTGCTGCCCGACTGGCAGGCCCGAGGCGCACCCATGGGCGTGCCTGTTTCGGAGGATCAATTCTGGTTTTTGTCGGCCCAGGCACACCGCGAGGTGCCCCAATGGCTGCTGCCCGACTGTTTCAAGAACCATGGCAACCATGTGGTGCGACTGTCTGCGGTGGTGGCCTGGCTGGGCGAGCAGGCCGAGGCACTGGGCGTGGAGGTCTATCCAGGCTTCGCAGCCACCGAGGTGCTCTACGACAACACAGGCCGTGTCAAGGGTGTGGCCACGGGCGACATGGGCCTAGACGCCCAAGGCCAGCCCACGGCATCACACCAGCCAGGCATGGAACTGCACGGCCAGTACACCCTGTTTGCTGAAGGCTCTCGGGGCCAACTGGGCCGCGAGCTCATCGCGCGCTTTGGCCTCGATGCAAAGGCCGACCCCCAGACCTACGGCATTGGCCTCAAGGAGGTCTGGTCGGTCCGCCCGGAGGTCTCTCGGCCCGGCCGCGTGCTGCACACCGCAGGCTGGCCACTCGATGCCCAGACCTACGGAGGAGCATTTGTTTATCACCTGGACCAGCACCAGGTGGCCATTGGCATGGTGGTGGGCCTGGGCTATCGAAACCCCTGGCTCTCCCCCTTTGAAGAGCTCCAGCGGCTCAAGCACCACCCCTCGCTGCGGCCGCTCTTTGAGGGCGGCGAGCGGATTGGCTATGGGGCTCGCAGCATCACGGCCGGTGGCCTCAATAGCCTGCCCGAACTCTGCTTTCCCGGTGGCGCCCTGATTGGCTGCGAGGCGGGCTTCCTCAACCCAGCACGCATCAAAGGCAGCCATGCGGCCATTCACAGCGGCATGCTCGCCGCAGATGCCTGCCTTCAGGCCTTGGCACAGCCAAGCCCGCCTGCGCTGCTCGAGGCCTACCCAAAGGCCTTTCGGGCATCCTGGCTGCACGATGAACTCCACCGCGGGCGCAACTTCAAGCCCGCCATGGCCAAGGGCCTGTGGCTGGGCAGCCTGCTCTTTGGCATCGACCAGACCCTCTTTCGCGGGCGTGCACCCATCACCCTGCACCAACGCACGCCAGACCACACCAAACTAGAACCAGCCAGTGCCCATGCGCCCGTGGTCTACCCCAAGCCCGATGGAAAAATCAGTTTTGATCGGCCCTCATCGGTGTTTCTGACGGGCACGGCCCATGCCGAAGGACAGCCCTGCCACCTCACCCTAAAAGACGCCACGGTGCCCGTGTCGGTGAACCTGGCCCGCTACGCTGGGCCAGAGGCGCGGTATTGCCCAGCCGGCGTGTATGAGTACCTCGATGCCCAAGGCCAGCCCGTGACCACACCCGAGCCCGGTGCGCGGCTTCAGATCAATGCCCAGAACTGCATTCACTGCAAGACCTGTGACATCAAAGACCCCACCCAGAACATCGTCTGGGTGGCCCCCGAAGGCGGTGGTGGGCCGAACTACAACGGCCTTTAAAAAAACCTAATCAATGAGCTGAGGTTCATGGCGAACCACAGCCACCACCGTGCGCACCAAGAGCCAAAGAATGAGGGCCGTGGAGAAGACCACCATGAACACGGCCAAGCCTTGAATGATGGGCAGGGGGACAAAGTCGCTGTAGACCAGGCAGGCGGCTGCAAAGGCCGCCACAGGAAATGAAAAGGCCCACCAGGACAGGTAGAACGGCAGTCGTATGAAGCGCGGCACCTGAGAGACCAGGAACAAGGCAAAAAAGAGCGCCAGGCCAAAGAGGGCATGGCCCATCCAGTCGATGCTGCGGCCATCAGCATGCTGGCCGGTGAGCAGCATCCAAGACAAGAAGCCCACGGCCGGTGGGGCCAAGAAAATGCACAGGGTGGGCATGAGTCGCTCGGGCAACGGGGGCTGCACAAAGAGCAGTCGGCCCATGACCAGGGTGAGCATGACCACCCAAAAGAGCAGGCCCACGGCAAAGAACCACCAAGAGACCTCCAGCAGGCCCAGCCGCACACCACCCAAGGGCATGACCACATTGGCCACCGCAGGTATGAACCAGGCCGGATTGGCATGCCACGGCTGCAGGCCCTCTCGGTGCACCCAGGCATTGAGCACCATGACCATCACCACCACCTGCAAGACCGCCCCCACTGCCCAGAGCGGCAAGGCCAGGGGCGCAAATAGGGCCAGGGCCACGGTGCCCATCAGGGCAAAGGACACCGAGACCGCAGCAAAGAATGCTGACTTCACCGGATGGTGCCACTCGGCCCGAATCTGTTCGGCATCGGTGACCCAGCGAGAGAGGTAGCGAACCAGTAGCAACAGAAACACCACCCCCGCCAGCAGGCCCAGGCCACTGGCCATGGCCGGGGCCACATTGGGCAGCCAGCCCATGACCGAGACCCGCCCCCAGACCAAGGCCAGGCCCGAGAGGCCCATCACCATCGCAAACGACGACACCGGCAAATGCACGAGCAATGGGGAGGCAAACAGGGGCATGGCTTGAACCTTTTGAAAGACAAGAGTACTGTATAAATATTCAGGTATTGCAAAGGAAGGCCATGAAGCACCTCACCGATCGGCAGCAAGAGATTCTCTCATTCATCGAGGCCCATATTGAGCAGACCGGCTACCCACCCACCCGGGCCGAGATCTGCCAGGCCCTTGGATTTCGTTCGCCCAATGCCGCCGAAGAGCATCTCAAGGCCTTGGTTCGCAAAGGGGCCATTTCCATGGTGGCCGGGGCCTCGCGCAGCATCCGCCTGCTCCAAGACAACGGCCAGCCCGCCAGCCCACATTCCCAAAAGAATCAGAAGGCCACCGCGTCTCTGGCCAGCAAGGGGTCTGCCGCGTTGGGTGAAGCCTTGGGTGGGGCCTCCGCCGTGGCCCGTCAACTCCTCGAGGCCTTAAACCTTCCCCTGGTGGGCCGAGTGGCCGCGGGCGCGCCCATCTTGGCCACCGAGCACATCGAATCCCACCACAGCCTCGACCCTTCCCTGTTCAAACAGCGCCCAGACTATCTTCTGAAGGTGCGCGGCATGAGCATGCGAGACGCCGGCATCCTCGATGGCGACCTGCTTGCCGTAAAGCGGCTTCAAGGGGGCATGGGCCAGGTGCGCAATGGCCAGTTGGTGGTCGCCCGCCTGGAAGACGAGGTCACGGTCAAGTGGTTCCAGCACAAGGGCCATATGGTCGAACTGCTGCCAGACAACCCCGATTTCCAGCCCATTGTGGTCGACACCCGTCACCAGGCCTTGGCCATCGAAGGCCTCGGGGTCGGTGTCATTCGGAGCGTTTGAATGAACCCCATTGTGGAAGACCTCGTGCAACGCCACCCAGGCCTGTGGCGGGCGGCTGGCCATGTGCCGCACCAAGGCCCCGCCTCTGTTCCCAGCGGGCATGCACGGCTCGATGCCCAACTCCCCGGTGGGGGCTGGCCACCGGGCTGCCTCACCGAACTCATGGTCCGCGCCCTGGGCGTGGGTGAATGGCGGCTCTTGGCACCCGCCCTGCAGCGCCTGACCCAAACAGGCCGGCACATTCTTTTGCTGGCGCCGCCCCACATTCCTTACGCCCCTGCCTTGGCGGCGCTGGGCCTGCCCACCGAGCAGTTTCTAGTGGTGCGTGCCCGCCATGCCGCAGACCGTCTCTGGGCCCTGGAGCAGAGTCTGCGCAGCAACCGGTTTGGCGCCCTGGTGGCCTGGCTCGATGCCGCCACCAAGCCAGAGGCCCTGCGTCGTTTTCAGCTCGCAGCCCGCGCGGCCCAGGGGCCGGTCTTCCTGTTTCGGCCCTTTGAAGCCCAAGAACAGCCCTCGCCCGCCCCCCTGCGGCTGGCCCTGCTGCCCCGTCATTACCCAGGCCTGGCGGTTCAACTGCTCAAGCGTCGGGGCCCCGTGTCGGCCGAGCCCATCTTGGTGAATGTGCCCATGGCCAGCCGCGCCCTTCGCCCCCTGGAAGAGGCCCATGCTCTGGATCGCCTGCCAATTCCCGAACGCCAGCCCCTCCTGCGGCCTCACACCACCAGCCTGCGTTCGCCTGCATCCCACTGAGTCGTTTTCGGCCGTGCGCATGCGCATGGCCCAGTGGGCATTGCAGTTCACGCCAGACGTCTGTTTGGGCCAATGGCCCGATGTCATCCTGCTCGAAGTGGCCCCCAGCCTTCGCCTGTGGGGTGGCTGCGGCCGCCTGCTGCAGGCACTCGAAACCGGTGCCACCCGCCTGGGCTGGCCCAGCCTACAACTGGCCCAGGCCCCCACCCCACGGCTGGCCGAATGGCATGTCTGTGTACCCGGCCGGCCGCTCCAAGACCTCCCGCTCTCTGTGGTGCCCGAGGCCATGGCCCACCAAGAACGCTTCTCCCAGATGGGGCTCAGCACACTCGGGGCCTTGCTCAGCCTGCCCCGTGCAGGGCTGCGCCGGCGATTTGGAAAGGTTTTCGTCGAGGCGTTAGAAGCCGCCCTGGGGGAACGGCCCGACCCCCGCCTGCCCATCGAGCCACCTGCCACGTTTGAAGAGGGCCTCGAATTTGCACTGCCCACCGACGCCAAGGCCATCTTGGAATCGGCCTGCCAGCGGCTGTTGGAGGCAGGGCTGGCCTGGCTGGCCGCCAAACACTCTGGCGTGGAGTCACTCTGCTTTCGTTTCCACCAAGGGCGTCGGCGCCACCAAGACCTTCTCATTCGGCTCTCGGGCGCCAGCCGAGACCGTGAACGCATTGGGCGGCTGTTGTCTGAACGGCTTGGCCAGACCAGCCTGGCCGCACCGGTCAGTGGGGTGGCCCTGCTGCTCGACACCCCGGTGCCGCTTGAGAACCCAACACCCGATCTCTTCCCCCAGACACACCCCACCGAGACACACGAGGGGCTGCAGGCCTTGTGCGAAAGGCTCTCTGCAAGGCTGGGCAACCACCAGGTCTCGCGGCTGGTGGTCTGCAACAGCCACCGCCCCGAATCGGCCAGCAGCTTGGAAGACTGGTCTGCCCAGCGGCCGTCTGCATCCAAGGCATTGCCGTCATCGGTGCCCATGGCGGCCCTGCCCCCTCGGCCAGTCTGGCTCTTACAGGCCCCCTTGGCCTTGGGGCTCTCGAAGGATCGTCCCCTCTACGAAGGCCCTTTGCGCCTGCGGGCCGGCCCCGAGCGCATCGAGGCCGAATGGTGGTCGAGCCCCATCGCACGCGATTACTTCGTGGCCGAGACCCAAGACCACCGACTGGTCTGGGTCTTTCGCACCCCGGCCCACGAGTGGTTTCTGCACGGCCTGTTCGGCTGAGCACGACTGCCCCGCATGGACTACGCCGAGCTCATCTGCGCGAGCAATTTTTCCTTTCAGTCGGGGGCCTCCCACCCCGAAGACCTGGTGGCGCGTGCAAAGGCCTTGGGCTATGCCGCACTGGCCCTGACCGATGAAGCCAGTGTCTCGGGCAGTGTTCGAGCCCACCTGGCTGGCCAGGCCACCGGCCTGCCCATCATTCATGGCGCGCAGTTCATGCTCGAACAGGGCCCGCGCCTGGCCTTCTTGGCCCAGAACAAACAAGGCTGGCAGCAGTTGTGTCGGTTCATCACACTGGGCCGACGCCGGGTGGGCAAAGGCCTCTACCAGGTCTGCCAAGACGACCTCACCCAGCAGCCCCTGGAGAACTGCTGGGCCATTTGGCTGCCCAGCCCCACCGCACCCGAGACCAGCCTGCATGCCACCGGGCAATGGCTCAAGGCCTGCCTGGGCGATCGCCTCTGGATGGGCGTGAGCCTGCAGCTTCGAGCAGACGACCGCGCCTGGCTGCAGCAGCTGCAGGCCCTGGGCGGCCTCTTGCGCGTGGGCCTGGTGGCCGTGGGCGATGTGCGAATGGCCCGCCGCCGAGACAAGCCCCTGGCCGACCTGGTCGCGGCCATCGGCCATGGAAGGCCACTTGAAGACTGCGGCCAGCACCTGCTGGCCAATGCCGAGGCCTACCTGCGGCCACGGCTGCGGCTCGCACGCCTCTACCCTGCATCGCTCATGCACAACAGCCTATGGATTGCCGAGCGCTGCCGCTTCTCACTCGATGAACTGCGGTATGAGTACCCAGACGAGATCGTGCCCGAGGGCCTCAACCCCACGCAATGGCTGCGCCACCTCACCGAAGAGGGCGCCCGCAGACGCTTTCCACTGGGCCAGTACCCAGAGGGCATGCCTGCCAGTGTTCGGCAGCAGATCGAGCATGAGCTCCAGCTCATTCATGAGCTGCACTACGAGCCTTACTTCCTCACGGTCTACGACATCGTGGCCTTCGCACGGGCTCAGGGCATTCTCTGCCAAGGCCGTGGCTCTGCAGCCAACTCTGCGGTCTGCTATTGCCTGGGCATCACCGAGGTCGACCCCTCTCGCATGAGCATGCTCTTTGAGCGCTTCATCTCCAAGGAGCGCAACGAACCACCCGACATCGATGTCGACTTTGAACACCAACGCCGCGAGGAGATCATCCAGTACATCTACAGCAAGTACGGCCGCCACCGTGCGGCCCTGGCGGCGGCCATCATTCGGTACCGACCACGGTCCGCCCTTCGAGACACTGGCAAGGCCTTGGGCATCGACCCCATCCTGATCGATGCAGCCGCCAAGGGCCACAGCTGGTGGGATGGCAAGGCCATCTCCACCGAGGGCCTGTCTGAGACCATCGGCCAGGGCCTTGCACGCCGTGCCGCCCTGCCGCTGGAGTCTCCGCTGCCCTCCATGCCCCCCGACAAACTGCTGGGCCGGTGGGCCCAACTGGCCACCGAGCTGGTCGGCTTTCCGCGCCATCTCTCTCAGCATGTGGGCGGCTTTGTGATTGCACGCCACCAGCTCAGCGACCTCGTGCCCGTGGAGAACGCCGCCATGGCCGATCGCACGGTACTGCAGTGGGACAAGGACGACATCGATGCCCTGGGCCTGCTCAAGGTGGACGTGCTGGCCCTGGGCATGCTGAGCGCCATTCACCGGGCGCTGACCTGCGTGGGCGAGAAGCTGGGCCTGCGCGACGACCAAGGCCAGCCCCGCCCGCTCTGGATGCAAGAGGTGCCCGCCGAAGATGGCCGCACCTATGAAATGATTCAGGCGGCCGACACCATTGGCGTGTTTCAGATCGAATCACGCGCACAAATGAGCATGCTGCCGCGGCTCAAGCCGGCCTGCTTTTACGACCTCGTCATCGAGGTGGCCATTGTTCGGCCCGGGCCCATTCAAGGGGGCATGGTGCATCCCTACCTGCGGCGACGCCAGGGCTTGGAGCCCATCGACTATCCAAGCCCTGCCGTGAAGACGGCCCTCGCACGAACCCTGGGCGTGCCCATCTTTCAAGAGCAGGTCATGCAGCTGGCCATTCTCGCCGCAGGCTTCACACCGGGCGAGGCCGATCAGCTGCGGCGGGCCATGGCCGCCTGGCGACGGCGCGGCAGCCTGGGGCCATTCCACGACAAGGTCGTCCACGGCATGCTCATGCGCGGCTACACCCGTGAGTTTGCCCAACGGGTCTTTGCCCAGATTGAAGGCTTTGGCGAGTACGGCTTTCCAGAATCGCACGCCGCCAGTTTTGCACTGCTCGTGTATGTGAGCTGTTGGCTCAAGTGCCACCATCCCGATGCCTTTCTGGTGGCCCTGCTCAACTCACAGCCCATGGGCTTTTATGCACCAGCCCAGCTCGTGCGAGATGCACAAGACCATGGCGTGACGGTGCTGCCCGTGGATGTACAGGCCAGTGCCGTGGAGGCCGTGCTCGACCCCCATGACGACCCCAAGCAGCCGTGCCGGCCTGTGCGGCTAGGCCTTCAGATGGTGGCGCAACTGCCCGCCGATGCCGCCAGGCGAATCGTGCTGGCCCGTCAGCAGGGGGCTTTCGAATCCATTCAATCGCTCGCGCAACGCGCAGGACTCACCCGATCCGACCTTCAAGCCTTGGCCGCCGCACAGGCCCTTCGATCGTTGTCCGCCCACCGGCACGAGGCTGCCTGGCAAGCCGCAGGCCATGAGCGGCCCACTGCATTCCTGGCCCCGGCCCAGGTGGCCGAGCCCAGCCTGGAGGAAGGCCTGCTACTGCCACCCACCGAGGCCGACGATGTGGCACACGACTACGCCAGCATGGGGCTGAGCCTGGGCCGACACCCCGTGGCATTCCTGCGGCCCCTTCTGGCGGCGCGCTTTCAGAGCAGGCCTTTCTCAGAACTCAAACACCACCCGCATGGGCGGCTTGCACGGGCCAGTGGGCTGGTGACCCACCGTCAGCGGCCGAGCACCGCCAAGGGCATTCTGTTCCTCACCCTCGAAGATGAGACCGGCCGCATCAATGTGGTGGTCTGGCCCGATGTGCTCGAGCGGCATCGAAATGCCACCCTGCATGGCCAGCTCATCACCGCCTATGGCCGTTGGCAGCGCGATGAAAATATTTCACGCGACGCACCCGGCCAGGTCTTGAACCTCTTGGCCCTTCGGGTGGAAGACCACACACACCTGCTGGCCGAGGCCTTGGGCCGCCTGC
>JBEARM010000036.1:0-12848 GCA_041163175.1 Pseudomonadota bacterium | reverse complement strand
GCAGGCTTCATTGGCAGCAACCTGGTCAAGGCGCTGAATGATCGTGGCGAGCTGCAGGTGGTGGCTGTGGACACCCTGCGTGAGGCCGACCGTTTCCTAAACCTTACCGACTGCGACATCGCTGACTATCTGGACCGCGACGAGTGCCGCCGGCTGGTCACAGGACGGCCTTCTGACTTCAACGACTGGCTGGCTGCCCGTGGCCTCGAGCCCATTCGGGCCGTGCTGCACCAAGGTGCCTGCTCGGACACCATGGAGACCGACGGCCAGTACATGATGGACAACAACCATCGGGTGTCCTGCGAGTTCTATGACTGGTGCCAGGCCCAGGGTGTGCCACTGCTCTATGCCTCTTCGGCTGCCGTCTATGGGGGCAGCACCGTCTTCACGGAAGACCGTGCCCATGAGGCACCGCTCAACATCTACGGCTATTCCAAGTTCCTCTTCGACCAGGTCGTGCGGCGCCGGGCGTCGTCGGCCCGCGCTCCGGTGGTGGGCTTTCGTTACTTCAATGTCTATGGCCCGCGTGAGCAGCACAAGGGCCGCATGGCCTCGGTGGCCTTTCACCATTTCAACCAGTTCCGCCAAGAGGGGCTGGTGCGCCTCTTCACCGGCCACGATGGCTGGGCGGCCGGCTGTCAGCAGCGCGACTTTGTGTCGGTGGAAGACGTGGTTCGGGTCAACCTTCACTTCCTAGACGAGGCCCTTCGCAACCCAAAGACCCATGGCATTTTCAACCTGGGAACGGGGCGGGCCCAGACCTTCAATGAGGTGGCCACGGCCGTCATCAACACCCTGCGTGAGCAGTTGGGTGAGCCTGCCATGACCACCGAGGCTTTGGTGAAGGCCGGCCAAATTGTCTACATCGATTTTCCAGAGGCCCTCAAAGGGAAATACCAAAGTCATACGCAGGCCGACCTAACCCGACTGCGCGCGGCTGGCTACGCTGGCCCGTTTCTCTCGGTTCAGGAGGGTGTGGCCCGGTATGTGCGGGCCAGGCTCGGCCTGGATGCGGGAGCACCGCGGGGCTGATCGTTCGCCAGGGTCGCCGCTGCGGCCCTCTCGTCTGGCGAGTTGAAAGGACGATCAGATGCAATCGAAGAAGACCTTGGGATGGGTGCTGGGCGCCTTGTGGCTCGGGCTGGCCAGTGCGAGCTTTGCCCGTGTGGATGTGAACCGCGCCACGCAGGCGGAGTTGGAGTCGGTGCGTGGCATTGGGCCTGCGATGTCTGCCCGAATTCTGTCGGAGCGTGAACAGCGTGGCCCCTTTCGCAGTGCCGCCGACCTGAGCCGCCGAGTGAGCGGCATTGGCGAGAAGACCTTGGCCAAGCTGCAGTCCAATGGCCTGACGGTGCCGGCTCAGAAAATTCCCGAGCCCACGCGGCCGCCTAAAATGGAGAAATGACACCAAGCCCTGATGCGCCTGCCGCAGGTGAACGGCCCAGCCGCCTGATGCTGTATTGGCGGCTGGCGCGGTTCGACAAGCCCGTGGGCATTCTGCTGCTGCTCTGGCCCACGCTCTGGGCCCTGTGGATTGCCGCCCAAGGACTGCCAGACCTTCCTCGGCTGGCGGTCTTTGTGGCGGGCACGGTCCTGATGCGCGCGGCCGGCTGCGTGCTCAACGACCTGGCCGACCGGCGATTCGATGGCGCAGTGGCCCGAACCTCGCAGCGGGTCTTGGCCACAGGGGCGGTGTCGGTGGTGGAGGCGGTGCTGCTGGCCCTGTTGCTGCTGGCCGGCGCCGCAAGCCTGCTCTATTTCCTGAATGACCTTGCCGTGCAGTACACCTACCTGGCGGTCTTTGTGGCGGCGATCTATCCCTACTTCAAGCGTTTCTTCCCGGTGCCGCAGGCCATTCTGGGCCTGGCCTTCGGCTTTGGCATTCCCATGGCCTTTGCCGACACCCATGGCCAGGTGCCCATGGCGGCTTGGCTGATCATGCTGGGCAATCTGGTCTGGGCCGTGGCCTACGACACGGCCTATGCCATGGTGGACCGAGACGACGACACACGGCTGGGCCTGCGCAGCAGTGCCCGCACCTTTGGCCGCTTCGACCTCCTCGCGGTGGGCCTGTGCCAGGCCATCTTCCTCTCGGTGATGGCGAGCCTGCCGCTCTTCTTTCAGCTGGGCGTGGTCTATTGGGCTGGCTGGCTGGCGGCCATGGCGTATTCCGTGCACCTCTGGTGGCGGCTTCGCAGCCGCAGCCGAGAGGACAGCTTCTGGGTGTTCCAACGGCACCACTGGCTGGGCGCCATTTTGTTCGTCGGCATGGCGGCCGATTTTGCTGCGGTGAGCCTACTGGGACTCTCGACGACGCTCGTCCCCTAAGGCAGCAGCTCGGTCGGCAGCCGCCTTGAGGGCGGCCTCGAGCAGGGGCACAAAGCCACCCTGCTCCAAGGCCTTCAAGGCCGCCTCGGTGGTGCCCCCCTTGGAGGTCACTTTTTCTCGAAGGGCGGCCGGCCCCTCCGGCGAGGCCTGCAACAAGGCCATGGCACCTGAGACCGTGGCCTTGGCCAGTTGCTGGGACTGCTCCAACGAGAGCCCGAGTTGCACGCCCGCATGGGTGAGCCCCTCGATGAAGCGAAAGACATAGGCCGGGCCCGAGCCCGACAGCGCGGTCACGGCATCGAGCAAGGCTTCGTCGTCGACCCAGAGCACAGGGCCCACGGCCTGCAGCAGTCGGTGGGCCTGCTCGCGTTCAGTGGCCGAGAGGCTTGGATCTGCGAAGGCTCCACTGATGCCCTGCCCCACGAGGGCGGGGGTGTTGGGCATGCCACGCACGAGTCGGTGGTGGCCCACCCAGTCGGCGAGCACCGACATGGGCAGGCCGGCTGCGATCGAGAGCAGGGCGGGTTGTTGTAGCCAGCCCTTCGCGGAAAGACTCAGGTCGGTGAGTGCAGCCCGCGCCTGTTGTGGCTTCACGGCCAGGAGCAGCCAGTCGCTGGGCGGGATGTGAATGGCCTCCTCCACAGCACTGAAGCAGTGGAGCGCCACGCCGGCAGCCAGGGCCTGTGCGCCGATGGACCGCTCGATGACTCCGCGGGTGGCCGCCAAGGGCTCAATGACCACCAGTTCCGACACGGGTGCGGGTGCACGCAGCAGCCCAGCGAGCAGGGCCTGTGCCATGTTGCCGCCACCCAGGCTGGTGAGACGAATGGGAGAGGAGCGTGTCATGGTCAAGGCCTCACGGAGATGGTGGGGTGGATGCTGAGGTGGATGCGGAGGGAACGCGTCGCAGGAAGTCCTGCCAGCGAACCCGAAGCACGGTGAGCATGAGCAGGTAGCAGAGGGCCGAAACGAGCACGATGCCCAAGAGTGCGCCCAGTCGAGTCAAGGGCTGTGCCTGCAGGGCCACCCAGTTGAATTGATCGGCTGCGGCCCAGCAGAGTGCGGCCATGGCCAAGCCTGCAGTCAGCACCTTGAGCCAGAGCCAGCCCCAGCCAGCCTCGGGCCTGTAGCTTCCTTTTTGGCGAAGTCGAATGAGCAGCAGGCCGGCATTGCACAGGGCGGCCACGCTGGTGGCCAGGGCCAGCCCCGCATGGTCGAGCACCGGCACGAACACCAGGTTGAGCAGCTGGGTGAGCACCAGGGTGAAGATGGCGATCTTCACGGGTGTTCGCACATTCTGCTGGGCATAGAAGCCGGGCGCGAGCACCTTCACGCCAATGAGCCCGAGCAGGCCCACGGCGTAGGCCATCATGGCCTGGGCCGTCATCATGAGGTCTTTCGCCTGGAATGCACCGTAGTGAAAGAGGCTCGCGGCCAGGGGCTCGGCCAGAAGGGCCAGGCCAATCGAGGCGGGCACGGCCAGCACCACCACCAGGCGAAGGCCCCAGTCGATGAGTGCCGAGACACGGGCGGGGTCGTTCTCGCCGTGGGCCTTCGTGAGGCTGGGCAGCAGCACGGTGCCCAGGGCCACGCCCAGCAGTGCGGTGGGAAACTCCATGAGGCGATCGGCATAGGAGAGCCAAGAGACGCTCCCGGTCTCGAGCCTCGAGGCAATGTGGGTGTTGATGACCAGGCTGATCTGGGCCACTGAAACGGCCAGACTCGCCGGCAGCATGAGCTTGAGCATTCGGCCCACCGCCGGATTGCGCCAGGCCTCGGCCAGGCTCTTGAAGGGCTTTGAAAACAACCCCGGAATGTCGGCGAGCAGCCCAAGGCGATACAGCCCCCAGAGCTGCAGCCCCACCTGGGCCAGCCCGCCCACGAGCACTGCCACCACGAGCGCCCAGATGGGGGTCTCGAGCTGGGGGGCCAGAAAGAGGGCCGCGGCAATGAAGGCCAGGTTGAGCAGCACCGGGGTGAAGGCGGGCAGCTTGAAGGACGACCAGGTGTTGAGCACGCCGGCGGCCAGGGCCACCATGGAGATCAGCACGATGTAGGGAAACATCCACCGGGTCATGGCCGTGGCGAGTTCAAACCGAGCGGTGTCGCCGGAGAATCCGCCGGTCATGAGCCAGACCAGCACGGGGGCGGCCAGAATGGCCAGCGTCGTGATGACGGTGAGGACCACCAGGAGCAGCAGGGCGACCTGGCTGGCCAATCGCCTTGCCGGGTGCTCACCCTCCTGGGCCTTCACATGGCCGAGCACGGGGACGAAGGCCTGGCTGAAGGCGCCTTCTGCAAAAAGACGCCGCAAAAGGTTGGGGAGCCGGAAGGCTACAAAGAAGGCGTCGGTCTGTGCCCCGGCACCGAAAAGGCTGGCCGTGAGGGTCTCGCGGGCCAGCCCAGTGATCCGGGACATCAAGGTCAGGCCACTGACGGTGGCGACGGTCTTGAGTAGATTCATCTAAGACGCTATAGTGACAGGCTTTCCTTTTCAGGATCCAGGATTATCCATGGCCAACTCAGCTTCAGCCCGTAAAAGCGCCCGCCAAGCGGCGGCCCGTCGTCTGCTCAATGCAGGCCTGCGCTCGTCCTACCGCACCGCGGTGAAATCGGTTCGCAAGGCGGTCGCCGCAGGCGATGCCAAGGCCGCCGGCGTGGCATTTTCAGCCGCCACCAGCGTCATCGACCGCATTGCAGACAAGAAAATCGTTCACAAGAACAAGGCCTCGCGCCACAAGAGCCGCCTGGCCGCAGCCGTCAAGTCGATCCAGGCTGCTTAAAAAATAAGAACGGCGCAGTAAGAACGGCGCGTTAAGCACAGCGCAGCGGCTGCTGCGCTGTCAGGGGCTTGGCCGGGCCCCGAAAATCGCGGTGCCAATCCGAAGCCAGACCTGCGTCTCAAAGCCCGCCCGGGCTGCCTTGGCCTGGGCTTCAAGGGCCGCCTCCCAGTCATCCGACATGCCCATGGAGGCCACCGGCCGGCCCATGGCCGCTCGGGTGTTGGCGTCCACGCCATCCGAGCAGGCCTTGAGCAGTTCGAGCAGTCGATCAAAGGCCTGCAGGCCCGCACCCGGCGCTGGAATGGCCATCAGCCCCCGCAGCTGAATTCGGCTGGGCTGCGCCTGGGCCAATGCCGCGATGGCTGTGAAGGTCGCCACCGCCTCCGCCTCGGGCACCCCCGACTTGCTCGCCTCGTCACCAATATTTACCTGCAGGCAGACCTGCAGCGGAGCCATGCCGTCCGGCCGCTGGTCTGCGAGCCGTTGCGCAATCTTGATGCGATCGACCGTGTGCACCCAGTCGAAGTGGGCGGCGACATCTCGTGTCTTGTTGCTCTGAAGTGGCCCGATGAAGTGCCAGCGAGGCTGCCCTTGGGGCGCATCGTGTCGAACAGCGGCCACCTTCTGAACGCCCTCCTGCACGTAGTTCTCACCAAAGTCTGCCTGGCCAGTGGCGAGCGCCTCGCACACCGAGGATGCTGGGTGGGTCTTGCTCACGGCCACCAGGCCCACTGCCTCTGGGGCAAGCCCCAGGCGCTGCTGGGCAGACTGAATGCGCTCCTGAACCGCGGCAAGCCGCTCGGGCAGGCTGGCCTCAGCCACGGGCCGACCCCGAGACCATGTCGAACCGCATCCAGCGGCATTCGATGTCGCCATTGAAGACAGGCATGCGCCTGGCGGCCTTGAGCCGAAGCGCGGAATCGAACTTGGGGTCGTCGGTGAGCAACCAGGCCGTCCAGCCCGCGTAGTGACGCTTTAAGACTTCACTCAGGCGACGCACGTCTTGGTCGAGCTCGAGACGCTTGCCGTAGGGTGGGTTGGTGATGAGCAGGCCTGATGCGTCGGGGGCAGGCGTTTCGAAGAAGTCTGCCTCTTCCACTCGCACCTGGGAAGCCAATTCTGCAGGCAGGGCACGGTCCAGGTTCTCGCGCGTGGTGCGCACCAGGTGGGCAGAGAGGTCTCGCGCAAAGACCTTGGGCAGTTGCAGTTGGCTTGCGGCCTGCCAGGCCTTGGCACAGGCCTGGCGCAGCACGGTCATGTTCACCCGAGAGAAGGGCGAGCCGCTGCCGAACTGCTCGAAGGCAAAGCGCCGGGGGCTTGCGGGGTGAAAGCCAGGGGCCAGGCCCGCCCAGCGCGAGAGCGTCTCGATGATCAGGGTGCCGCTGCCGCACATGGGGTCGAGCAGACTCTGCTCGCCATTCCAGTTGGCCTCGGTGGCCAGGGCCGCCGCCAGGTTCTCCCGCAGGGGGGCCTCGCCCTTGGACTGTCGCCAGCCGCGCTTAAAGAGTGGTTCACCGGTGGTGTCGATCGAGAGCGTGGCCTTCTCGCCATCCACAAAGAGCCAGATGCGAATGTCGGGCAGGCGTGTGTCGACGGAGGGACGATCGCCGGTGCGCTCCCGCATGCGGTCGCACAGGCCATCCTTCACTCGAAGGCCGGCAAACGGCAGTGCGAGTTGAAAGCTCGGGCTGCGGCCCTGATTCACATCCACCCGAAAGGTCTGGGCAGGCGTCATGAACTGCTCCCACGGAATTCGGCGGGCAGCGGCGAGAATGTCGTCTGCCTTCTGAAGCCTGCACTGGTCGAGCAGAAGAAGAACCCGGGTGGCGGTTCTCAGCCAGAGATTGGCGCGGGCCAGGCCATTGGCATCGGCCCGAAACTGAACGCCACCACGGGCAGCCTGCACTTCAGACAGCCCTTCGATGGCCTCGCACTCTTTGGCCAGCAGGGGCTCGAGCCCCGACGGACAGACTGCAAAGCCCGACAGCAGTTGGCCGGCCGGAATCAAAAGGGCTTGACCACCACCAGCACCACTGCACCCAGCAGCATGAGCACGGGCACTTCGTTGAACCAGCGAAACCAGATGTGCGATTTGTGCATCTGGCCTGCTTCAAACTTTCGCAGCATGGCCCCGCAGGTGTGGTGGTAGCCCACCAGAATGACCACGATGAGCAGCTTGGCATGCATCCAGCCATTGCCCGGGCCCATGCCAATGCCGTAGCCCAGCCACAGCCACAGGCCAAAGACGAGGCTGCCGATCATCAGCGGCAGCATGAACCGATACAGCTTGCGGGACATGAGCAGCAGCCGGGCCCGTTCGGGCGAGTCGCCCTCGGGCACCATGGCCAGGTTCACGAAAATGCGCGGCAAGTAGAAGAGGCCCGCAAACCAGCTGGTCACAAAAATGATGTGCAGCGCCTTGATCCAGAGAAGGGCCATCTGCGTTAACTCCTGATCTCGCCGTTGCCAAAGACCACCCATTTGTAGGTGGTGAGGCCCTCAAGCCCCACGGGGCCGCGGGCATGGAGCTTGTTGGTGCTGATGCCAATCTCGGCGCCAAGGCCGTACTCAAAGCCGTCTGCAAACCGTGTGGAGGCGTTGATCATGACCGATGCGGCGTCAACTTCGCGCAGGAACTGCATGGCCTTGGTGTGGTTCTCGGTGAGGATGGCATCGGTGTGCTGGGAGCCGTAATGGTTGATGTGTGCAATGGCCGAGGCGAGCCCGTCGACCAGCTTGATGGAGAGGATGGGCGCCAGGTACTCGGTGTGCCAGTCCTCCTCGGTGGCGTCTTGAAGGCTTTTGGCCGACAGGCCAGCGGCCAGCAGTGCCGCCTTTGTTTTCTCGCAGACCCGAAGCTCCACGCCCTTTTGCAGGTAGATCTGCACCAGGGGCACGAGCACAGACGACACCATGGCCTCGTGCACCAGGAGCGTCTCCATGGTGTTACAGGGTGCATAGCGCTGGGTCTTGGCGTTGTCGGCCACCCGAATGGCCTTGGCCGGGTCGGCCTCGTTGTCGATGTAGACATGGCAGATGCCATCGAGGTGCTTGATGACTGGCACCGTGGCCTCGCGACTGATGCGCTCGATCAGCGACTTGCCACCGCGCGGCACGATCACATCGATGCACTCGGGCATGGTGATCATCATGCCCACGGCGGCCCGGTCGGTGGTGGGCACCACCTGCACTGCCGCGGCGGGAAGGCCGGCTGCCTCGAGGGCAGGCCCCATGAGGGCTGCGAGCGCCTGGTTGGTGTGCAGGGCCTCGGAGCCACCGCGCAGCACCGTGGCATTGCCCGACTTGATGCACAGGGCGGCGGCATCGATGGTCACATTGGGTCGTGACTCATAGATGATGCCAATCACCCCAAGCGGCACTCGCATTTGCCCCACGCGTATGCCCGAGGGCCGCGATCGCAGATGGGTGATCTCACCGATGGGGTCTTCCAATTGTGCGATCTGCAAGACCCCGTCGACCATGGTCTGGATGGCCTTGTCGCTCAGGCCGAGTCGGTCAATGAAGGCTGCATCATGGCCGGCCTGACGTGCGGCCTCGAGGTCTTTCTGGTTGGCCGCCTGCAGGGCAGCCCGTTCCTTCGAAATGGCGGCTGCCAGGCTGTGCAAGACCTGATTCTTCTGCTGTGTGCTGGCGCGCGCCATCTCTCGAGAGGCCTGTCGTGCAGCCAGGCCGAGGGCTTGCATGGCCTGGGCCACGGGCGTGTTGGAGAGGTCTGTCATGGTCTGGATGAGGGGTGTGCGAGTTGCAGGGCCAGCTGTTCGAGGGCCACCCATGGGTCTTCCCCGTGGAGTCCTTTGACCATTGTATCGATGCGCCCCAGGGCACGCAGGGCTGGGCCCGCGCGCTGCGCAGGCAGCCGACGGCAGGCCTGGGCCACGCTCCAGACCAGGATGGGCAGGGCCTCGCCCTCCTCGCGTAGTCCACGCAGCACCCGCAGGCTACGGGCGGCGTCTCCGGCCACCAGGGTGTCGCCCACCTGAAACGGATTGAACCGCGCATGGTCGGTCACGGCAGCCTGCATGCGGGCGAGGTCGATTCGGGCCTCCTCGCCTGGGGCCGGCGGAAGGTGGGTGAGCTTGAGAATTTCTTGGTGGCCTGCGGCAAGGTTGCCCTCGCACCGGCTGGCGAGCCATCGCACGGCCTCGGGCGTGGCGGAGAGTCCGTGCTGGGTGAGCCTGGCCTGAACCCAGGCGGGCAGGTCTGCAGCAGACACATCGGGCACGTTCACGACGGTGCCCGCCTGCTCGACCTGCTTGAACCAGGCAGCACCGGCCAGGGTTCGGTCGAGCCGCGGCAGCAGCAAGAGGAGCGTGGTCTCGGCCGGTGGATTCTGTGCCCAGGCCGACAGTGATTTGGCCCCCTCGATGCCGGGCTTGCCGGTGGGCAGGCGCAGTTCCACAAGGCGCTGGCTTGCAAAGAGGGAGGGCATGCGGGCGGACTCGAGCCAGGCCTGCCAGCCAAAGCTGCGATCGGGGGTGTCGGCGGTGCGCTCGTCGCAGCCTGCCGCTCGAAGGGCTGCGCGCACGGCATCGGCAGCCTCGGTCTGCAACAACGGGTCGGCGCTGCAAATGGCCCAGACCCGTCCGCTGGCTTGGCCCAGGGCCGATGCCAGGCGGCCGGTGAAGGCCTCAGGCCGGAGGGGGTCGAACCGGAGTTGCACGGCGGCTCAGTCCCGAGAGGCGACGCAGGATCTGTTGGATCAGGTCTTCCTCCATGGCGTTGATCTGGAACCGCTCGGCATCGTCCGAGGAGAGCACGTCGGTCTCATTGATGCTGATCGTGCGCCGCAACTCCAGGACATCGGTGGGAATGAGGGGACGGCCGATGGGGTCCTCGATTCGGAATTCCAGGGAGGTCTTGAGCTCGATCTCGCGGGGCCGGCCGGTGCCCGAGAAGCCGACCACCAGGCGCTGTGGCTGCAGGGCGATGATGCGCAGCACGACCTCTGCATCGTTGGCTCGGGTCACGAGCGTGCGGCGATAGCGGGCGCTCAGCTCACGGCGCAGGCGCTCAGAGAAGCCACCGCCCGAGACGGTTTGGGCCAACTCGGGCTCTGCTGCAGGCGCGCCGGCTGGGCCTCCACTGGCCTCGACGGCACGGCCTCGATCGATCTGGGGACCTTGGCCGGGGGCGACCACCATGATGCGTTGGAAGCCGAAGTCCATGGCACCACGGATGCGCCAGCCACAGCCCGAGACCGCGAGCAGGCTGACCAGCCCGGTGGTGCCAAGCAGCAGGCGACGCCGGGGGCTTGGGGGAGTGACCGTTGAAGGAAGAACCATGGCGCTCAGATTAACACTCGGTCAAGGGTTCCAGCGGGTTCAAACGACCAGGTTCACGAGCCGGCCGGGCACCACGATGGCCTTGCGAACAGCCTTGCCCTCACTGAATTTGGCAAAGGCCTCGTGGGCGGTGGCCAGGGCAATGATGTCGTCTTGGCTGGCCTGGGCGGGCACCGAGAGGCTGCCACGCAGCTTGCCATTGACCTGCAGCATGAGTTCCACGGTATCGCGCACGAGTGCAGCCTCATCGACCTCTGGCCAGGACGCATCGAGCAGGCTGAGCCGGTCCGTGCCATGGCCGAGTGTCATCCAGAGTTCGGTCGTGAGGTGGGGCACGATGGGGTAGAGCACCCGCAGCAGGACGCCCATGCCCTCTTGAAGTGCGGCCCTCAGCGGCGCATGGATCTCATCCTGCGCCTTGGCGGCCTCTTCCAGCGTGTTGAGCATCTTCATGGCCGCAGAGACCACCGTGTTGTACTGGCGTCGGCCCAGGTCGAAGTCGGCCTGACGAAGCAGTTCATGGACTTGTCGACGCAGGTCCTGGGCCTGGGTGTCGCCCTGCACCGCGGCCCGTGTGGCCTCGGCCGCAGGCGTGGCTGCGACCGTGAGCGTGGCCTGGTAGGCCTGGGCAAAGCCCCAGACCCGACGCAGAAAACGGTGGGCCCCTTCCACACCTGCATCGGACCACTCCAAGGTCTGCTCGGGCGGAGAGGCAAACATGGTGAAGAGCCGGGCCGTGTCTGCGCCGTAGCGGTCGATCAGGGCCTGCGGATCAATGCCGTTGTTCTTGGACTTCGACATCTTTTCAGTGCCCCCGATGGCCACGGGCTGTCCGTCGGTCCGCAGCACGGCGGCCTGGGGTCGGCCGCGCTCATCGGTTTGAAGGTCGACATCGGTGGGGTTGAACCAGGTCTTGCGGCCGTTGTCGGCCTCCCGGTAGTAGGTCTCGTTGAGCACCATGCCCTGCGTGAGCAGGTTGGAGAAGGGCTCATCGAAGGAGACCAGGCCCAGGTCGCGCATGACCTTGGTCCAGAAGCGCGCATAGAGCAGATGGAGAACGGCATGCTCAATGCCCCCGATGTACTGGTCCATCGGCATCCAGTAGGCCACGCGTTCATCGACCATGGCCTGGGAGTGGTGATCGGTGAGACAGCGGTCGTGGGCGATGACTGCACCATCTACCAGGGTGTGACCCTGGGGGGTACCTCTTTGACCAAGGGCGCCAAGCGTCACCCAACGCTCGAGAGTCATGTGGTCGTGGGCGCTGGCGCAAAAGTCTTGGGGCCTTTTACGGTGGGCAGTGGCGCCAAGATTGGCTCTAATGCGGTGGTCGTCAAGGCCGTGCCGCCAGGTGGCACGGTGGTTGGCATTCCCGGTCGACTGGTTCACGAGGAACATGCGGATTCTCTGTCAGGTCAGAAAGACGGTGATACCGATGATGCGTTTGCGGCCTATGGTGTGACCCAGGGCCAGCAGGACCCCATCGATGTCATGCTGCATCAGCTGGTGGCCGACCTCCGTCGACAAGAAGAAGAAATCGCCGCGCTTAAATCACAGTTGGGCGCGACTCGCCCAGCAGCAGACCGCCCTGACGGGGCGGGTCGATAGACCAGTCGGTCAAGACCCAGCGCTCATAACCGGCGGGGGTCTGATAGACGCCCGGCCGATGGGTGTGGCCGTGGATCATGCCCTGTGCCCCATGGGCCAAGATCGCCTGGTCAACCGCCTGTGGGTTGACGTCCATGATGGCCATGTCTTTTTGATGTTTCTCTTGTTGACTCTGCTCACGCAGGGCCCGAGCCTGGGCCTGTCGAGTGGCCAGTGGCTGCCCTAGAAAATCAGCCTGCCACTTGGGATCACGGACCATCTGTCTGAACTGCTGGTAGGCGAGGTCATCGGTGCAATAGCCGTCCCCATGACTGACCAGCCATCGCTGGCCGTTGGCCTGGGTCAGCACAAAGGGGTCGGGCAGCAAGCGGGCCCCGACCGATTGGCAGAAGCCTTGGCCCAGCAAAAAATCGCGATTGCCGTGGACTAGGCCAATCTGGAGGCCAGCCTGATGGTGCTGTTGGAGCAGGGCCCTTAGGCGGGGCCAGTCCTGGCTGTCTTGCAGGACATCGTCGCCGATCCAGGCTTCAAAGACATCACCCAACAGCATCAGCCAGTGGGGCTTGTGGGCCTGCAGACTCTGGCTGAGCCAATCTAGAAAACGGGTGGTCAGCGCATCGCCATCTTCGAGCAGGTGCAGATCCGAGACAAAGAGAACCTGCTGCCGGGGCTCGAGCTGCAGCGATACGCCAGGACTCATTCGCCGACGACGACAGCCTTTTCGATCACAACAGGCTCAACGGGCACGTCTTGGTGAAAGCCTTTGTTGCTGGTTTTGACAGACTTGATCGTGTCGACCACGTCCTTGCCTTCGGTAACTTCGCCG
>JBEARM010000035.1:0-12868 GCA_041163175.1 Pseudomonadota bacterium | reverse complement strand
AACACCTCCAAGCACCAGGTTGGAGATGGGGCAGGAGTAAAACTCACGCTCACGCTCAATGAGCACGACCTCGATGGCACCGCCCCCCCACTCCTGCAGGTATTTGGCCGCCGTGGCGCCGCCAAAACCACCGCCGATCACCACAACGCGGCCGATTTTCTTGGTCGCGGACATGCCGCCGCCAGTGGTGGCGCAGCCCGTGAGCAGGCCGGCCCCGGAGAGGGCGGCCGCCCCTGCACCAGCTTTGAGAATGCCCCGACGGGACGTGGATGCGTTATTCATGTTGTCTCCCTGAAACAATTTGGTCGAAAGAGGGGCGCCTGCTCAGCGCTTTTTCTGGGCCGCGAAGAAGTCGCCCATGGCGGCGATCTGCTCGTCGGTGTAGCCCTTGGCGATTTGGTGCATGAGGGTGGCCGGACGCTGGCCCGACTTGAAGCCCGTCATCGTGTCGATGAAGCGGTCCTTCGGATATCCCGCGAGGCTAAAACCACCATCAACGGCGTTCCCGTTGGTGCCGTGGCAGTTCGCACAGGCCGCTGCGAGGTAACGGGCCTTGTTGAGATCGGTGGCGTGCGCGGCACCGAAGGCCAGCGATGTGGCGATGCCAGCCATGACCAGACGCAGTTTCATAGGGTCTCCTTTGAGTATGTTTTCATGCGTATGTGTAGTTTCCTGAAAACACACGCGGGTGCAAGCCCAAATGAACACTTTTCACCCTAGGAAAACCCTAGTTCCCAAGTCGCGCCTAGGACGAGACCTCTTCAGCAGCCTCTTGAGATGCCGGTGGACGCTTGCCCGGGGGCTCACCGGCCACCATCGCGAGGGAGACGGTCTCGTCGTCCTCGGCCAGGTCGATGTCGACACGCCCCCCATTCACGAGCTTTCCAAAGAGCAGTTCATCAGCAAGGGCCTTGCGGATCTTGTCTTGAATGATGCGCTGCATGGGCCGAGCACCCATGGCCGGATCGAAGCCCTTCTTGGCGAGGAACTTGCGCAGTCGCTCAGAGAATGAGGCCTCGACCTTCTTCTCGTGCAGCTGGGTCTCGAGGTCGATGAGGAACTTGTCGACGACGCGAAGGATGATGTCCTCGTCGAGCGGGCGGAAGGAGACCACGGCATCGAGACGGTTGCGGAATTCCGGCGTGAAGACGCGCTTGATCTCCTCGATCTCATCGCCGGATTGACGTGGGTTCGAAAAGCCAATGGCCCGTTTGCCGAGGATGTCTGCGCCCGCATTGGTGGTCATGATGAGGATGACATTGCGGAAGTCGGCCTTGCGGCCGTTGTTGTCGGTGAGCGTGCCATGGTCCATCACCTGCAGCAGGATGTTGAAAATATCCGGATGGGCCTTCTCGATCTCATCGAGCAGGAGCACCGCATGGGGCTTCTTGTGCACGGCCTCGGTGAGCAAACCACCCTGGTCGAACCCAACATAGCCCGGGGGCGCACCAATGAGCCGGGAGACGGCATGCCGCTCCATGTATTCGGACATGTCGAAACGAATGAGCTCGATGCCCAGCAGGAAGGCCAACTGCTTGGCCACCTCGGTCTTGCCCACGCCGGTGGGGCCGCTCAGCAGGAAGCAGCCAATCGGCTTGTCGGTCTTACCCAGGCCCGAGCGGGCCATCTTGATGGCCGCAGTGAGGGAATCGATGGCCGGGTCTTGGCCAAAGACCACGTTTTTCAGGTTGCGGTCGAGCTTGGCGAGGATCTGGCGGTCGTCGGTATTGACGGTCTGGGGCGGGATGCGGGCGATCTTAGAGACGATCTCCTCGATCTCGGCCTTGCCGATGGTGCGCTTTTGCTTGCTCTTGGGCAGGATGCGCTGTGCGGCACCAGCCTCATCGATGACATCGATGGCCTTGTCCGGCAGGTGGCGGTCGTTGATGTAACGGGCGGCAAGCTCGGCCGCGGCCGTGAGCGCACCGGCCTGATACTTCACGCCATGGTGCTCCTCGAAGCGCGACTTGAGGCCCTTCAAGATCTGAATGGTCTGGTCGACCGAGGGCTCATTGACATCGATCTTTTGGAAGCGCCGAGACAGGGCGTGGTCCTTCTCGAAGATGCCTCGGTACTCGTTGTAGGTGGTGGCGCCAATGCAGCGCAGGCTGCCTGAAGAGAGGGCGGGCTTGAGCAGGTTGCTTGCATCGAGTGTGCCGCCCGAGGCCGAGCCTGCACCGATCAGGGTGTGGATCTCGTCGATGAACAGCACGGCATGTGGGTCGGCCTTGAGCTGCTTGAGCACGGCCTTGAGCCGCTGCTCAAAATCGCCGCGGTACTTGGTGCCGGCCAGCAGTGCGCCCATGTCGAGCGAATAGACCGTGGCGGCCTCGAGGATCTCCGGCACCTGCTTTTCGGTGATGCGCCAGGCCAGGCCCTCGGCAATGGCCGTCTTGCCCACCCCAGCCTCGCCCACCAGCAAGGGGTTGTTCTTGCGGCGACGGCAGAGCACCTGCACAACACGCTCCACCTCATGCTCGCGGCCGATGAGGGGGTCGATCTTGCCCTCGAGGGCCAGCTTGTTGAGGTTCTGGGTGTACTGATCGAGTGGTGTGGGCTGGGCCGCCGAGCTGGACGAACCGCCCGACTCTTGAGATTCAGTGGCCTGCTCCTCGGTGGCGTTCGGCGGCGTGGTGCCCGACTTGGTAATGCCATGGGCGATGAAGTTCACCACATCGAGACGGGTCACCCCCTGCTGGTGCAGGAAGTAGACGGCATGGGAGTCTTTCTCACCGAAGATGGCCACGAGCACATTGGCCCCGGTGACCTCCTTCTTGCCGTTGGAGGTGGACTGGACATGCATGATGGCCCGCTGAATGACACGCTGAAAGCCGAGCGTGGGCTGGGTATCGACGTCGTCGGAGCCTTGAATAACGGGCGTGTTCTCGGCGATGTGGCCCGTGAGAGATTTGCGCAGGACATCCATGTCGACTGCGCAGGCCCGGAGGATGTCTGCAGAGGATGGGTTGTCGAGCAAGGCCAGTAGCAGGTGCTCCACAGTGATGAACTCATGGCGCTGCTGGCGGGCTTCCACAAAGGCCATGTGGAGACTGACTTCAAGTTCTTGCGAGATCATGCTTCCTCCATCACACACTGCAGCGGATGCTGATGCATCCGCGAAAAGCCGTTGACCTGCTCCACTTTGGTCTCGGCCACCTCTTTGGGGTAGACCCCACACACGCCCCGCCCTTCCCTGTGAACCCTGAGCATGACCTGCGTCGCTTTCTCACGGTCCATGGAGAAGAATTTTTGCAGAATTAACACCACAAATTCCATCGGGGTGAAATCGTCATTTAAAAGCCACACCGTAAACCTCGGCGGTGGGGCCAATTTGGACGGCGCCCGTTCGAGCACCGGCGTGCCGATGTCTGGGGGAGCAGAAGGGACATTTGTCGCCATGCACCAAGTGTAGAGCCAATCTCCCCTCGAGAAACCGTCATTCTTTGTTGGACAAAGCCAAGAACTGGGAATATATTGGGGTGTGGTAGTCCGCTTCGCATGGCAGAGTTGTTCTCTTGACGTGCGGTTTTTTGTTCTTTTGAAAAGGTAGGAACGCAGGAATGTCTACAGGTACAGTCAAGTGGTTCAACGATGCCAAAGGTTTTGGTTTCATCACCCCCGATGAGGGCGGCGAAGACGTCTTCGCTCACTTCTCAGCCATTCAAACCAACGGCTTCCGGTCGTTGAAAGAAGGCCAGAAGGTGCAGTTCGACATCATTCAGGGCCCCAAAGGCAAACAGGCTTCAAACATCGTGCCCGCCGCCTAACTTCTAGGCGCTCACGAAAAAAAACCCCGATCATCTGATCGGGGTTTTTTTATGCCTGGCAAAGACTACATGTGCTCGATCATGACCTCGCCAAAGCCCGAGCAGCTGACCTGGGTGGCGCCCTCCATGAGGCGAGCGAAGTCATAGGTGACGCGGCGGCTTGAGATCGATCGCTCCATGGCGCCGATGATGAGGTCTGCGGCCTCGACCCAGCCCATGTGGCGCAGCATCATTTCGGCCGAGAGAATGAGCGAGCCTGGGTTCACATAGTCTTGGCCGGCGTACTTGGGGGCGGTGCCGTGAGTGGCCTCAAACATGGCCACGCGGTCGGAGAGATTCGCACCCGGCGCAATGCCGATGCCCCCCACCTGGGCAGCCAGTGCATCGGAGACATAGTCGCCATTGAGGTTGAGCGTGGCGATCACGCTGTACTCGGCAGGACGCAGCAGAATCTGCTGCAGGAAGGCGTCCGCAATGGAGTCCTTCACGATGATCTCGCGGCCCGTCTTGGGGTTCTTGAACTTGCACCATGGGCCACCATCGATCAGTTCTGCACCGAACTCACGCTGGGCCAGGGCGTAGGCCCAGTCGCGGAAGCCCCCCTCGGTGAACTTCATGATGTTGCCCTTGTGCACGATGGTGAGCGAGGGCTTGTCGTTGTCGATCACGTACTGCATGGCCTTGCGCACAAGCCGCTCGGTGCCCTCTCGGGAGACCGGCTTGATGCCAATGCCCGAAGTCTCGGGGAAACGGATTTTCTTGACCGCGAAATCCTTCATCAGGATCTCGATGAGCCGCTTGGCCTCGGGCGACTCAGCCGCGTACTCGATGCCCGCATAGATGTCCTCGGAGTTCTCCCGAAAAATGACCATGTCGGTCTTCTCGGGCTCCTTGAGGGGACTGGGCACACCCTTGAAATAGCGCACCGGCCGCAGGCAGACATAGAGGTCGAGCTGCTGACGAAGGGCCACATTCAGTGAGCGGATTCCGCCACCCACTGGGGTTGTGAGGGGGCCCTTGATGGAGACCACGTAGTCTCGCAGGACCTCCAGGGTTTCGTCGGGCAGCCAGACATCTGGGCCGTAGACCTTCGTGGACTTCTCGCCGCAGAAAATTTCCATCCAGGAGATCTTGCGGCGGCCGCCATAGGCCTTCTGTACCGCGGCATCGACCACCTTGATCATGACCGGGGTGATGTCGACGCCCGTGCCATCGCCCTCAATGAAGGGAATGATGGGCTGGTCGGGCACCTGAAGGGAATTGTCGGGGTTGACCGTGATCTTCTGCCCCACGGATGGCACGACGATTTTGCTGCTCATGGACACACGCTCCGAATGAAAATTTGGCTGGTCCCGTATTCTAAGGCGATGACAACCCCCCTGCGCCAAGCTCCATTTTTTGCCTCGCCAACTGCCGTGACTGCGGCCTTGGCTCGGGTCGCCGTGATCACCTGGGTGGCCGTGCTGGCCCTCGCGGCCATGGTCTTGTTCGCCGCCAGCGCCATGGCCAGGGAGACCATCCCCCTGCGGCTCGGGGCCTTCACCGTGCAGGCAGAGCTGGCTGCAACGCCGGATCAGCGCGCCCGGGGCCTGATGTTTCGGGAGCGCCTGGCCGACAACCACGGCATGCTGTTCGTCTTCGAGCAGCCCGCCCAGATCTGCATGTGGATGAAGAACACCCCGTTGCCACTGGCCGTGGCCTTTGTGGATGCCCGCGGGGCCATCATCAACGTGGAATCGATGGTGCCACGTACCGAGACCCCGCACTGCGCGGCCGCACCGGCTTTGTATGCCTTGGAGATGGCCGACGGCTGGTTCCGAGACCGCGGCCTGGGGCCGGGCCGCCGCATTGAAGGGCTGCCCCGGCCCGGCAATTAGGCGAAGTTCTCGGCCACGAAATCCCAGTTCACCAAGGCCCAGAAGCCATTGAGATAGTCGGGACGGCGATTGCGGTGGTCGATGTAGTAGGCGTGCTCCCACAGGTCGCAGGTGAGCAAAGGCTTGTCTGCGGTGGTCAGGGGTGTGGCAGCGTTGCTCGTGTTGACGATGTCGAGGCTGCCATCGGCCTTTTTCACGAGCCATGTCCAGCTCGAGCCAAAGTTGCCCACGGCGCTCTTGTTGAAGGCCTCCTTGAAGGCATCGAAACTGCCCCATTTGGCATCGATGGCCTTGGCCAGGTCGCCCGTCGGGGCTCCGCCGGCCTTGGGTGCCAGGCCGTGCCAATAAAACGTGTGGTTCCAGACTTGGGCTGCGTTGTTGAAAATGCCACCGCTCGACTTGCGAACGATGTCCTCCAGACCGAGCGACTCGAACTCGGTGCCCTTGATCAGGTTGTTGAGGTTCGTGACGTAGGTCTGGTGGTGCTTGCCGTAATGGAACTCGAGGGTTTCTTTGGAAATATGTGGTGCCAGGGCATCCATGGCGTAGGGCAGCGTGGGCAAGACATGTTCCATGAAACGTTTCTCCTTGATGTGGGGGTGGTTTGACCAAGACGAAGCTTAATCGATCTGGACAGCACTGGGATGCACGAGCGGCGTTAACCGCTCAAGCCTTGGGAGATTTGGGCACCTTGCTGGCCTGAACCGCCTTGACATCGGCCTGCGCCGTGCCATCTCGCAGGCTCAGGGCCACGGACATCCCCACCTGCAACTGACCTGCGCTGGTGACGGGCACGCCCTGATTGTCCAGGACCATTGCGTAGCCGCGGGCCAGGACGGCCTCTGGATTGAGAGCGGCCAGCCGCATCGACGCCTGTTGGGCCTGGCCTTGTCGCAGGCGCATCGCATGGCGCAGGGCCAGGCGGATTCGATCGGCAGCGGCCCCCAGGCGCAGTCGGTGCTGAGCCATGCGGTCCCTCGGATGCACGAGGCCTCGCGCAGCGAGGTCGAGCCGCTGCTGGGAAACACGGCAGAGCAAGGCCATGGCCTTTTGCACACGTGCGTGAGCCTCTTCCATCCGACGCCGCAAGGCGACACTGGAGGCGGCCAGCCACTCGGCCGCCGCCGTGGGGGTGGCCGCACGATGATCGGCCGCGAAATCCACCAGGCTGGTGTCGGTCTCGTGGCCCACACCCGCGACCCGATGGCCTGGAAAGGCCACGAAGGCACGGACCACGGCCTCTTCGTTGAACGCCCAGAGGTCCTCAAGGCTCCCGCCACCGCGGGTGAGCACCAGGGCATCGAGCGGTGCACCCTCGGGCGTGCGGTGGGCCGCAGCCCGGCCGATGGCCTCCACCAGCTGCCGAGGTGCATCTGGGCCCTGCACCAATGATGAGAAGACCACCACCCGCAGCTGGGGAGCCTCTCGGCCCAACGTGACGAGGAAGTCTCGAATGGCTGCACCGGCGGTGGAGGTCACCACCCCGATGGTCTGCAGGTGCGCCGGGCGGGCTCGCTTGCGGGACTCATCAAAGAGCCCCTCGGCTGTGAGCAGGGCCTTGCGGCGAAGGAATGCTTCGTAGAGGCTTCCTTGGCCGGCCGGCTTCATGCCGACGATTCGAATCTGAAAGTCACCCCGAGGCTCATACAGACCAGCGCTCGCGAGCACCTCCACCATCTGGCCCTCTGTGGGCTGGCAGCCAAGGCTGGCCGCATCCCCACGAAACAACACGGCCCGAAGGCTGGCCTGGGCGTCTCGCAAGGTCAGGTAGCTGTGGCCACTGGCGGCCACGGTCAGTTGAGCCACCTCGCCCACGATTCGCACGCTGGGGAACTGCCTGGACAACGACTGGGCCACCAGCCGATTGAAGGCCCGAACGGAGAGGATTTCCTCCAAATCAGCCTCTCTTGGCCATGCTCAGCCCCATTTTTCGGGCCCCCTGGCCGGGGAGTTCTCCACAAGCCCCGTGGGCGCGGGCTGCAAGCCGCGCCGATCGCCATGTTTCAAGGGCTTCAGGACGACGATCGGCGGAATCGCCCAATTAAACGTTTCAAGCATCTGATTTATATAAGAATTTTTTAATGAAAATCCTGTGACGAGACCCCGATGCCACACGCCTGCCGGCTTCTTACCATAAACTTTGGCTTCGTGTTGTTCTGGGTGTCAGGAGGCGCTGCCAGCATGTCCACAGAGTTATCCACAAGCTCGGCCGTCACCACCTGGTTCAAGTCCAGGCTGTGGACAAGTTGGTTCCCCAATCGGGGCCGTCCGCTGAAGTCTGTGCTCGCAAACTTTCTCTTCAGGCTCGTCTGGACCCCCGTGGCCTGGCCCCTCACGTTTGTCACGAGCCTTGTGAGCCGCGTTCGCCTCATGAAGCAGTGTAACGCGCCGGAGGATCCCGCACGGCCGGTGCTGGCCGTGGGCAACTGGATTGTGGGTGGTGCCGGCAAAACACCGACCTGTCTGGCCTTTGCCATTGGCCTTGCTCAGAACGGTTGGCGCCCCGGCATCCTGAGTCGCGGAGCTGGCCGGGTGGTGGTCGATGACGCTCCTAGAATCTTGCTACCCGATGCACTGGGCCAATGGTCTCCTGAGGACGTGGGCGACGAGCCCTGGCTGCTCGCCTGGCGATCGAACTGCCCGGTGGCTGTGGCGGCGGATCGATGGGCAGCGGCCCAGGCGTTATTGGCGGTTCGGCCCGAGGTCAACCTGTTCATCCTCGACGACGGCCTGTCGCAGACGAGCATCCGGCCCCATGTTCGGGTGCTTGTCATCGATGACCGGCTCCATGGCAATGGCTGGCTGCTGCCACTGGGGCCCCTGCGACAGCCCTGGCCCCCGGCATCAGACCACCGGCCCGACTTCGTCGTGCTGCGAGATGGTGCGCCCACCGAAGGTGTGGCAAGGCTCATCGCACCGCTCCAGCCACCGCCGGAGATCGGCAAGCTGGGCCTCATGAGCGTGGCGCTCACGCGGCCCCGCCGAGAGGGTGATCGCATCGTCAGTGAGACCGTCGAGTTTCTGGATGCAGCGCGCGCCTGGCGGATCGCCGACGATCGACCGGTGGTGGCGCTTGCGGGCATTGCACGGCCCGACCCGTTCTTTGATTACCTGCGGCGGCATCATGTTCGCCTCGTGGGCACAGCCTGCCTAGACGACCATGCGCCCGCAGAACTGCTAGAGGAGGCCGCCATCGGCCTGCTTCGACCACTGGCCGGTCAGGCCCCCGTGCTCCTCATGACCGAAAAGGACGCGGTAAAGTTTTTTGCCAAGCGATCCTTCGAGCAGCCCGACCTGGCTGGCGTCGAATGGTGGGCCCTGGCCCAGCGCCACCGTCTCTTCGAGGACAGCCTGCTGGAGGTTCACAATCGTCTTAAGATGCGGCATGGACTCCAAACTTCTTGATGTCTTGGTCTGCCCGCAATGCCGGGGGCCCCTTCAGCACGACACCCCGCGCGGCCTGCTGGTCTGCGAGGCCGAGCGCCTCGGCTATCCCATCATCGATGGCATTCCACACCTGCTGGTGCAAGAGGCGATCGATGTGCCCACCTTCCACGTGGCCGCCCCCGAGCCCGATTGAGCAACACAACTGCTGAACCCAATTTCTGGGTGCTGATTCCGGCCCGCATGGGTGCTGGGCGCCTGCCCGGCAAGCCCCTGGCCGACCTGGCCGGAGAGCCCATGGTGGTGCGTGTGGCAAAGGTGGCGCAGTCGGCCGGCGCGGCTCGCGTGGTGGTGGCCACCGATTCCGAGGCCATCTCCCAGGCCGTTCAGGAGGCCGGGGTCGAGAGCATCCTCACCCGAGCAGACCATGCCAGCGGGACGGATCGGCTCGCGGAGGCTGTGGCCCTGCTCGGCGCCGAGCCAGCGCAGCTGGTGGTGAACCTTCAAGGCGATGAGCCACTCATGCCGCCAGAGGCCCTGCGGCTCGCAGCCCAGGCCCTCCAAGCCCATCCGCAGGCATCGGTGTCCACTGCGGTCACGCCGATGTCCCAGGCGGACATCGGCAATCCGAACCAGGTGAAGGCGGTCTGCGACCAGAACGGCATGGCCCTCTACTTCTCCAGGGCGCCGATCCCCTTCTGGCGAGATCCATCAGCCGCCGGCTCACCACCGGCCAAGGTGCTGCGGCACCTTGGGCTCTATGCCTATCGCGCAGGCCCGCTGTCGGACTTCTGGCAATGGGGCCCCTGCGGCCTGGAGGCCATGGAGCAACTTGAACAATTGCGCTGGTTGCATCGCGGCCACCGCATTGCGACATTCCTGCTGGAAACCCCGCCACCGCCCGGGGTCGACACCCCTGAGGACCTCGAACGCGTGCGGGCGATCCTCAAACCATCTCTATAATTCGTCCACGACAATTACAACAGCGGGAGACCATCAATGCGGCTGATTCTATTGGGCCCGCCTGGGGCTGGGAAAGGCACACAAGCCAATCTCATCAAAGAGCACTTCGCCATCCCGCAGATTTCCACCGGAGACATGCTGCGTGCTGCCGTGAAGGCGGGAACGCCGCTCGGCATCGCGGCCAAGAAAGTGATGGACAGTGGCGGCCTGGTGAGCGACGACATCATCATCAATCTGGTGAAGGAGCGCCTGCAGCAGCCCGACTGCCAGGCCGGCTACCTCTTCGACGGCTTCCCAAGAACGATCCCGCAGGCCGAGGCCATGCGAACTGCACAGGTCGGAATCGATGTCGTGCTCGAGATTCAGGTGCCCGACGAGGACATCATCGACCGCATGAGTGGCCGGCGTGTGCATATGGCCAGCGGCCGCACCTATCACATTCGCTTCAACCCGCCGCGTGAGGCCGACCGGGACGACATCACCGGCGAGCCCCTCATCCAGCGCGACGACGACCGCGAGGAAACCGTTCGCAAGCGCCTGGGCGTGTACCACGAACAGACCCGCCCGCTGGTGAGTTTCTATGAACGCTGGCAGGCCTCAGGCGAGGCCGCGGCACCCATGCTCAAGACCATCTCGGGTGTGGGCGCTGTCGAGGAGATCACGGCGCGTGCCATGGCCGCGCTCGGGGGCCGCTAGTTCAAGAGGGTTTCAAATAACGTCGGACTCGAAGGGCGTCATGGGCAGTTCATTGTCGGCCGCAAAGCCCACCACGAAGGCCCATGCCATGGGCTCCAGTTCTTCAATGCGTTGATCGACCAGCACGCAGCGAACACCGTCGACCGTCACCGGCTGGGCGTAGGGTGAAAAACCTGCCAAGGGATTCTGATACGAGCCGGTGATGTATCCGGGACGATAGGCCGACAGCACCCCAGACAAACGCTCCGCCCAGTCGCTCGGTCGGAAAACTTTTCCTGCTTGGGTGCGGCCTGAAATAAGGTGTCGGCGTGGCTTCAAGTTCGGCAAAAGAAACCGGTATTCTAACGGGTTCACGCAATACAGATCAGGCCTCATGTCCACGCTCAGCACCCACCTCATGCCCACCTATGCCCGCCAGTCGGTGGCCTTCGTGCGCGGCGAGGGCAGCTGGCTCTGGGATGCCGAAGGACGCCGTTACCTCGACGCCCTGTCTGGCATTGCGGTGAACACGCTCGGCCATGCACACCCGGCCTTGGTGGCTGGACTTCGTGAGCAGGTCGGCCAACTGATCCACACCTCCAACCTCTATGAGGTTCCCCTGCAGGCCGAACTGGCCGATCTGCTCGCCCGCCTCTCGGGCATGACCAATGTCTTCTTCTGCAACTCTGGGCTCGAGGCCAACGAGGCCGCGCTCAAGCTCGCCCGCAAGCATGGCCACCACCGCGGCTTCGATCGTCCCCAGACCATCGTGTTCGAAGGCGCCTTTCATGGGCGCTCCATCGCCACGCTGTCGGCCACGGCCAGCGCCAAGGTGCAAAAAGGCTTTGAGCCCCTGGTCGAGGGCTTCGTTCGAGTGCCACTCAATGACATGAATGCGCTGGCGGCGGCCACATCGGCCAACCCCCAGGTGAGTGCCGTATTCCTCGAATCCATTCAGGGTGAGGGCGGCATTCGTCCCGCGAACATTGAATTCCTTCAGGCCCTTCGTGCCCACTGCACGGCCCACAACATTCTGCTCATGCTCGATGAAGTCCAGTGCGGCATTGGTCGCACGGGGCGCTGGTTTGCCCATCAGTGGGCCGACGTCCTTCCCGATGTCATGCCCTTGGCCAAGGGCCTGGGCTCGGGCGTGCCCATCGGTGCCGTGGTGGCCCATGGGCCAGCGGCCAGCCTCTTTGAGCCCGGCAACCATGGCACCACATTCGGCGGCAACCCACTGGCCATGCGGGCAGGCCTCATCACCCTTGAGACCATTGCACGCGACGGCCTGCTGGAGAATGCCCATGCCCGCGGGGCTCAGATTCGCAGCCGCCTCGAGGCGGCTCTGGCTGGGCATCCGGGCGTCACCGAGATTCGGGGCCAGGGCCTCATGATCGGCATTGAACTGGCCCAGCCCTGCGGGGTTCTGGTGCAACGGGCCCTGAATGCGGGCCTGCTGATCAATGTCACCTCCGATCGCGTCATCCGACTGCTGCCGGCACTCATCATCACCGCTGAAGAGGCCGACGATGTCGTTGACCGCCTCCTGCCCCTGGTGCAGGACTTTCTTCGGGAGTGCGCATGACACCCGCCATTCAGCATTTCCTGCAGTTCAATGACCTCGACCGCGAGACCATTGGCCACCTCTTTGAACGCACCCGGGTGATCAAGTCGCGGTTCAAGCAGTACCAGCGTCATATGCCCTTGCAGGACCGTACCCTGGTCATGATCTTCGAGAAGCAGTCGACCCGTACACGGCTCTCCTTCGAGGCCGGCATGCACCAGCTGGGTGGTGCCGCCATCTACCTCAATACCCGGGACACCCAGCTCGGCCGCGGCGAGCCCGTCGAGGATGCCGCGCAGGTGATCTCCAGAATGTGCGACCTGGTCATGATCCGCACCTATGAGCAAGAGATCATCGAGCGCTTCGCAGCCCATTCCCGGGTGCCGGTCATCAATGGCCTCACCAACGAGTACCACCCCTGTCAGATCCTCGCCGACATCTTCACCTTCATTGAGCACCGCGGCAGCATTGAGGGCAAGACCGTGGCCTGGATCGGCGACTCCAACAATGTTTGCAACACCTGGCTGCAGGCGGCCGAGCTCCTGAACTTCCAGGTTCGGGTCTCCACGCCCCCGGGCTACGAGGTCGAGGCGGAACGGGCCGGCCTGCACTCGGAAGACCACTTCCAGCAGTTTGCC
>JBEARM010000034.1:0-13077 GCA_041163175.1 Pseudomonadota bacterium | reverse complement strand
CAGTGATGTGGCCTGGGCCCAGCACCTGGTAGACCTGGGCGTGGTCGAGCGCGACTGGTACAGCCGCCGCAACGACTACTTCTATGAGCAGTACAAGGCCGGCACCCTGGACATCCACGAGTTTCTCGACTTTCAGCTTGCCCCCCTGGCGGCCCACCCACCCGAGCAGCTGAAGGCCTGGCGCGACGACTTCATGGCCACACGCATTCGGCCCCACCTCACGACGGCGGCCCAGGCCCTGGTCGACAAGCACTTGAACGCCGGCGACCTGGTGGCCATCGTCACGGCGACCAACACCTTCATCACCGCGCCCATCGCAGAGGCCTTCGGCATTGCCCACCTGATTGGCACCGACCTCGAGCAGACCCCTCAGGGCCAGTTCACCGGTAAGCCACTCGGACTGCCCTGCTTCCAGGCGGGAAAGATTGTTCGGGTGGCCCAGTGGCTCGCCACGCGGGACACCGCAATCGAAGAATTTGAAGCCTCGTTCTTCTACAGCGACTCACGCAACGACCTGCCCCTGCTGGGCCGGGTCACCCACCCCGTGGCCGTCAACCCAGACGCCACCTTGGAGGCCCATGCCAAGGCCGAGGGCTGGCCGGTGATCCTGTTACCCTCCGAACTGTGATCAAGAAACTCCTCCGCTCCTTGGCCCGGCTTGCGCCCGGTCACTCCAAGGGCCATGCACCGGCCAACCGACACGACCCCCGAATCTTCAAAGCCAGCAAGGTTGGCATCGACCGCAGGCTGGTCTCACAGGCCGCGCTGCGCACGGTGGATGGGCTGCAGAAGGCCGGCTGGAAGGCCTATGTGGTGGGCGGGGCCGTGCGCGACCTCATGCTCGGCATGCGGCCGAAAGATTTCGACGTGGCCACCAATGCCACGCCCGATGATGTCCAGCGCCTGTTTCGGCGGGCCCGGATCATCGGCCGACGGTTTCAGATCGTGCATGTGATGTTTGGGCCAGAGACCATCGAGGTCTCCACCTTTCGTGCGCTCGCACCCAAGCACCAAGAGACCGATGCTCACGGCCGCGTGCTGCGAGACAACACCTTTGGCGAGCACCACGAAGACGCCGCCCGACGAGACTTCACCATCAATGCCCTCTACTACGACCCTCTAAGCGACACAGTGCTCGATTACCACGACGGCGTTCAAGACCTTCAACGACAGGTGATTCGCATGATCGGCGACCCGGCCCAGCGCTACCGGGAAGACCCGGTGCGCATGCTTCGCGTGGTGCGGTTTGAGGCCAAGCTTCGGTTCAAGGTCGACCCACACACCCTGGCCCCCGTTAGGGAACTTGCCGAACTCATCGAGAACGTGCCCGAGGCCCGGCTCTTCGATGAGATGGTCAAGCTGCTGCAGTCTGGCCAGGCCCTTCGGGGCCTGCAGGGTCTTCAGGCCCAGGGCCTTCACCATGGCTGCCTGCCCCTGGTTGACCTGGTGCTCTCGCCCGAGGGCAGCAAGGAGGAGCAGGCCCTCGCCCTGCGTTTTGTGGAACAGGCCTTGGCGGCCACCGATGCCCGCGTGGCCGAGGGCAAGCCCATTTCCATCGGATTCTTGTTTGCATGCCTGCTCTGGAACCCCGTGTATCGCCGCTGGCAGGCCATCCAGGCCGGTGGCGAGCGGCCCATTCCAGCCTTGCATGCCGCCATCGACGACGTGATTGACCGTCAGCTGGATGACCTGGCCATTCCCCGGCGCTATGTCTCCGACCTGCGTGAGATCTGGCTCATGCAGCCCAGATTCGAGAAGCGGGGCGGCGGTGCTGCATTTCGCCTGATCGAGCACATTCGCTTTCGGGCAGGCTATGACTTCCTGCTGCTGCGGGCCGCCTGCGGCGAGCTTGATCACGGCTTGGCCGACTGGTGGGAGCACTTTGTGGACGCGGATGCGGATGAGCGGCTCACACTGGTGCAGCAGCTCGGCCGGGCTGCCAGTGGATCATCGGTGCCCAAACGTCGGCGGCGTCGGCGCACCAGCAGCGACCGAGGGGACACGGCGCCCGCCGCAGACTCGGCACAGTGAGCCAGGCCCGCTCGACTGTCGGCAGGCGCGTCGTCGTGGCCTTTGGAGCCAACCTGCCCTGGCGCGGTTCACCACCGGAGCAGACCATTCGCGAGGCCGCCCGCATGATGGCCAGCCGATCAGACATCACCGCATTCGAGGCGTCTCGGCTCTGGCACTCAACCCCCGTGAATGCAGAAGGCCCGACCTTCATCAATGCCGTGGCCCAGTTCGACACCCGGCTCACGGCACAGGACCTACTCGACTGGCTGCTGTCCATCGAGCGGGCCCACGGTCGCGAGCGCATGCAGCGCCCTGTCACGGGCCCCTCCGCTGCCCGAACACTGGACCTTGATCTCATCTGGATGGCGGGCATCCGCCTTGAGACGCCGGAGCTGACGCTGCCCCACCCCCGGGCCATCCAGCGCGGCTTCGTGCTGGGGCCACTCATGGACATCGCCCCAGATCTCGAGCTGCCTGGCGAAGGCGGGCAGCACCAGACGGTGGCCGACTGGTGGCGTCAGCTGCCTGCAGATGCCCTGCTCTCACCCCTTGAGCCAATGCGCTAGAGTGCGTCGATGTCGTCTGTCATGACCCAAGCGCCCACCCGCCCTGCCTGGACAGATCGTTTCCGGTCGATCGTCTTCGAGGGGCCTATTGGTGTGGGTAAGAGCTCACTGGCCCGCAAGTTTTCGGAGCGATTTGGCTATGAGCTGCTGTTGGAGGCGCCAGAGGAGAACCCCTTTCTCGAGAACTTCTACCGAGACAGCGCACGTTACGCACTTCAGACCCAGCTCTTCTTCTTGTTCCAGCGCATTGATCAGCTGCGCACCCTGGCCCAGCGAGATTTCTTTGCCGAGCACCTGGCGAGCGACTTCATGCTGGCCAAGGACCCCCTCTTTGCGAGGCTCACCCTCAGTGAAGATGAACTCGCGCTGTATCAGAAGATTTACGAGTCGCTGAGGCCCCAGGTGCCTGTACCAGACCTGGTGATCCTGCTGCAGGCCCCCGCCCAACAGCTCATCGACCGCATTGCCCAGCGCGGCATTCCGATGGAGCAGAACATGTCGGCCGACTACCTCATCGACCTCACCGATGCCTACACCCAGTTCTTCCATCATTACGATGAGAGCCCCCTGCTGGTGATCAACACCATGGCCTTGAACCCCATTGAGCGCGAGGAAGATTTCGAGACCCTGGTGTCCCAGATTGCCAACTTTCGCGGCCGCAGAGCCCATTTCAACGTGCAGCCATGAAGATTGTTCACACCATTGCCGAGCTCCGAGCCCAGCTGCGTGGGCAGCTGCGCACCGCCTTTGTGCCCACCATGGGCAATCTGCATGAGGGACACCTCTCGCTCATGCGCCTTGCGGCCAAGCATGGCGACCCGGTCGTGGCCTCAATTTTTGTCAATCGCCTTCAGTTCACACCCAACGAGGACTTCGACCGCTACCCCCGAACGCTGGAGGCCGATGCCCAGAAGCTCGAGGCGGAGGGGGTTTATGTCTTGTTTGCGCCGGACGAGCGAGAGATCTACCCCGTGCCACAAGAGTTTCGAATCAGCCCGCCGCGCGACCTCGGTGACATTCTGGAAGGGGAGTTTCGACCGGGCTTCTTCGTGGGCGTGACCACGGTGGTGATGAAGCTCTTTCAGTGCGTAGGGCCCCAGGTGGCCGTGTTCGGCAAGAAGGATTATCAGCAGCAGATGGTGATTCGCCAGATGTGCGAGCAGTTCTCGCTGCCCACCGAGATCATCTCGGCCGAGACCATTCGGGATGCGGATGGGCTGGCGCTCTCGTCACGCAACGGCTATTTGTCTGCCCAGGAGCGTGAGGAGGCACCGGTGCTCTACCGCACGCTTCAGGAGATGCGAGAGGCCTTGACCGGGCGCTCGGGTGTGACGGTGGCTGACTGCCAATCGATGGAGAGCCAAGCGATGGCCAGGTTGCGCCAACGGGCTTGGCAGCCAGACTACTTGTCGATTCGGCTGCAGCGCAACCTACGTGCACCGTCGCAGGCGGACCTGGATGCGCAGGCGCCGCTGGTCATTCTCGCCGCGGCCCGCCTGGGCAGTACACGGCTGATCGACAACCTCGAGGTTTAGTCGGCCCGAAGCACAATGGCAGCCACCAGGCTCGCCAGGAATACCACGGACATCACCAACAGGAGTGGCTTGCGGGGACGGCTGGGCTGGTCATCATGCATGGTGGACGCTCCGAATCACTTGAGGACCGTCTTGAGCAGCTTGCCCATTTCAGACGGGTTCTTGGTGGTGCGAATGCCACAGGCTTCCATGATCTCGAGCTTGGCCTGGGCGGTGTCGGCCCCGCCTGAGATGAGTGCACCGGCGTGGCCCATGCGCTTGCCTGGAGGCGCGGTGACACCCGCAATAAAGCCGACGATGGGCTTTTTCATGTTGTCCTTGGCCCACTGGGCCGCATTGACCTCATCGGGGCCACCGATCTCACCAATCATGATGACGGCGTCGGTGTCGGGGTCGTCATTGAACATCTGGAGAACATCGATGTGCTTGATGCCGTTGATCGGGTCTCCGCCGATGCCCACCGCAGTGGACTGGCCCAGGCCCATTTCGGTCACCTGACCGACCGCCTCATAGGTGAGGGTGCCGGAGCGCGAGACGATGCCGATGCGGCCCTTGCGATGGATGTGGCCCGGCATGATGCCGATCTTGATTTCTTCTGGGGTGATGAGGCCCGGGCAGTTTGGCCCGAGCAGCAGGGTCTTGGCACCAGAGGCCTTCATCTTGTTGCGCACGACCATCATGTCGCGCACCGGGATGCCCTCGGTGATGCAGATGACCAGGTCGAGCTGGGCCTCCACCGCCTCCCAGATGGCATCGGCTGCGCCCGCGGGAGGCACATAAATGACCGAGACGGTTGCGCCGGTGGCGGATTTCGCATCCTTGACACTGGCGTAAATGGGAATGCCTTCGAAGTCCTCACCGGCCTTCTTGGGGTTCACACCCGCGACAAAACAGTTCTGCCCATTGGCGTACTCGCGGCACATGCGGGTGTGGAACTGGCCCGTCTTGCCGGTGATGCCCTGGGTGATGACCTTGGTGTCTTTGTTGATCAGAATCGACATGTTCTTGCCCTCAAGCCTTCTTGGATGCCGCGGCCACAACGCGCTCAGCGGCCTGCGCCATGGTGTCTGCAGAGATGATCGGCAGGCCAGACTCGGCCAGGATCTTCTTGCCGAGGTCTTCGTTGGTGCCCTTCATGCGGACCACCAAGGGCACCTTGAGGCCCACGGCCTTGGAGGCCGAGACCACACCCTCGGCGATCACATCACAGCGCATGATGCCGCCGAAGATGTTCACCAGAATGGCCTGCACATTGGGGTTGGAGAGCATGATCTTGAAGGCTTCGGTGACCTTCTCGGTGGTGGCCCCGCCGCCGACATCGAGGAAGTTGGCAGGCTCGCCACCAAAGAGCTTGATGGTGTCCATGGTGGCCATGGCCAGGCCTGCGCCGTTGACCAGGCAGCCGATATTGCCGTCGAGTTGGATGTAGGCGAGGTCGAACTTCGAGGCTTCGATCTCAGCGGGGTCCTCCTCATCGAGGTCTCGCATCTCGGTGAGCTCGGGATGCCGATACAAGGCGTTGGAGTCGAAGTTCCACTTGGCATCCAGTGCCACCACGCGGCCATCGCCCGTGATGATGAGCGGATTGATCTCGGCCAGGGAGGCATCGGTCTCCCAGAAGGCCTGGTAAAGGCCTTTGAGGACAGTGCGGGCCGCCGGCACAGAGGCAGCCGGCACACCAATCTTGGATGCCAAGGCATCGGCGTCTGCATCGAGCAGGCCAGTGGCCGGGTCGATGAAGATCTTGTGGATCTTCTCGGGATGGCTGTGGGCCACCTCTTCGATGTCCATGCCGCCCTCGGAGGAGCCCATGAGGCAGACGCGCTGGCTGATGCGGTCGGTGACCGCGGCCACATAGAGTTCCTTCTGGATGTCGGCACCCTCTTCAATGAGCAGACGGCGAACCTGTTGACCAGCGGGGCCCGTCTGGTGGGTGACCAGCTGCATGCCCATGATGGCCTCAGCGTGGCTGCGCACTTCATCGAGTGACTTGGCCACCTTCACACCACCGCCCTTGCCTCGGCCGCCTGCATGAATCTGGGCCTTGACCACCCAGACCGGGCCACCCAGTGTTTTTGCGGCTTCCAGCGCAGCGTTGGTGTCGAAGCAGGCGATGCCGCGGGGCACCGGGACGCCATAGCGGCGCAATATCTCTTTGCCTTGATACTCGTGAATTTTCATCTCAGACGATCCCCCTGACGTACGAAGGGATGTTAGCACGCAGGCCTAACCGGAATGGGTGTGCGGGGCGGCCTCGAAGGGCGCAAAGCCATTGGCCTCCAGGCGGCGGAGGGTGTCGGGTGCAAAGCCCCGACTGATGAGAAAACGGGTCTGTTTGGCGCGGGCCTCAAGGGTGTCGGGGGGCAGGCCAAAGCGCCGCGCCCAGACCTGCTGGGCCCGCGCAAGCTCGGTGGCCTTGGCGGACTCGAGGGCTTCCTGAGAACGTTCTATTGGAACGCCGTGCTCTCGCAGCTCCATGGCCAGGCGAGACGCACCGTAACGCTCACCCCGAACTCGAACGAGTGCCTCTGCAAAACGTGCATCGGATAGGAAGCCTTTTTCGACGAGCTCATCGAGCACGGCCTGGAGGGCCTCTTCAGATTCGGCGTGCGGGGCGAGCTTACGCGCCAGCTGCTGACGACTGTGTTCTCGACGGGCCAGGGCCGCAATGGCCCTGGACTTCAGACTGCGCTCAGCCGGCACCTCAACCCTAGCCGAACACAATCGACCTAGGAGGCCTCTTTGAGCTCACGCGCGGCCTTGCCACGCGGCTCCTTGGGTTCCTTCACGTCTTTGGCTTCTTTGTCAGAGGCCAGCTCGAGCTTGGGCGGTGACTCGACCCTGGGTGCCACACCGAAGTGGGCTCGGACTTTGTTCTCGATGTCGTGGGCCAGGTGGACGTTCTGCTTGAGGAACTCACGGGCGTTCTCCTTGCCCTGGCCAATGCGATCGCCGTTGTAGCTGTACCAGGCCCCCGACTTCTCGACGATGTTGAGTTCGGAGCCGATGTCGAGAATTTCACCCTCACGAGAGATGCCCTCGCCATAGAGGATGTCGAAGCCCGCAGCCTTGAAGGGCGGGGCCACCTTGTTCTTCACGACCTTGACCTTGGTCTCGGAGCCCACGACCTCATCGCCCTTCTTGAGCGAACCGACACGACGAATGTCGAGCCGCACGGAAGAATAAAACTTCAGTGCGTTGCCACCGGTGGTGGTTTCGGGGCTGCCGAACATGACGCCAATCTTCATGCGGATTTGGTTGATGAAGATGACCAGCGTGTTGGTGCGGCTGATGGTGCCGGTGAGCTTGCGCAGGGCCTGGGACATGAGGCGTGCCTGCAGGCCGGGGAGGGAATCGCCCATGTCGCCCTCGATCTCGGCCCGAGGTGTGAGTGCGGCGACGGAATCCACGACGATGAGATCGACCGAGCCGGAGCGGACCAAGGCATCGACGATTTCGAGCGCCTGCTCACCGGTGTCGGGCTGCGAGATGAGCAGTTCGGAGAGGCCCACGCCGAGCTTTTGCGCGTACTGGGTGTCGAGGGCGTGCTCGGCATCGACAAAAGCACAGACCCCACCGAGCTTCTGCATTTCGGCGATGACCTGCAGTGTGAGGGTGGTTTTGCCGGAGGACTCGGGGCCGTAGATTTCGACCACACGGCCACGGGGCAGGCCACCCACGCCGAGCGCGATGTCGAGCCCGAGGGAGCCGGTGGAGACGGTTTGAATGTCGGGCGCGACTTCGTTCTCGCCCATGCGCATGATTGAGCCCTTGCCGAACTGCTTTTCAATTTGGGCAATGGCGGCTGCGAGGGCCTTGGTTTTCTCGGCGCGGTTTTTGGTGACTTGGTCGTCCATGGCGGTGTCCTTTGCTGAAGGTGTGGAAAGAGTACTGTATAAAAAGACAGTATTCAAGTGGTCTTGCAGGCTAGGGCACCGGGGGCGGCTTTGCCATCAGCCAACTGGTCAGTCCAGACAAGGCCCACCAGGCCGACTGCCGCTGCACACGAATGCGCTCGCCCGCAAATTGAACGCGCTGGGCCCGCTCCTCGGTCAGGCCATGGTCGTGGCCGGCCCAGCCAAACCAGACGGTTCCCACCGGCTTGGCGGTCGAACCCCCAGTCGGGCCAGCCACGCCGGTGATGGCCGCCACACAGACCTGGGGGCTTGCAGGCTGCAAGACCGCCACCAGCCCACGGGCCATCGCCCGGGCCACCACCTCACTGACCGCGCCCTCTTGCGCGAGCGCCTCGGTGGGCACACCCACCAGGCGCGTCTTCATGGGATTGGAATAGGTGACGAGGCCGGCCTCAAACCAGGCACTCGACCCCGCCAGCCGGGTCACCCAGCTCGCAGCCAGGCCGCCGGTGCACGATTCCACAAGGCCAATCGACACTCCCCGGCGCTGGGCCGCCCATCCCAAGGCCAGGCCCAGGAGCAAGGCCTCACGGGGTGAGACATCAAAGTCCGCATGAAGGGGCTGATCGGCTAGGGTCATGCGAGCCACCACCAGATGCGAAGCAGCACCGCCACCGCCATGAGCGTGAAAGCCGCGGCCACCAAGTCGTCGGCCATCACACCCCAGCCGCCCTTCCATCGTCGGTCCACCCAACGGATGGGCGACGGCTTGAGAATGTCGAAGCCGCGAAAAAGCCCAAAGGCCACCAGTTGTAGCACGCCAATGGGCATGCCCTGGGTGGCCCAGGCCACCTCTGGGTCCTCCGGATGCGGAAGACAGGCCAGCACCAGCCAGAACGCCAGAATCTCATCCCAGACCATGGCGCCGTGGTCGGGCTGGCGCAGGGCTCGACCCGTTTTCTCGCAGGCCCAGATGCCCACAACCAGGCCCACCATGAGCAGCCAAGGCCAAAGCCCGCGGGGAACAAAGGCATCGATGACCACAAAGCTGGCCCAAGCCCAGAGGGTTCCGGCTGTGCCCGGGGCCATCGGCGAGAGGCCGGACCCGAATCCAAAGGCCAGCACGTGGGCGGGGTGGCGCAGGAACACATCCCCGGGGGCAATCGGTTCGGCCACCGGTTCCGGCGCCGCGAGGGCCCGCTCATCGGCCATGGCCACCCCGTTGTGGCAACGCCCCGTCGGGCTGGGAAAAGTGGGCAAAGCCCTGGGTCGGACTGTCCTCTGGCCCGAGGGGGGCGCCATCAGCATCCAGCCACACCACTGGCAGACCATCGTCGCCTCGGGTCAGCACCTCGCCAATGCAGTGCAGGGGCAAGGCCAGTTCCACCGACAAAGCCGCAATGGCTGCATCTGCGCTAACCGGGGCGGCAAAAAGAAGTTCATAGGCATCGCCACTGGCCGCAGCCCAGCGTTCTTTGTCGAGGGATGCCTGAAACCGGGGGGCACGAGAGGCCCGCAGCGCAGGGCCCAGGCAGTCGGTCAAAGCCGACATGCGCACCGCCGCCTGAAGGGGCTCGCCCCGATGGGCAGAGGAGGCCGACACCAAATGCCCCAGTTCGGACACCAGGCCATCGGAGAGGTCGATCGCCGCGTGGGCGAGGCCCCGAAGGGATGACCCCAGCGCGAGCCTCGGGCAGGGCCAGTCCAATGCCGGGTCCGATCGACCCTCGGCCACGGCCAGGCTCGCATCGCCCAGGCTGCCCGACACCCAGAGCCGATCGCCAGGCACCAGTCCGTCGCGCCGCAGGGCAGTGCCCAAAGGAACCGTGCCGTAGATGGACACGGTGTAGACCTCGGCGGCGTCGGCTGGCAAGGAGACCGTGTCGCCGCCCACCAGGCTGCAGCCCGTCTGGCGTGCAAGGCCAAAGAGGCCCTCGGCGAAGGCCTCGAGCCAATCGTGTCGGCGGGCCCGCAGGGCCAGCGAGAGGGTGAAGCCCAAGGGGGTCGCCCCCATGGCCGCAAGGTCGGAGAGATTGACAGCCAATAGCTTGTGGCCCAGGGCAGCGGGGTCTACATCGGGGCGGTGATGGCGCCCCTCGACCATGGTGTCAACGGCCACCACGAGCTGCTCCTCGGGAGCCAATGGTCGGATGAGGGCTGCATCGTCTCCGATGCCCAGGGCCTGTGGATGGTCCAAGGCCGGGCCAGGCCAGGCGGCCGCGCGTCGGCCAAAGTGATCTCGAATGAGGTCGAATTCAACGGCCACGGTTAGCCGGCCGCATCTCGCGACTCATGCGGGCGAAGGCTCGAGATCAGACGATCGAGCACGCCGTTTACATAGCGGTGGCCCTCATTGCCCCCCAATGATTTGCTCAGTTCCACGGCCTCGTTGATGACCACCCGATAGGGCACCTCGGGATGCTGCTGCAGCTCGTGACAGCCCAAGAGCAGAATGGCCTGCTCCACCGGGGAGACTTGCACCAGGGGCCGATCCAAGGCCGGCAGCAGCGCGGCCGTGAGGGCATCACGGGCAGACAAGACGCCATGCAGGCAGTCTTGAAAGTAGGCGGCATCGCAACTGGCGTGCTCCTCCGACTCTTCCAGATAGGTCTGGATGACCGCGGCCTGCTCACCGGCCAACAGGTGCTGATAAATGCCCTGCACCGCCAAGAGTCTCGAGAGCCGGCGCGTGCCACGGCCGCTGCCGCGCGCGCCAGCCGGTGGGCGACCCGTGGCCTGACTACTGGTCATCGTCCGAGCCGAACTGCTCGTCGATGGTGAGCATGAGATTGGCCATTTCGATGGCCGCCAGGGCACAGTCACGGCCCTTCTCATCGGCCCGCGCCAGCGCCTGTGCATCGGTGTCGGTGGTGAGCACGCCATTGGCGATCGGCACCTGCAGGTCGTGTGAGACCCTTGCGATGCCGGCTGCAGATTCATTGGAGACCACTTCGAAGTGATAGGTCTCCCCGCGCACCACGGCTCCCAAGGCAATCAGGCCATCAAACTGGCCTGTCTCGGCGAGCTGGGCCAGCACGAGCGGAATCTCGAGGGCGCCCGGCACCGAGAAGACCACGATGTCGTTCTCGGCCACCCCAGCCTGCTGCAGGGCGGCCAGACAAGAGGCCTCCAGACGACGGGTGATGTCTTGGTTAAAGCGAGAAACCACCACGGCCATCCGAAGACCCTCGGCCTCCAGGCTCGGTGCGACACGTTGAACACTGCTCATGGGGAGTCCTCTCTTGGTTTCAATCGGGTTGGCGATAGCCCAGCACTTCCAGGCCGAAGCCCGCCATGCTGGGCATCTTCCGAGGCTGGGCCAGCAGAGTCATTTTTCGAACATCCAGGTCACGAAGAATGGAGGCCCCCAGCCCATAGTTGCGAAGGGCCGAACTTGCACCGGCCTTGGGCTGGCGGTGCTGCAGTTGTTCAAAGAGCCGGTCGGCGCCAGCCGCACAGTTGAGCAGCACCAGCACGCCGGGCTCGGGCTGCGCCGCCAGGTGCGAGATCGCCTGCTGCAGTGGCCAGCTGTGTCGACCCGCCTCCTCGAAGAAATCAAGCACGGTGAAGGGTTCATGCACGCGGGCCAGACACATGCTCGTGGGGTCGGGCACGCCCTTGACCAAGGCCAGGTGGGGCTGGCCCATGGCACGGTCTTTGTAGGCCACCAGCCGCCAGTCTGCGTCCATGATGCGGACCGGCTCCTCCGACACACGCTCGACAAGGCTCTCGTGGGCGGTGCGGTGGTGGATGAGGTCTGCGATGCTGCCCAATGGCAAGCCGTGGGCCTTGGCAAAGGCGCGCAGGTCTGGAAGGCGGGCCATGCTGCCGTCGTCGTTCAGGATCTCGCAGATCACGCCCGCTGGAGAATGACCCGCCAACTGGGCAAGGTCGCAGCCGGCCTCGGTATGGCCGGCGCGGGCCAGCACGCCACCGGGCTGGGCCATCAGGGGAAAGATGTGACCCGGCTGGACAAGGTCGTCGGGCTTGGCTGCAGGCGCCACGGCAGCAAGAATGGTGGCTGCACGGTCGGCCGCACTGATGCCGGTGGTCACGCCCCGGGCGGCCTCAATGGACACCGTGAATGCAGTGGCATGGGCCGAGCGGTTCTCGTGAACCATCATGGGCAGTTGAAGCTGGCGGCAGCGGGCCTCCGTGAGGGTCAGGCAGATCAGGCCACGCCCGAACCGGGCCATAAAATTAATGGCCTCAGGCGTGACACAGTCGGCCGCCATGACCAGATCACCCTCGTTTTCGCGGTCCTCGTCGTCCACCAAGACCACCATGCCACCCGCCCGAATGGCCGAGATGAGATCGGAAATCGGCTGCAGTGGCTCAGACACGCTGTCCGCCTGTTTGTCGAACCTGCAGCCGCTCCAGCAGACGGGCCATCTGACGGGCCATGGGATCGACCTCCAGATTGAGGCCATCGCCCGGCCGACAGCTGCGCAGCGTGGTGTGATTCCAGGTGTGCGGAATGAGGTTGATGTCGATGTCGGTGCCCGAATCGTAGTCGCGCAGCTGGTTGACGGTGAGGCTAACCCCATGCAGCGCCACCGAGCCCTTTTCGGTCACAAAGGCACTCAGCTCAGCAGGTACGCGAACGGTCAGGCCCACCGATTCATCGCGAGATTCCACAGCCACCACTGTGGCCACGGCATCCACATGGCCAGAGACCAGATGGCCGCCGAGCCGGTCCGACCAGCGCAAGGCCTTCTCGAGGTTCACCGGGCCGGGGACGTCGAGGCCCACCGTTCGGTTGAGGCTCTCTCGAGAGATGTCCACTGCGAATCCGTGCTCATCGGGGCGGATCACCGTCATGCAGGCCCCATTGATGGCCACCGAATCACCCTCGTTCACATCGGAGGCATCCAGGCCGCCCCAGCTCACCAAGAGCCGAAGGCCTTGGGCATCTGACCAGGACTGCTGTGCCGCGCCAGGCTGGGCCATCGCTGCGATCGGCTCGGCCAGACCGAGCCCCTTCCCCAGCAACACCGGAGCCTGGTAGAGGAGCCACTCGTCCACCAGGCCATGGGCCAGAAATGCGCCGGTCAGCCGGGCGCCGGCCTCCAGCTGAACTTCATTGCAGCCCTGCTCGGCCAGCCA
>JBEARM010000033.1:0-13104 GCA_041163175.1 Pseudomonadota bacterium | reverse complement strand
GCCCCACGGAAATCGCTCTCGAGCTCCTGGATGATCTTGCCATTGCCGCGAACCGGGCCATCGAGCCTCTGCAGGTTGCAGTTGACCACGAAGATGAGGTTGTCGAGCTGCTCGCGGGCAGCCAGGCCAATGGCGCCCATCGACTCCGGCTCATCCATCTCGCCATCGCCACAGAAGGCCCAGACCTTGCGCTCGGCGGTGTCGGAGAGGTCGCGCGCATGGAGATACTTCAGGAAGCGTGCCTGGTAGATGGCCATGATCGGACCCAGGCCCATCGAGACGGTGGGAAACTGCCAGAACTCGGGCATGAGCTTGGGGTGTGGATAGCTCGAAAGCCCCCCACCATCGACCTCACGACGAAAGCGATTGATCTGGTCCTCGGTGAGGCGCCCTTCGAGGAAGGCCCTGGCATAGATGCCAGGGGAGGAGTGCCCCTGAATGAAGAGAAGGTCCTGGCCCTTGGGATGCTGAGGGCCCTTCCAAAAGTGGTTAAAGCCAATGCCCAGCATGTTCGCCAGCGAGGCAAAGCTCGAGATGTGGCCGCCGAGGTCGCCATCGGCGCGATTGGCCCGAACCACCATGGCCATCGCATTCCAACGCATCCACGAGCGCAGGCGCTCCTCGTGCTCCAGGTTGCCCGGGCAGTGCTCTTCCAAAGCCGTTGGAATGGTGTTGACGTAGGCCGTCGCGCCAGAGAAGGGCACCAGTCCGCCGGAACGGCGAGTCCTATCGATCAGGGCCTCCAACAAGAACTGCGCCCGATCCGGCCCCTCGGCCTGGATCACAGCCTCGAGCGCGGAGAGCCATTCCTGCGTCTCTTGAGGGTCGGTGTCGGCTGTGGTGTTGATCAGTTGACTGACATGCGGGGGCAGCGTGGACATGGCAAACGACTCCTTGACGTAGACAACGCATTCTTGACCTAGTCGCAACGGTTTGCAATGGATTTTCCGCTATGCGGCATATGATTCCGTATTAAGAAATTAACGCCGGAAAGGGCCTCGTACACTTCAAACATGTTCAAGCGTCGAACCAGCACCCAGGAGGAACTCTCTCGGGAAATTGCCTTTCGCCGGGCCATGGAGAACTCCATGCCCACCGGCATGCGTGTCATCGACATGACCGGCCGCATCAGTTACGTGAACCCTGCCTTCTGCCGGATCGTGGGCCTGACCCAGGACGAGCTTCTGGGTCAGGAGCCTCCTTACAGTTACTGGCCGCCCGAGGAGACAGAGCTCCACCGGCTCAACATCAAGAAGCTGCTGGCCGGCGAGATTGCCGGCCTCAATAGCCAGATCAACGTCATGCACCGGGACGGCACGCGGCTCATCTGCCGCATGTACACCTCTCCCTTACAGGACGCAGCGGGCAACCAGGTCGGCTGGATGAGCTCCATCACAGACATCACAGAGCCTAGCCGGATTCGCGCCGAGCTGGCCCTGGCCCAGGAGCGATTCATCACGGTGCTGCAATCCCTCGATGCGGCAGTGTCCGTGGCAGCGGCCGAGCCCTCCGAAGAACTTCTCTTTGCCAATGAGGCATACCGAAAATGGTTTGGTGACGAACTCGGTACTGGGCACCGGCCCTTCACCCGTGCCTCTCGATCCCCCTGGACCGACAGCCGAGAGCTCTTCAATGCGATCGTGCAGCGTTGGTTCGACGTGCGGGTGCGCAGCATCCAGTGGGTCGATGGGCGAGTGGTGCAGATGGTGGTGGCCACCGACATCACCCAGCGACGCCTGGCCGAGGAGAACCAACGCCTTCAATACCAGCGTATTCAGCAGACATCACGCCTGATCAACATGGGCGAGATGGCCTCGTCACTGGCCCATGAACTCAACCAGCCGCTGACCGCCATCGCCAACTACACGATGGGAGCCTCGGCCCGCATTCGCGCTGCCCAGTCTCGTGGGGAGGTCTTGAGCCCGGATGAACTCATGGAGATGCTTGCGAAAACCGCCCAACAGGCCGAGCGGGCCGGCAAGGTGATTCGACGAATACGTGGTTTCGTCAAGCGCAGTGACCCCATTCGAAAGCTCGTGGACCCCTCTGCCATTCTCACTGAGGCACTGGGCTTGGCGGAGATTGATGCGCGAGGCCTCGGCGTGGAGATTCGACAGCACGTCTCGCAAGACCTGCCCCAGATCTATGTCGATCCCATTCTCATTGAGCAGGTCTTGATCAACCTGCTCAAGAACGGTGTTGAATCGATGCGTGACACGGATGAGCGCCTTCTTGAGGTGACCGTGGAACAGACGGGCAGCATGATCGTCTTTGTGGTGGCCGACCGAGGCTCAGGCGTGGCCGATGAAATTCGGGAGCGTCTCTTCGACTCCTTCTACACCACTAAGACCGAAGGCATGGGCATGGGCTTGAACATCTGCAGGTCTATCATTGAGGGGCACCGCGGCCGACTCTGGTTTGAGGACCGGCCCAACGGTGGGAGCCGGTTTTGTTTTTCAATCCCCCTCGACGTGGCGCAGCCCCTCGACGAGTCGGACCAGGAGGAAGAAGAATGAACGAGTTGGTCTACGTGGTCGATGACGACGAGGCAGTGCGAGATTCGCTGCGCTGGCTACTGGAGGGGCATGGCTTTCGGGTGACCAGCTTTGAGTCTGGCGAGCGTGTGCTGGAGCACCTGGACAAGGGCCACAGCAGCCAACGTGCGGTCATGATTGTGGATGTTCGCATGCCCGGCATGACCGGAACCGAACTCCATGAGGCCCTCCTCAGGAAGGGCCTCCATCTGCCCATCATCTTCATCACCGGTCACGGCAATGTGCCCATGGCGGTCGACAGCATGAAGAAGGGCGCCATGGACTTTCTTGAGAAGCCCTTTAATGACGAGCAGCTCTGTGCCCTCGTGGCCAAGGCCTTTGAGCGGCTCAAAGACTCTGGTGAGCGGGAGGACGAGGCACGTCGAGCCAAGGAACTGCTCGAGCGGCTCACCCCCAGAGAGGCTCAGGTGCTCGATCGAATTGTGGCTGGCCGGCTCAACAAGCAGATCGCCGATGACCTCAATATCAGCATCAAAACGGTGGAGGCCCACCGGGCCAACATCATGGACAAGATCGAAGCCCGCACGATGGCAGACCTTATGAAGACGGCGCTTCAGGCGCAGGCCTCCTGATCCGAGTGCTATACTCGCGCTCTTGTTTTGACGCGTGCGGCTGTAGCTCAGTTGGATAGAGTACCTGGCTACGAACCAGGGGGTCGTGGGTTCGAATCCTGCCAGCCGCGCCAGCCTTGCTCTGATCAGCGGGCCCTCTTGCACCGAGCGGCCTTTTTTTTGGGGTTTTTATATTTATATAAATATTCGCAAAAAAAGGAAAAGATGATCACCCTCTTTACAGACCTCGATGGCACCCTCTTGGGCGGTTCCGAAGGCGATCGGCAAGCCCTTCTGGCAGCCGACTGGCGAGGCCGATCAGGGCGACTCGTCTATGTCACCGGCCGCTCGCTCAGGCTTGTCTTGAGTCTGGTGAGCCAGGGGGATATACCCATACCCGACGCCATCATTGGCGATGTTGGAACCAGCATCTGGTCCCCCGCGGGCAGGCCACTCAGCGAACAGGCTCACCTTGAAATCACCAAGCGCTGGCTGCCCCACGGGCCAAGCGTGAAGGCCGAGGTTGCCCACCTTCCTGGCATCAAGCCTCAGGAGGAGCCCCGCCCGCGGAGACAGTCCTTTCTCTATGACGAGCAGGCACTGGCTGCCAATAGCCTGCCCGAGGCTGTGGATCGAATCGAATCCAAGGGGCTCGATGCCCTGGTATCGGGCGGCTGCTTCCTGGATGCCCTGCCCCGCGGCATTCACAAGGGCTGGTCGGTGCAATGGCTCATGCAGCACTGGGGGCTTCGGCCCGAGGCTGTGCTCGTGGCGGGAGACTCCGAAAACGATGCCTCGATGCTAAGGCTCGCCCTGCCCGGCGTGCTGGTGGGCAACGCAGACGCGGGCCTTCGTCGCCAGGCCCCGGCCACTGACCACCGTGTTCACGCCCAGGCACAGGGCGCGGCAGGAATCCTAGAGGGCTTGCGAACGCTGCAGAACAGGGGCGTGCTGCTCTCATGACCCGATTCCTGCTCATCTACCATCGCCAGCCTTTTGAGGAGGTTCTGGACGAACGGGGACAGACCCAACGCATTCCGCCTCGAAGTCCGAATGGCATTGTCCCGAGCCTCACCGGCTTCCTGCAGCACCTGCCGCAGCCCGATGGCGCCGGCTGGCTCGCCTGGCGCTTAACGCAGAAAGAGGAGCCCACCGTTCGCGTGGATGAGGTGCGGGTTGAGGCCTCGCGTCCGAACGACAACCCGCTCAGGGTCCTGCGGCTTGGACTCACCCAGGCGGAGGTCGGATCCTTCTATCACGTGACCTCCAAGGCGGCCCTCTGGCCAATCTTGCACTCCTTTCCAAGTGAGTTCGATGAACAGGCCGCCAACTGGGAACGCTTTCAGGCCGTGAACCGAAAGTTTGCGCAGGCCGCCGCCGAGCGCCTGGAAGCCGGCGGCACCGCCTGGATTCACGACTACAACCTCTGGCTCGTTCCTGGCTACCTTCGCGCCCTACGGCCCGACCTCACGATTGGTTTCTTCCTCCACACGCCATTCCCTGGCCCTGATGTCTTTGGGATCTTGCCCTGGCGTGAGGAGATTCTGCGCAGCCTTTTGTGTGCGGATCGCGTGGGCTTTCATGTCGCCCGCTATGCGGAGAACTTCGCACAATCGGCGGAGTGCTTCTGCCGGGCTGAACCCAGTCGTAGAAGAAGTGTCGGCCGGCACCTTGCCCAATTGGGAAGCGTGCTGCACCAGGTGAGTTATCCCACGGCCCTGCTCTCCAAGGACCACCTCACCCACGTCGATGTGGCCCCCATCGGCATCAACACCCAACTCATCCAGCAGGTGCTGCGGCGCCGGCAGACAGGCCTCGAGATTGCGAATATTCGCGCCCAATTGGGGGTGGAGAAGATCATCTTCTCTGTGGGTCGGATCGACTACACCAAGGGCAGCAAGGAGGTGCTCGATGGCTTTGATCGACTCCTGAGCCGTCACCCGGAGTGGGTTGGACGGGTCAAGCTGGTGCTCACGAGCGTGGCCCCGGCCAAGGGCATGTCGGTCTATGAAGACATTCAACTCGAGATTGAACAGCGTGTGGGCAACATCAACGGGCGCTATTCAGAACTGAACTGGGTGCCTGTGCTGCTCTTTACCACCCCAATTGGATTTGAAGAACTGGTGGCCTGGTATGCGGCTGCAGACATCTGTTGGATCACACCACTGCGGGACGGGCTCAACCTGGTGGCCAAAGAATATGCAATGGCTCAGCAGGACCGAGCCGGCGTCCTGATTCTTTCGGAGTTCGCGGGCAGCGTCATTGAACTCGATGAGGCGATTCATGTGAACCCCTACAGTCGCGACAGCATGGACGCCGGACTCGACCGAGCCCTGACCATGACACCGGAGGAGGCCACGGGCCGCATGCGAGCCATGGGTCAGCGCCTGCGCCTGCGCAGCCTCTCCAGCTGGACACGGCGGATGACCGAACTCTTTGCAAATCGTGAACTGACACTCGATCCCGCAGAATAGGGGGATGTCATCCCCTGTTCAGATTGTTGGTGCCGGCATTGCCGGCCTGGCCTGTGCCATTGCATGCCGGCAACTGGGACTACCCGTAACCATCTTTGAACAGGCCGATGGGCCACGACCCGAGGGTGCCGGCATCCAATTGAGCCCCAATGCGGTCAGGATTCTCAACAACCTCGGACTCGCAGCAGGCCTACAGGAATTCGCGGTGGCACCCAGGGCCATTCGCCTTCGAGACCTGCGCACTGGGGCCAGCCTGGCATGCCTTCCGGCTGGGCCAGACTTTGTCGCACGGTTTGGCCAGCCCACGCTCACCATCCGCCGTGTCGACCTACAGGCCGTGCTGCTCGATCGGGCCAAGTCCCTGAACACATCGATTGTCTGGAACCACCATGCGATGGCCACAGTTGCTGAGCAACATGAGCACGGAAACATGGGCGCATGGGTCGGGGCCGACGGCGTCTGGAGTGAACTCAGGTCGGCAGTGCCAAACGCACAGCCCCCCGCGCCCACCGGCCAGGCTGCGATTCGCGGCCTTCTGCATGTCTGCCCCAACCCCAAGTCGGAGATGGGTCGAGAGATCACTGTCTGGTGTGGACAGGGCGCCCACCTGGTGGGCTACCCGCTGGGCCGACACGAGTCCTACGGTTTCGTCCTGATTCACCCCGCACTGCCTGGTATGGCCGAGGGCTGGTCTAGCCCCGTTCCAACAACGGCACTGGATCCAATTGTGTCGACCTGCAACCGGGTCCTCAGAGACATTCTCTGCTCGGTCGATGACTGGCGGGGCTGGCCTCTCTACGCCGCAGCGCCTCTGCCGGGACCACAGGCTTTGCACGCTGGAAATGTTGCCCTCATTGGTGACGCAGGGCATGCAATGCGGCCCCATCTGGCGCAGGGTGCTGCCATGGGGCTCGAAGATGCCTGGACGCTTGCACGTTGCCTTCAGGAAGCCGGACCCCGGCGGGTCGATAGAGCCATGGCCCGATTCGCTGCTGAACGATGGCAACGGGTTCGACAGGTGCAACAACGGGCCGAGCGCAGCGGACGAATCTTCCAGCTCGGCGGCCTCATCGGCCTGGCACGCAACCTGGCCCTAAGACTCCATGGTCCTCAGCTGATGGACCAGGCCTGGCTTTGGGCAGACCCATTCTCCACGCCAAGCCGCCCGGGGAATCGGGCGTTAAACGACTAGTTAAGCCTTCGGCAGACGTGGGTCTGAAGGTGGGCCATCAGGCCATTGGGCGCAGCCGCAAGCCATCGCGTGAAGGTGTCATTGAAGAAGAGGATCTTTCCCTCTCCCATCGGGTCCTTGAAGGCTCGCTCGCTGAGGTAACGGTACTGGCTTTTGTTGCAGTCGAACTGGGTCAGGAACCGATACGACTGCGCCTCCTTCTCGTCGGGGGCTGACAAATTCTTCACGATCCAAAACGTTCGAATGCCTCCCTCCCGTTTTAAGAAGGGCTCCTCGTAGAACCAGGTGTGGTTCTCTCCTGCGGCGTACTGAACCCAGTTGGCCGCGGCCGGACCGCTCGCCAGCGCGACAATCATCAGCCCAAACAAACGAATGCTCTTCATGGTGCTCCTCGGCAAAAGGCAGCCTCCAACGCCCGCAAGAGGCCTAAAACGCGAGTGTCGGTGATTCGGTAGAACATGAATTTTCCCTCACGTCGCGGTTGAATCAAGCCCTCAGCCCGAAGCACCCCGAGCTGCTGGGAGAGACTGGGCTGCTGAATGCCCGTGAGCTGCTCGAGCTCACCCACGGAGCGCTCGCCCTCTGTCAGCTGACAGAGCAGGACCAGCCGATCCTCGTTGGCCATGGATTTGAGGAATGCAGCCGCGAACCCGGCGGACTGCCGAATCGATTGGACATCGAGGGTCTCAGAGGGCATTGAGCGGGATCTTGACATAGGCGGTTCCATTGCGCTCCTTCGGCGGCAAGTGCCCCGCGCGAATATTGATCTGAACCGCCGGCAGAATCAGGACTGGCATCTCAAGGGTGGCATCGCGCTTTTTACGCATCTCAACAAACTGCGCCTTGCCAATGCCGTCGTGCACATGGATGTTGTGAGCACGCTGCTCCGCCACCGTGGTCTCAAAGGCAATTGGGCGATCAGTGGGTGGATAGTCATGGCATACGAAGATGCGTGTCTCAGGCGGCAGGCTCAGGAGCTTCGAGACTGATTCATAAAGCACCTCCGCATCGCCACCGGGAAAATCACATCGCGCGGTTCCCACATCAGGCATGAACAGGGTATCGCCCACAAAGACGGCGTCTCCCACCTTGTAGGCCACACAGGCTGGGGTGTGGCCGGGAACCGCCATGACCCTTGCGGATAGCTCACCGATCTGAAACTGCTCGTCATCCTTGAGCAGGACATCAAACTGCGACCCATCCATGCAGAAGTCATCCTCAAGATTGAAGATGCCCTTGAACATTTTCTGAACCCCAGTGATTCGATCGCCGATGGCAATCTGCCCCCCCAGTTGCTCTCGAAGATAGGGCGCCGCGCTCAGGTGGTCGGCATGGGCATGGGTCTCGAGAATCCACTCCACCCGAAGGTCGTGGTCTCTCACATAGGCGATCACCTTGTCGGCCGAATCGTGCCGCGTGCGACCAGACTTGGGGTCGTAGTCGAGCACCGAGTCGATAATGGCTGCAGACGTGCCCGGGCCACCGTGAACCACGTAGGTCACCGTCCAGGTGGCGGGATCGAAAATGCCATGCACTTGGGGAGTTGAGGGACGACTGTTCATGTAGCGCTCCTTTAATTAAGATGTTTATATTTTATTGACACATATAATATAAGTCAATAAAATAACGAAAGTCGTCTCCCATAACCCCTCCACCCATCAAAGGACTCAGACATGACGATTGACTGGACCCATTTCACACCCTGGCCGGCCCTTGCAGGAGGAATCCTATTGGGCCTGGCGGCGGCTGCATTCATTCTGGCCAGTGGCCGCGTGCTGGGCATCAGCGGCATCCTCGGCGGCCTCCTTCGCCCCAGACAAGGCGACACCTCATGGCGCGTGGCCTTCCTGCTCGGGATGTTGCTGGCACCCATCACCCTCGCATTTCTCTGGCCCGACCTGATCAGCGCTCCCCGAATTGAGGCCGATACGGGCGCCATTCTGGCGGCAGGACTGCTGGTGGGCTTGGGCACACGCTACGCATCGGGCTGCACAAGCGGCCACGGAGTCTGTGGGCTGTCAAGGCTCTCGCCCCGGTCCTTGGTGGCCACGTTGGCCTTTATGGCCTCGGGCTTTTTCACGGTCTACATCATTCGCCATCTCATTTAACCCCTCCAGGACATCACACATGAACCGTGCAATCGAATTTCTCATTGGCCTTCTCTTTGGCTGGGGCCTCCTGATCTCTGGCATGACCGACCCCGCCAAGGTCATCGGTTTTCTCGACCTGGCAGGCGCCTGGGACCCCTCACTGGCCTTTGTGATGGGTGGGGCCATCCTGGTCGGCTTGTTTGGCTTTACTGCCGCCAAAAAACGCTCACAGAGTCTCTTGGGTGCCCCCATGCAACTTCCAACCTCCCAAGTGCTCGATCGACGTCTGGTGATGGGCTCGCTCACTTTTGGCGCAGGCTGGGGCATCGCCGGCTTCTGTCCTGGCCCCGCCATCGTATCCATGGGCGCAGGTGAGTCCAAGGCTGCTCTGTTCGTGCTGGCCATGGTGGCAGGCATGCTGCTCTTTGATCGCCTTGACCGACCGCGCAAGGCACCGCAAGACAACCCCAGTGCTGCTTAAGATGCCTGGTCGCCAGCACTGGCTGCCGTTGCCCGATTGGGCCCGGGGCTATCGCCGTGACACCCTCACAAGTGATCTCACGGCGGCCGTCATTGTGACGGTCATGCTCATTCCCCAGAGCCTCGCCTACGCCGCACTCGCCGGGCTTCCGCCCCAGGTTGGGCTCTACGCCAGCATTGCACCGCTGATCCTCTACGCGGCACTCGGCACGAGTCGAGTTCTGGCGGTCGGGCCCGTGGCAGTGATCTCACTCATGACAGCCACCGCGATTGGCGATCTTGCGCAGGCTGGCTCGGCAGAGCACTGGGCCATGGCCATCACACTGGCCTTTATCTCGGGCGCCATATTGCTGCTCATGGGACTGCTCAGGCTGGGCTTCTTGGCGAATTTTCTCAGTCACCCCGTGATCTCCGGCTTTATCACGGCCTCGGCACTCCTCATTGCAGCGGGTCAATTGAAGGTGATCCTCGGGCTTGCCGTGGAAGGCCATCATTTCACTGATTTGGTCATTGGCTTGTTGCAGCAGATACAGCATGCGCACATGCTCTCCGCCGCCGTCGGACTCACCACAGTTCTCTTCCTCATCTGGGCTCGACAGGGCGCCAAAAGAGCGCTGCGCAGCCTCGGCCTCGGCCAGAAACTTGCAGACGGCATCTCCAGAGCCGCCCCTGTGGCCACCATCGCGGCAGCAGCCCTCCTGACCTGGGTAAATCAATGGCAGGAGGCGGGCCTTCGCATCGTCGGCGCGGTGCCCAGCGGCCTTCCACCCCTCACACTGCCATTGCTCGACTGGGCGCTCTGGCAGCAACTCGCTGTGCCAGCCTTGCTCATCAGTGTCGTGGGCTTTGTGGAGTCGGTCTCGGTCGGACAGACCCTCGCAGCCAAGCGGCGCCAACGTGTCGTGCCAAATCGAGAGCTCATTGCCCTGGGTGCCGGAAACCTCGGCGCTGGCATGACAGGCGGCTATCCGGTGACCGGCGGATTCGCCCGCTCGGTCGTGAACTTCGATGCGGGTGCCCAAACGCCGGCGGCTGGAATGTTCACCGCGCTGGGTATTCTTCTGGTCACCCTCCTGTTCACGCCAGCCCTTTACTACGTGCCGCAGGCCGTGCTCTCAGCCACCATCGTGGTTGCCGTACTCTCCTTGGTTGACCTGCGGATTCTTCGAACCACCTGGACTTATTCACGCGCAGACTTTCTGGCGGTGGTCTTCACCATCGCCATGACCCTGATCACCGGTGTTGAGGCAGGACTGGTGACCGGCGTAGCCCTCTCCCTTCTGCTTCACCTCTACAAGACCAGTCGGCCGCACATTGCCGAGGTCGGTCTGGTGCCCGGAACCGAGCACTTTCGAAACATTCATCGCCACGAGGTCTCCACAAGCCCTCGACTGGCGAGCCTGCGGGTTGATGAGAGCCTCTACTTTGCGAATGCACGGGTGCTAGAGGACCGGGTCAATGCCCTGGTGGCCGATCGGCCAGAACTCCAGCACGTCGTTCTGCAATGCTCCGCCATCAATGACATCGACGCCAGTGCGCTTGAGAGCCTCGAGGCCATCGACCAGCGACTGCAGGACTCTGGCCTTCAGCTTCACCTCAGCGAGGTGAAGGGGCCAGTCATGGACAGGCTTCAGACCAGCCACTTCCTCCGCCAGCTCAGCGGAAAGGTCTTCCTGACGCAGTACCAGGCCATCGAGGCCCTGGCACCGGACATGCTCGGTCGCGGATGAGTCAAACTGTCGGCATGTCCCAAATGTCCATGCCCCAAGAGATTCGCCGCCGCCGCACCTTTGCCATCATCTCCCACCCCGACGCAGGCAAAACTACCCTCACCGAGAAGCTCCTGCTCTACGCCGGCGCGATTCACATTGCAGGCAGTGTGAAGGCACGAAAGGCATCCCGGCACGCCACCTCGGACTGGATGGAGATCGAGAAACAGCGGGGCATCTCGGTCGCGAGCTCCGTCATGCAGATGGAATACCGAGATCACGTCATCAACCTGCTCGATACGCCCGGCCACCGCGACTTCTCCGAGGACACCTACCGGGTGCTCACGGCCGTGGATGCAGCCCTGATGGTCATTGATGCGGCCAACGGCGTGGAGGAGCAGACCCTGCGATTGCTGCAGGTCTGCCGTGCACGGAACACCCCCATCCTGACCTTTGTCAACAAGATGGACCGCGAAGTTCGTGAGCCCATTGCCCTGATGGACGAACTCGAGCAGACCCTCGGGATGGCAGTGGTTCCATTCACCTGGCCAGTCGGGATGGGCAAGCGTTTCCATGGGGTTATGGATTTGCGCGCAGACCAGATGCGGGTCTTCCAGGCGGGGGAGGACCGTGCACGCGAGGTCGACGATGTGATCGACGGGCTGCACAGTCCTCTGCTGCTTGAGCGCTTCGGCGCTGAGTACCGTCAGGCCCGAGAAGAGATCGAACTGGTGCAGGGTGCATCCGCCCCCTTTGACCAGTCCGCATTTCTGGCGGGCCAGCAGACACCCGTCTTCTTTGGCTCGGCGGTTAACAACTTCGGCGTCCGAGAGATTCTCGATGCACTGGTCGAACTGGCTCCCGCACCCCAGCCACGAACAACCCTGCAGAGGCCTGTGCAGGCCGATGAGCCTAAGTTCAGCGGCGTGGTGTTCAAGATCCAGGCCAACATGGATCCAGCCCATCGCGACCGCATCGCGTTTCTGCGCATCTGCTCGGGGCGCTTCGAGCGTGGCATGCCGCTCAAGGTGTGTCGGAACAACAAGGAAATCCGGCCACGCACCGTGGTTTCCTTTCTGTCCCAGCGCCGGGATCTCCTCGAGGAGGCCTATTCCGGAGACATCATCGGAATTCCCAATCATGGTCTCTTGCAGTTGGGCGATACCCTCACCGAGGGTGAGGCACTTCAGTTCACGGGGCTGCCCTTCTTTGCCCCTGAACTCTTTCGAGTGGTGGAGGTCGCCGACCCCATGCGCAGCAAGCAACTGCGGGCAGGACTCACCCAGCTTGGTGAAGAGGGCGCCATTCAGGTCTTTCAGCCTCACGACGGCGGCCAACTGCTCCTCGGAGCAGTTGGCATGCTGCAGTTCGAAGTGGTGGCCCACCGCCTGAAGACGGAGTACAACGTGGAGGCCCGCATGATGGGTTCAAAATTCGCCCTCGCCCGCTGGGTCACCGCCGGAGATGAGCGGGCGCTCAAGGGATTTATTGAATCGAACGCCCACCGAATTGCGTATGACGCCGTGGGCGCACCGACCTTCCTGGCCGCCTACCAGTCGGAGATCAGTGTCGCCCAGGAGCATTGGAAGGACATCCAATTCCACAGCATGCGCGAGCATGCTGGCCTGGTCTTCCAGAACCAGTAGGCTCTAGCCTCTCAGCGCAGGGGAATACTGGGCGACTTCTGGTTTCTCCGAACCGAAGACTGTCGGCCATCGACCACGAGGCTCACCTCGAGCTGCTTGAGCCGCTTATGACTCGCAAAGACCGGAAGCTCAAGACTGGCAAGCTGCTCAGGCTTGGAACAATTCCACTCAAACGAGTACGCCAGATCGCTGTGACCGCCCTTGACCGTGCCTGTGAACATGGCGGATTCCGCTGTCGACGAGACCAGCTGACATGCCGCTGCTGGAGGAGGTGCCAAGAAGTTGCTCGGGTCTTCGAGACGCTTGCGCAGGGCTGCCAGCTGAGCGCGTTGCGCATCTGTCTTGGGCGCATGCTCAAAGCCCAGCAGGCTCTCCATGGGCACGCGAAGCATGCCCTGAATGCGTCC
>JBEARM010000032.1:0-13155 GCA_041163175.1 Pseudomonadota bacterium | reverse complement strand
ACGGACTGCGGGTCGAGGTGCATGTCCGCTGCCACGGGGTCGGCCACCTGACAATGGGCAAGCCCCATGGTGGCCATGGCCCGAAGGCTCGCACCCAGATTGCCAGGGTGGGTGGGCGAGACGAGCGTGACGCGAACACGTCTCAGAAGGTCTTCGAGCGGATCGGGCAAGGATGCAGTCAAATTCACGGCAGAGGACTCCGAGCAGGGGGAACACAGGCAGTAAACTACGGGACTGCTCTTTCTACAGCCTATTGTCATGCATCCCATGCTCAACACCGCGGTCAAGGCCGCCCGTCGCGCCGGCGCGATCATCAACCGCGCCAGTCTCGACATCGACCGCCTGCGGGTGTCTCGAAAAGATCAAAACGATTTCGTGACCGAGGTCGACCAGGCCTGCGAGGCTGCCATCATCGAAATCCTCTCGACTGCCTATCCCGGCCACGGCTTCCTGGGCGAGGAGACTGGCCTGACCCTCGGTGGCAAGCCCATTGAGGATCGGCCAGACAACCTCTGGATCATCGATCCCCTCGATGGCACCACCAACTTCATTCATGGCATGCCGGTCTATGGGGTGTCCATCGCCCTCATGCAAAAAGAGCAGATCACCCAGGCGGTGGTCTACGACCCAAGCCGCGATGAACTCTTCGTGGCCTCCAAAGGCAAGGGCGCATACCTTAACGATCGACGACTGAGGGTCTCCAAGCGCGACCGGCTCGATGAGTCTCTCATCGGCACAGGATTCCCGTTCAAACGACAAGAACAGATCGATGCCTACTTGTCCATGTTCAAGCAGGTCAGCAGCAGGGCCGCCGGCCTGCGCAGGCCTGGGGCTGCCGCCATCGACCTGGCTTATGTGGCAGCCGGCCGCTACGACGGCTTCTTCGAGATGGGACTCATGCCCTGGGATGCCGCAGCAGGAAGCCTGCTGGTCACCGAGGCTGGCGGCTACGTGGGCAATTTCCAGGGTGAAGGCGACTTCCTCTTTAACGAGAACATCATCGCGGCCAATCCGAAGGTCTTCGCAGCCTTGGTTTCCATCCTGTCCGCCTACCGGACCACATGACAGACCTCAGCGGCCACACGCCGATGATGCAGCAGTTCCTGCGCATCAAGGCGACGGTGCCCGATGCCCTCCTCTTCTATCGGATGGGCGACTTCTACGAACTCTTTTTTGAGGATGCAGAACAGGCCGCACGCCTGCTGGGCATCACCCTGACCCAGCGCGGCCAGAGTGCAGGCCAGCCGGTGGTGATGGCCGGCGTCCCAGTGCATGCCTCTGAGGTCTATCTCGCCAAGCTGCTCAAGGCCGGACACACCGTGGCCATCTGTGAGCAGGTGGGCGAGGTCGGCAGCGGAAAAGGGCCTGTCGCACGGGAAGTGGTCCGAATCGCCACACCAGGCACCCTCTCCGAAGAGGGGTTGCTGCCCGAGCGATCCACAGCATGGCTTGCAGGCATCTCCCCCTGCGGTGGTGCCCTGGTCTGGTTCGATGTCTCCACTGGCGCGCTGCACTGGGCGCTGGTCAACGATTCCAACCGAGACGAACTGCTGGATCGGCTGGAGCCCGTAGAGCTGCTGCTCCCCGATCGGGGGCCCCGTCATCAATCACTCTTTGCGCGCTGGACCGCCCGCGAGCACCCCCCATGGTTGTTTGATGCAGAGATGGGACGGCAGCTCCTCATGCAGCGGCTGGCCGTGCGCTCGCTTCATGCCTTTGAACTCGATGCCCATCCCCAGGCCCTGGCCTGCATGGCTGCAGTGCTGGGCTATGCAGAGCGCAGCCTGGGCCGGCCGCTGTTGCACCTGCAGGCCCCCAGGCGCGAGTCGCCCTCCTCCCAGGTCGAGCTCGACAGCGTGGCCCGGCGCACCCTCGAGCTCACCCAGACCGTGATCTCATCGGGCGAAGATGCAAGCCTGCTGGCGGCCATTGACAAGACCGTCACCTCGGCCGGCGGCCGTCAATTGCGTGAATGGCTGCTCGCCCCGAGTCGAGACAACGCTCTGCTCATGGCACGACAAGAGGCCCTGCGCTGGCTCTGCGGCCAAAGCCCGGGGCAGGCTGAGCAATCTGCCCCAGCACCACTCGAGGCCGTGCGAACCCATCTGCGGCCCATCTTTGACATTGGACGACTCGCCGCCCGCATTGCCCTGCGCCAGGCCAAGCCAAGAGACCTCACCAGCCTGGCCCAATCACTGCGCAGCCTGGCACCGCTGGCCCGTGCACTCGCAGGCACCTCATCGGGCCTGCTGGGCCATCTGGTATCGCAACTCAGCAGCGCCACTGCAGCATCTACCGCGGCCACCATCGAGGCCACGCTGGCCGACAACCCATCGGTGCAACTGCGAGACGGTGGCGTCATTCGTGCGGGGGTGGATGCAGAACTGGATGGTCTTCGGGCCATTCAGACCGATGGCAGCAGCCAACTGTTGGCCCTGGAGGCCGAGGAGCGCGCGCAGAGCGGCATTGCCAACCTTCGGATTGGCTTTTCCAGCGTGCATGGCTATTACTTCGAGGTGACTGCTGGTCAACTGGAAAGGGTACCCGCTCACTTTCAAAGACGACAGACGCTCAAGAATGCCGAGCGTTTCATCACGCCGGCGCTCAAGGCCTATGAGGACAAGGCACTCTCTGCCCAAGAGCGGGCGCTGGCCATGGAGAAACTGCTCTATGAACGGCTCATCGATCAACTGGTGCCCTCGGTTGCAGACCTGCAAGCCTTGGCCCAGGCCACTGCGACACTCGATGCCCTGGCCAGCATGGCCATGCTCATGCACGACCTTCACTGGGTGCTCCCAACCCTCACAGAAGAGGCAGAAGTTGATATTCAGGCCGGACGTCACCCCGTGCTCTGCCAGCGCATGTCCGACTTTGTGGCCAACGACTCCAGGCTCTCGGCCGAGCGACGCCTGCTGCTGATCACTGGGCCAAACATGGGTGGGAAGTCGACCTACATGCGACAGACCGCCCTGGCGGTGATCCTCGCTCGCATGGGTGCGCCCATTCCCGCCAGCCAGGCACGCATTGGCCAGATCGATCGCATCTTCACCCGCATTGGGGCTGCAGACGACCTGGCCGGTGGCCGCTCCACCTTCATGGTGGAGATGACCGAGGCCGCGCTCATCCTTCACCGCTCTGGGCCAAACAGCCTCATGCTTATGGATGAAATCGGGCGTGGCACCTCCACCGTGGATGGCCTCGCCCTGGCGCATGCCATCGCCACAAGCCTGGCGAAGGACAACCGCTGCCTGTGCTTATTTGCCACCCATTACTTCGAACTCACCGGCCTGCCCCAGCAGGTGCAGGGTGCTGTCAACCTGCATGTGCGTGCCATGGAACACGAAGACAAGATCATCTTTCTTCACCGCATCGAAGAGGGCCCAGCAAGCCAGAGCTTCGGGCTGGAGGTGGCACGCCTGGCCGGCCTGCCCGAGACGGTGATTCGTCGGGCCAAACAACTCCAGAACCAGCCCTCGCAGCTGGGGCTCTTTTGAAGATTCATCGCCCCCTGCCCTGGCTGGGAGGCATCACCGCCAGCGAGTTCATGCGAAGGCACTGGCAGCGCAAGCCATTGTTTGTGAAGGGTGCATTCCCACAGTGGCGCTCCGCACCACCGCCCGTCACAGAGAGCCGGCTGCTCCAGCTCTTTGACGAGGGCGCACTGCCCAGCCGCCTGCTCCTGCCCGACGGCCGACTGCTGCATGGACCCTTGCCCGCAAGCCGTCTGCCCAAGCCCTCGCGACGCAATTGGACGATACTCGTGCAGCAGATCAATACGGCTGACCAGGCCGCAGACGAGCTTCTCAACGCCTTCCGATTCATTCCAGAGGCGCGGCTCGACGACCTCATGATCAGCCTGGCCTCCGAGGGCGGCGGCATTGGAGCCCACGTGGATTCCTACGATGTCTTCCTCATCCAGGCCCAAGGCATTCGACAGTGGGAGATCGCCCGCGCATTCGACCCCACGCTCAACCCATCTGCAAGCATGCGCGTGCTTCAACACTTCGAGGCGGAGCATTCATGGGCCTGCGAGCCTGGCGACTTGCTCTACCTGCCCCCCGGTGTTGCCCATCGGGGCACTGCACTCACACCGGGGTGCATGACCTACTCCGTTGGCTTTCGTACCGTGGATCCACTGCAGGTGGCCGATGAAGCCTTTGCCCAGCGGGCCGATGTGGAGTCCAGCACATCGTCTGCCGCAGCACCAGACCCTTGGCTCAAGGCCACCAGCCGGCCAGGCGAGATTCCAGAGGCCCTGATGGAGAGCCTGCTGACGCAGGCGCAGGCGCAACTGCCCACCCGGTCGGACCTTCAACGGGCCCTGCTCATCAAGCTCTCGGAGCCGCACCCGGAGGTGTTCTGGGACCCCCCGCGGTCCATCAGCCTGACAACATTCCGCAAACGCTTGACCAGCGGCCAGCGGCTCGCACTTCGGCCCGGTACACGACTGCTGGTCTGGAAGCACCAGGCTGCGGCCAACGGTGAGCTTCTCTCGCTCGAGGCGCTGGGCAAGACCGCGCGAACCCGCGCCCGACAGCACCTGGTTCAACTGGCCAACGACCGTGAACTAAACCCTGATTGCTGCCTTGCAATAAGTGAACATGAAACAATTGCTCAAATATTTTTGTCGTTCTTTCTAGACGGAATCGTCGAATTTCGCCGGCGTTCATCCCCCAAGCGGCCAATAGACGCGCTATGATGTGCGTCGGTTGTTGCAAAAATGCTGTTGCGCAACACCACTGTCCATAACCTCACTCACTGATCCAAGGAAATAAAAATGACCAAGTCGATCCTCGTGGCCGCCCTGTTTGCTGTTGGCCTGGCCGCATGTGGCAAGAAAGAAGAAGCTGCTGCTCCCGCCGCCGCTCCCGCTGCTCCTGCCGCCACTGAGCAAAAGCCTGCTGACGCCGCTGCAACGCCCGCGGCCGATGCAAAGCCTGCTGACGCTGCTGCGCCTGCTGCTGCTCCCGCTGCCGCACCTGCTGCTGCCCCAGCCAAGTAATTCAGCGCTGTTCAACAAAAAAGGCAAGGGTGACCTTGCCTTTTTTGTTGCCCAATCGAGTGGTGATCCAATCAGGACAGCGCCACCCAGTCGAGTCCTTCGTGCTGAGACGCGCACCGAAAATGCGCCTGCTGCAGATCGAGCCCCATAACGCTCTCAAGTACCAGTTCAGGACTGTTGTTGTGACGACTCAGATGTGCCGCAATGACATGCTGCAGGCGGGGCGAGCAGACCGTTGACAAGACCTCGGCCGAAGCCCGATTCGACAAATGGCCGTAAGGCCCATCGATGCGGCTCTTCAGGCTCGCAGGATAGTTGCCCTCACGCAGCAGTGTCTCGTCATAGTTAAATTCCAAGAAGATGGCATCGAGGTCCTCCAAGGCGGACGTCAGGTGCGGGGTTTGGTGACCGAGGTCGGTCACGATGGCCATGCGATGCTGCGCATCCTCAAGCACCAAGGCCACAGGCTCTCTTGCATCGTGCGGAACAGGGATCGGATTGATCGAGATTCCGTCAACCTGCAGGGGCCGATGCGAGGACACACAGGCCACCGACACACCCGACCAGAACTCCGGCCCGACCGCCGTCACCGTGCCGTGCGTGGCCAAGACAGGAATGTTGTGGGCCCGTGCCAACTTGGCGACCCCACCAATGTGGTCGCCATGCTCATGGGTCACATAAATAAAATCGAGCTCGGCTGGCGAGAGGCCGCGCTGCGAGAGCCTTGCCTCCGCCTCCCGAAGTCCCAATCCACAGTCGACGAGAAATCGCACCGTTGCAGCGCCATTGGCCTGCGCCTCCACCAGCAAGGCGTTGCCCTCACTGCCGCTGCTAAGGCTGCAGAAACGCACGCAGCGCCTACTTCAACTGCTCGAACAGAACCGTGAGCACCCGCTGGGCATTGGCATCGTTGATGGGCTGGCCGGTCTTGTTCAGCACCCGAATGACAGACTGATTGGCCTGACCAGTGACAGAGACCTGATACTGAACAGGATCGGTCGATGCGCTGGAGGAAAAGAGGCGTCCAAAGAAGCCCTTCTTGTCTTCCACCTGGGCGGTGGGATCTCGGTAGCGAACATAGAAGATGCCCTTGGCACGATCTCGGTCTTCCACCGTGAAGCCGAGTCGATCGATGGCCACACCCACACGACGCCAGGCACGATCGAAGGATTCCGCGAGGTCGATCTGGCTGCCTGCCGCTGTTTTCGAGATGTTGGCTGCTGCCACCGCAGGGGCCGCCTCGGCCAGCAGACTTTTGGCGCGATTCTCGTCTGCCCCAAGCCGCAGCATGATTCGCCGCAGGAAGTCTGCCTCGAGCTGACGATCGGATGGCCGGTTTGTCCAGGTGGTCTTGCTGTCGCTCGCCGAGGTACTTGCAATCTCCAGCAGGCCACGGTGGCTCACAGAAATTTCTGACTCTCCATTGCCCAGGCGATCCACCCGCATGCGAAATTTGTCTCGCTCGCCGGTGTCGTAGAGGCGATCAAAGACCTTGCCCAGTGTTCGGCGAAGGAAGTCCTCGGGAATCTTGGCCCGGTCTTCGGCCCAGTCGGTCTCGAGAAGGCCCGTCTCGGGGCTCTCGGTGGCAATGGCAAAGCCCGCGTCGAGCCAGAACTGGCGCAGCACCGGCCAGAGCTTCTCCGGGGCCTGGTTCACAATGAGCACGCGCTGCTCACCCATGCGCTCAATGCGCATGCCGCTCACGGCTGGGAGCACCGGTGCGGCTGCAGCCGGGCGAGGGCCGCCACTTTGTTGGCGCTCGAACTCCGCGCGACTTGCCACACCGGAGGCCGGGAGCGCGAAGCGTTCATCCTTCGCGGGCCGCACGAGATCGGGCGGCACCTCCAGGGGCGTCTCTCGCTTGGCAGCGGACTGGTAATCCATGTCTTTGCCACCGAGCACACCACAGCCCGTCAGCAGAGCGAGGCTACAGAACGACACGACCGACAGACGAAAACGATTCATGAACAGACTCCATGCGCGCGTAGCGCTGACAAAATGATTTCTTGGGCTCCCTCAGACGGGGCCACCAGCGGCAGACGAACCCCTGCCTCCATGCGGCCCATGCGGTGCAGGGCCCACTTCACAGGGATGGGATTGGCCTCACAGAACATGGCACGATGAACCGGCATGAGTGCCAGGTTCTGCTGCGCCACGGCCTTGGCATCGCCGGCCAAGGCCGCCTCGCAGAGCGTGGCCATCTCTTTGGGCAGCACATTGGCCGTGACCGAAATATTGCCCTTGCCCCCCATGAGCATGAGCAGCGGTGCGGTGGGGTCGTCTCCACTGTAGACACTGAAGTGCGCGGGCGCCTCACGGATGAGCCACTGGCCTCGCTCGAGATTTCCGGTGGCATCCTTGATGCCCACGATATTGGGGATCTGGGCCAGACGGATGGTGGTCTCGTGGGCGAGGTCGGCCACCGTACGGCCGGGCACGTTGTAGAGAATGTGCGGCATCGGCACCGCCTCGGCCACGGCTCGGAAGTGCTGGTAGAGGCCTTCCTGGGTGGGCTTGTTGTAGTAGGGCACCACCTGCAGGGACGCCTGCGCCCCAAGGCGATGGGCCTCTCGAGTGAGCTCAATGGCCTCGGCGGTGGCATTGGCCCCCGTGCCCGCAATGACAGGAATGCGGCCCGCAGCCTGCTCGACAGCGACCTCAATCAGTTTGAGGTGCTCGTCGACATCCACGGTGGGAGACTCGCCCGTCGTGCCCACGGCCACAATGCCATGCGTGCCGCTGGCCACATGCCAATCGATCAGCGCCCGAAAGGCATCTAGATCAAGGCTTCCATCGGCCTTCATCGGTGTCACGATGGCAACCAGGCTGCCGACGATGGGGTTCATGAGACACGCACTCCTTGCACGCTATGAGAAATCGAGGCCCATGGCCTCACGGACATCTCGCATGGTCTGACGGGCTAAGTCTCGGGCCCGCTCGCACCCATCCGCAACAATGTTCTTCACCAGATCGAGGTCTTCCTCATAGGGCTTGGCCCGTGCCAGAAAAATGGCCTGTTCCTTGAGCACGGCGTCAATGAGGGGCTGCTTGCAGTCGAGGCAGCCAATGCCCGCCGACTCGCAGCCCTCACGGACCCATTTCTGCTGATCTTCGTCGGAGTAGACCTGATGAAAGGCCCAGACCGGGCAGCGGTCGGGCTGACCGGGGTCGTGCCGACGCACCCGCGCCGGGTCGGTGGGCATGGTGCGAATGCGTTTAACAACCTGGTCTGGATCCTCGCGCATGGCGATGGTGTTGCCATAGCTCTTGGACATCTTCTGGCCATCGAGACCCGGCATGCGCGAGGCCTCGGTGAGCAACGCCTGAGGCTCCACCAGAATGAGGCGCCTCGCCCCCTCGAGGTAGCCAAACAGGCGCTCGCGATCGTCGACCGTGAGGTTCTGGGTGTCTTGCAGAATGGAGCGCGCCTGGGCCAAGGCTTCTTCATCGCCCTGCTCCTGGAAACGTGTGCGAAGCTCGAGCAGCAACTTGGCCCGTTTGCCTCCGAGCTTCTTGGCAGCCTGCTCGGCCTTTTCCTCAAAGCCTGGCTCGCGGCCATAGAGGTGGTTAAAGCGCCGGGCCACCTCTCGGGTGAGTTCGATGTGGGGGACCTGATCCTCACCGACCGGCACCTGGCCTGCGCGGTAGATCAGGATGTCGGCCGACTGCAGCAACGGGTAGCCCAGAAAGCCATAGGTGGAGAGGTCTTTCTCCGAGAGGCGTTCCTGCTGATCCTTGTAGGTGGGCACACGTTCGAGCCATCCCAAGGGGGTGCACATCGAGAGCAAGAGATGCAGCTCGGCATGCTCGGGCACGCGCGACTGAATGAAGAGCGTGGACTGGGATGGGTCCACCCCGGCTGCGAGCCAGTCGATGACCATCTCCCAGACACTCTCGCCAATGACGGACGGGTCTTCATAGTGGGTGGTGAGGGCATGCCAGTCGGCCACGAAGAACAGGCATTCGTACTCTGCCTGAAGCCGAACCCAATTCTTCAACACCCCATGGTAGTGGCCCAGGTGCAGGGCACCTGTGGGCCTCATGCCCGAGAGGACGCGTTGGGGATACATAGAGCCCCGATTCTATCAGGGCAGCCAGTCTGCCCAGAGTGGCGCAGTGCCGTCTGGCAGGGCTGGTGCACGGCCCACATCGCAGCGACTCTCGGTGGGACAGTGAAAGTCACTCCCACGCGAGGCCTTCAGTCCCAATTCGATCGACAGACGCTGGTAGCGACGGATCTCCTCCTGGCCATGACTGCCCGTGGCGACCTCGATGGCCTGCCCGCCCAGGCCAATGAATTCCTGCATCAGGGCCCAGTGGGCGGTGGCCGAGAGTTTGTAGCGGGCCGGATGTGCCAGCACGGGGGTTCCGCCTGCCGCTTTTATCCAGCCCATGGCATCGCCCAGGGTGGCCCACTGGTGCGGCACATAGCCTGGCTTGTTGGGGGTGAGGTAGCGGTCGAAGACATCCTGCATGTGGGTGCAGACCCCACGGGCCACCAAGGCCCGGGCGAAATGTGCGCGGCTCAGCAGGTTCGGCTTTCCGGCCAGGGCCAGCGCGTCCTCGAGCACCGAGGGGATGCCCTTGGCCACAAGGCCGGCATCCATGCGCTGGGCCCGCTCAAAGCGGGTGTCCTGCATGGCTCGCAGGTTTCCAGCCAAGGCCGGATGGGTTTCATCAAAGCCCAAGCCCACCAGGTGGAGGGTCTCGCCACCCCAGGTGACGGAGATCTCCACGCCCGAGACAAAGCCAATGCCGTGGTCGAGCGCAGAGGCCCTGGCCTCCGCCAGGCCATCCAGGGTGTCGTGGTCCGTGAGCGCCATGAGGCTCAGGCCATTGGCCCGCCCGCGGGCGGCCAGTTCGGAGGGAGGCACCACGCCATCAGAGGCAGTGGAGTGCATATGCAGATCGACATTGATATCGTGGGGGACCATCTTGCTATTGTCTCGGATTCCGCCCCCATCGTCTAAAGCGATTCATCATGCCCATTCACTGCCTCGGGGCAGACCGCCCCCAGATTCACGAGTCTGCCTACATTGCCCCAGGCGCACAGGTCGTGGGCCGTGTGGCCCTTGCGGCCAACACAACGGTCTGGTTCAACGCCGTTCTGCGGGGGGACAACGATCTGCTCCAGATTGGTGCGAAGACCAACATTCAAGATGGTGCGGTTCTGCATGCCGACCCCGGATTCCCCATCACAGTGGGTGAGCGTGTCACGATTGGCCACCAGGCCATGGTCCATGGCTGCACCATCGAGGATGAGAGCCTCATTGGGATCCAGGCCATCATCCTCAATGGCGCTCAAATTGGTACCCACTGCATCATCGGGGCAGGCGCACTCATCACGGCTGGCTGTGTGATTCCTCCCGGCAGCATGGTCCTGGGCAGCCCTGGCAAGGTCGTGCGAAGCCTGCGTCCGGATGAAATCGACATGATTCGAGCCATTGCCAGTGGCTATGTCGAGCGAGGCGAACGATTCCGATCCCAATGCCAAGAGGTCGGCCCATGACAACAACATCTCGCCCCGACCACGACCAACTGGTGCGCCTGCTGATCCCGGCGGCCAACGCCCGCGTGCACGCGGTTCGGCTCCAGCACAGTTGGCGTGACATCTGTGTTCGGCATCCGCAGGAGAAGGCGCCCGTGCTCGCGCTGCTTGGTGAGATGACCGCGGCCAGCGCACTGCTGAGTGCCTCGCTGAAGTACGAGGGGTCGGTCACCCTTCAGATTCACGGCGATGGCCCCGTGCGGCTTGCGGTGGCCGAGTGCAATGCCGACATGGGCCTGCGCGGGACGGTCAAGCTTGCGAGCGATGCCGCCATTGGAGCCTCGGCCACCCTTCGGGAGCTCATCAACCAGTCGGGGCTGGGCCGCTTCAGCCTCATCCTCGACCCGATGCAGCCCCACCAGCAGCCCTATCAGGGCATTGTGTCTTTTGTGGGTGAGTCCCTCTCGGCCGCGATGGAGTCGTACATGATGCAGTCGGAGCAGCTGCCCTCGCGGCTCTGGCTATTTGCACAGGCCGACGGCGTGGCTGGCCTGCTTTTGCAACAAATGCCCCAGGAGGGCGGCAGCGGCGCCGGGGCAGCATCCGATAGGGATGAGGCCTGGCGGCGACTGGGCCTTCTGGCCGACACCCTGCGTGCCGAGGAACTGATTCAGGAAGACCTGCTCACGGTCATGCACAGGCTCTTTTGGGATGAATCGGCCAGGCTCCTCGAGGAGCGGCAGCCCAAATTCGAATGCCCCTGCAACCGGGCCCGCGTGGGACGCATGCTCACCACGCTCGGCACCGAGGAGGTCGCCTCCATTCTCTCGGAGCAGCCCTCGGTGACTGTGACCTGCGACTTCTGCAATACGCCCTACCAGTTCGATGCAGTGGACTGCGCCAGGCTCTTTAGCGATCCTTTGCCGGTGGAGCAGTCGACGCGGCCGGGGCCCCAGACCCCGCAGTAGTCGCCAGGCGGTCCGAGACCTGCACGAAGCGCTCCCCGGGGCGCATGAGCCCCATCTCATAGCGGGCGCGCTCCTCGGCAGCGACCAGACCCGACTGAAGGTCTCGCACCTCGGCCTCCAACTCCTGAATCTCTGCCCGCTGTGCGGCAATGCGCTCAAGCCGCTCATCGTGGTCGGACTGCATCTTCCAGACCTGAATCCAGCCGCCCTGCCCGAACCACAGCGGAAACTGCAGGGACAACACCCCCAACAACAACCAGCCCGACATGCTTGGCCATCGCAGGCCGCGGGGCAGTTTGATCATGGGTGATCAGCCCCGCGAACGCAACTGGTAGAAGGCGTCTCGGCCGGGATAGCTGGCTGCATCGCCAAGGTCTTCCTCGATGCGCAGCAGCTGGTTGTACTTGGCCATGCGATCGGAACGGGACAAGGAACCCGTTTTGATCTGCAGGGCATTGGTGCCCACGGCGATGTCGGCAATCGTGGCGTCTTCCGACTCGCCCGACCGGTGTGAGACCACGGCGGTGTAGCCCGCACGCTTGGCCATCTCGATGGCTGCGAAGGTTTCGCTGAGCGTGCCAATCTGGTTGATCTTGATCAGAATGGAATTGGCAATGCCCTCGTCGATGCCCCGTTTGAGAATCTTGGTGTTGGTGACAAAGAGGTCGTCGCCCACGAGCTGAACCTTCTTGCCCAGCACCTCGGTGAGCCTGGCCCAGCCCGCCCAGTCATCCTCGGCACAGCCATCCTCGATCGACAGGATGGGGTACTTGTCACACCAGGTGGCCAGAACATCCACAAAGCCCTCGGCGGGCAGCGACAAGCCCTCTGCGCCCAGCTCGTACTTGCCGTTCTTGAAGAACTCGGAGCTCGCGCAGTCCAGGCCAAGGGCAATCTGGCGGCCGGGCTCGTAGCCCGCCTTCTCAATGGCCTTCAGAATGAGCTGAATGGCGGCCTCGTGATCCTTCACGCTGGGGGCAAAGCCGCCCTCATCGCCCACGGCGGTGGACATGCCCTGGTCGTGAATGAGGGCCTTCAGGGCATGGAAGACCTCCGCGCCGTAGCGCAGCGCCTCCCGAAAGCTGGGGGCGCCCACGGGGATGATCATGAGCTCTTGAAGGTCGAGGTTGTTGTTGGCATGGGCCCCGCCATTGATGACATTCATCATGGGCACGGGCAGTGCCATGGGGCCGGAGCCACCGAAATAACGGTACAAGGGCAGGCCCGTCTCCTCGGCGGCTGCACGGGCCGTGGCCATCGAGACAGCCAGCAGGGCATTGGCCCCGAGGCGCGACTTGTTCTCGGTGCCATCGAGGTCGATGAGGGTCTTGTCGATGAAGGCCTGCTCGGCGGCATCCAGCCCCATGAGGGCCTCGCCAATTTCGGTGTTGATGTGGCCTACCGCCTTGAGCACGCCCTTTCCGAGGTAACGCGACTTGTCGCCGTCTCGCAGTTCAATGGCCTCACGGGATCCGGTGGAGGCCCCGCTGGGAACAATGGCGCGGCCCATCACGCCCGACTCCAACAGCACATCGCACTCCACGGTCGGGTTGCCTCGGCTGTCGAGCACCTCACGGCCAATCAGATCAACAATCGCACTCACGGCATCACCTCCGGGTTAGGAAAACTGTGCTTCAAGAAAAGGCTTCGACTTCACCAGTCGGTCGATCTCCACCAGCTGCTCGAGCAGCGCCTCG
>JBEARM010000031.1:0-13356 GCA_041163175.1 Pseudomonadota bacterium | reverse complement strand
TCGACCACCTTCTCCTCGGTGGCAAACGGAATAGGATTCTGGTGGACCACCGCAGCAGGCGCCTGCTCGCAACGCCCGATGCAGGGCGCATGAATCACCCGAACATCCTTGCCGAGCAGCGCCGGCAGTCGCTCGAGGAGCTGTTGCGCACCAGCCATCTCGCAAGACAAACCATCACAGACCCGCACGGTGAGCGCAGCCGGAGGCGCATCGCCATCTCGAACCACATCGAAGTGGTGATAGAAGGTGGCAACTTCATAGACCTCGGTCTGGGCCAGGCGAAGCTCGTGGGCCAAAGCCGCGAGGTGGCGAGACGAGAGATGGCCGAAGTGATCCTGAAGGCGGTGGAGGTGTTCGATGAGATACGCCCGATCTCGAGACGCCTCTCCCAACAAGCCCTGGACCTCCTGCAGCGCAGCTGGGTCGACACGGCGGCCTTTGGGTGCCTGTCGCTTGCGCTCCTTGGTGGCCCCCTCCACTGCGATCGGGATCACGAGCTGGTTCATGCGCTTAGACCACGGCCTTCTCGTGCATGGCCTTGATCTGGTCCGCGCTGTATCCAAGCTCGGCCAGGACCGTATCGGTGTGCTCACCCAAGAGCGGTGCGCCGGTGATCTCAGGCTTCAGATCCGAGAACTTGATCGGACTGCCGACCGTGAGGTACTTGCCGTAGACCTTGTGATCGACCTCCACGATGGAACCGCTCTCGCGAAGCGACTTGTCTGCGGCGATCTCTTTCATGGAGAGCACGGGCGCACAGGGGATGTCGAACTTGCGAAGAATATCAACGGCCTCGTATTTGGTCTTGTCGGCCAGCCAGCTCTCGATGAAGGCGAAGATGTCGAAGATCTTGTCTTGACGAGCGCGCGCAGTGTTGTAGGCGGGGTCGTCAATCCACTCGGGCTTGTTGAGCGCACGGCAGATGGGCTCCCATGCGTGGCCCTGAATGGTGAAGTAGATGTATGCATTGGGGTCGGTCTCCCAGCCCTTGCACTTCAAGACCCAGCCAGGCTGGCCACCGCCGCCGGCATTGCCACCGCGGGGCACGACATCCGTGAACTTTCCATGGGGGTACTGGGGATACTCCTCGAGGTAGCCGAGGTGATCGAGCCGCTGCTGGTCACGCAGTTTCACACGGCAGAGGTTGAGCACCGCATCCTGCATCGAGCAGGCCACCTTCTGGCCTTTGCCCGTCTGCTGGCGACCGATGATGGCCGTGAGAATGCCGATGGCCAGGTGCATGCCGGTGTTGCTGTCTCCGAGGGCCGCACCAGACACCGTGGGCGGGCCATCCCAGAAGCCCGTGGTGGAGGCTGCACCGCCAGCACACTGGGCCACGTTCTCATAGACCTTCAGATCCTCGTAGTGATGGCCATCACTGAAGCCCTTCACAGAGGCCACGATCAGCTTGGGGTTGAGCTTTTGAATGTGCTCCCAGGTGAATCCCATGCGGTCGAGGGCGCCAGGTGCAAAGTTCTCCACCATGACATCCGACTCTTTGATCAGCTTCTCCAGGACCTCCTTGCCCTCAGGCGTTTTGGTGTCCAGGGTGAGCGAGCGCTTGTTGCTGTTGAGCATGGTGAAGTAAAGGGCATCAGCCTCGGGCTTATCCCGGAGCTGCGTGCGGGTCACGTCACCCGAGCCAGGACGCTCCACCTTGATGACGTCGGCACCGAACCAGGCCAGCAGCTGCGTGCAGGCGGGGCCTGCCTGCACATGGGTGAAATCGATGATCTTGATGCCCTTTAGGGGTTTCGTTCCAGACATGCTTCTTCTCCTCTTGTGAGTTATTTCTTGGTTGCTGCGCTTGTGGGATTCAGGCTGGTGATTCGACCACTTTCGGTGCCCGCGGTTTCATCGATGATGGCGTTGATCAGGGTGGGCTTGCCGGAGCGAATGGCCTCCTCCATGCCGGCGCGAAGCTCGGCGGGCGTCTTGGCATGCACGCCCACGCCACCGAAGGCCTCCATGAGCAGCTCATAGCGGGCGTTCTTCACAAAGACCGTGGGTGCGACATCGGCCCCGCCCGTGGGGTTGACATCGGTACCGCGGTAGACGCCGTTGTTGTTGAAGATCACCACGCAGACCGGCAGGTTGTAACGGCAGATGGTCTCCACCTCCATGCCGCTAAAGCCAAAGGCACTGTCGCCTTCAATGGCAATCACGCGCTGGCCAGTCACCACGGCCGCGCCGACACAGAAGCCCATGCCGATGCCCATGACGCCCCAGGTGCCAACGTCAAGCCGCTTGCGGGGCTTGAACATGTTCACAATGCTGCGGGTGAAGTCGAGTGCGTTGGCGCCTTCATTCACGAGAATGGCCTCGGGGTTGGCCTCGACGATGTCCTTGACCACGGCCAGGGCGCTGTGGAAATTCATGACCGGGGGATTCTGAGACAGGGTCTCCGTCATCTTGGCCATGTTCTTGCTCTTGCGTTCTGCAATGGCGTTCGTCCACTCGGCAGGGGGCTTCGCCCAGTTGCCAAGGCCTGCCAGCAGGGCCGAGACGCAGGAACCGACGTCGCCCACCAGCGGCGCTTCGATGGCCACGTTGCTGTCCATCTCGGTGGGGGCAATGTCGATCTGGATGAACTTCTTCTGGCCTGGGCTGCGGGAATCCTTGCCGCCCCAGGTCTTGCCTTTGCCATGGGACAGCAGCCAGTTGAGCCGTGCCCCGATGAGCACGACCACATCGGCCTCGGCCAGCACGTACGAGCGAGCAGGCGCCGCGGAGAGCTCATGGGTGTCGGGCAGCACACCCTTGGCCATGGACATGGGCAGATAGGGAATGCCGGTCTTCTCGATGAGGGCCTGAATCTCGGCGTCAGCCTGGGCGTAAGCCGCACCCTTGCCCAACAGAATGAGTGGGCGTTTGGCGCCCTTCAGGACGGAGAGTGCTCGGGCCACCGCATCGGGAGCAGGAATCTGGCGCGGTGCCGGATCAACGACCTTGATGAGCGAGGCCTTGCCAGCGGCCGCATCCATGGCCTGGGAGAAGAGCTTCGCGGGAAGGTCGAGGTAGACGCCACCCGGCCGGCCGGAGACGGCCGCACGAATCGCCCGGGCCACGCCCACGCCGATGTCTTCTGCATGCAGCACCCGGAAGGCTGCCTTGCAGTGTGGCTTGGCGATGGCGAGCTGATCCATCTCTTCATAGTCACCCTGCTGGAGATCCACAATCTCGCGCTCGCTGGAGCCGCTGATGAGGATCATGGGGAAACAGTTGGTGGTGGCATTGGCCAGGGCTGTCAGGCCATTGAGAAAGCCAGGCGCCGACACAGTGAGGCAGATGCCTGGCTTTTGAGTCAGGAAGCCTGCGATGGCGGCCGCATTGCCCGCGTTCTGCTCGTGGCGAAACGAAATGACGCGCATGCCCTCGGCCTGCGCCATGCGCGTGAGGTCGGTGATGGGGATGCCAGGCAGGCCGAAAATGGTATCGATGTCGTTGAGCTTGAGGGCATCGATCACGAGATGGAACCCATCGGTCAGTTCCACGGACTCGGAAATGTTCTTCATGTCAGAGATGTTGGTCATCTTGTCGGTCTCTCTCTAGAGGCTGCGAAATAAGGGCTGCCCAGCCAGCATGAACCCGCTGATTTGGCGCTGTGGGCGTATCATAAGAAGGCGTTTTGAAAGGGCCATTGACGATGGTCAATTTTCGGCGCTTTTGTGAGCCCGAAAAGCTCATTAACCCTTCTGGGAACTCGCGTTTACCCCATGTCCTCCATCGATCGGCATCCCGAGAAGAACATCATTCGTGTGCAATTGCGGCAAAACCTTATCCTCAAAGGGGTTGGTGAGGCCGATCTGGCCTCCCTGGAGCGACACCTCTCCATCGTCGACCGGCAAAAAGGTGAGTTCCTGCTCCACCAAGGCGTGAAGGAGATGGAACAGTACTTTGTGCTCGACGGCATTCTGAAACGGGTGGTCACCAACCCCAAAGGCAAGCGCATGATCCTGCGCTTCTCAGAACCCACCGACATTGAGACAAGCTACGCGGCCTGGCGCCTCAAGACACCCACGCCCTACAGCATCGTGGCGGTGACCAAGGCCCGAGTGGCGAAACTGCCCCTCGCCCAATGGGTGTCCTTCATTGAAGACATCCCGCCAATCAAACAGGCCTTCAACATCGAGGTCATGAAGCTCATGAGCGAGATCATGGCCCACACCATCACCCTTCACCTGCTCGATGCACCGGGGCGCGTGCACCGCTTTCTCCGCAAGCACCCCGATCTCTTCGACAAGCTGCCCAAGAAAGAACTGGCGGCCTACCTGAACATCTCCTCCGAGACACTCAGTCGCCTGAAGCACGCCGGCAAGATCTAGCGGCCAGCCGGCCTGGCTAGATCGTGGCGACCCGAAGCAGGTTGGTGGTGCCCGGTCGCCCGAATGGCATTCCTGCCGTGATCACGATCTTGTCGCCAGCCACGCCAAAGCCCTCGGCCTGGCAGACGTCTCGGGCACACGAGACCATCTCATCGGCAGAACTGACATCCGGAACGACCTTCGCATGCACGCCCCAGACAAAGGCCATGCGACGGGCGGTTTCAAGCCGAGGGGTCATGCAAAGAATGGGGGCGGTGGGCCGCTGACGGGCTGCACGAAAGCTGGTGGTGCCCGAGGTGGTGTAGGTGACGTTGGCGGAGGCCTTGACCACTTCCGCCACGCTGCGCATGGCAGAGCAGATGGCATCGGCGGCGGTGGGCAGGGGCTCGGGATGCTGGGCATCCATGAGCGTGCGGTAGGCCGGATCGGACTCCACCTCTCGGATGATGCGGTCCATCATGGAAACAGCCTGCACCGGATAAGCCCCGCTGGCGGATTCCGCACTCAGCATGACTGCGTCAGCGCCATCGTAGATGGCACTGGCCACATCGGAGGCCTCGGCCCGGGTGGGAGTTGGGGCAGAGATCATGGACTCCAGCATCTGGGTGGCCACAATCGTGGGCTTGCCCTGTGCTCGACAGGTGCGCAGGATTCGCTTGGACGCGATTGGAACCCGCTCGGGTGGAAGTTCCACACCGAGGTCGCCTCGGGCGACCATGACGAGGTCGGAGAGACGAACAATCTCCTCCAGGTGATCCATGGCCTGCGGCTTCTCGAGCTTGGTCATGAGCAGGGCCCGATCACCGATGATGTCCCGGGCCTCGATGAGGTCCTCCGGGCGCTGAACGAATGACAGGGCCACACACTCCACCCCCAATGAGAGGGCGAAGTCGAGGTCTCGGCGGTCTTTTTCTGTGAGCACCGGGATGGGCAGAATGGCATCGGGCACATTCACGCCCTTGCGATCAGAGAGCGGGCCACCGGTGATGACCTTGGTCTTGATCTGGGTGGCGGTCTTGCTCAGCACCTGCAGGCGCAGCTTGCCGTCATCGAGCAGCAAGGACTGACCGGGCTCCACTGCCGCGAATAACTCGGGGTGCGGCAGACAAATGCGCTCGGCCGAGCCCGGGGATGGGTCATTGTCGAGGGTGAATTCGCTGCCGGTCTCGATCAGGACCTTGCCACCACCCATGACGCCCACCCGTAGCTTCGGGCCCTGCAGGTCGGCCAGAATCGCAATGGGTCGCCCCACACGACGCTCCACCTCCCGCACCATGTCGTAGCGGGCCTGATGGTCGGCGTGGGTGCCGTGGCTGAAGTTGAACCGAAAGACATCGGCCCCGGCCTCATGAAGCGCCAGGATGGTGTCCACCGTGGAACTGGCGGGGCCCAGGGTGGCGATGACCCGGGCGTTTCGTTGGCGTCTCATGAGAGCTCCGATGGGATTTAGTTGAGGAAATGCATCTTCACATACCCCTGGTGCTCCTGGGTGACTTTCTCCAGGAGCTTGACCAAGGCATAGACCGTGTTGATGTGCGGCGTTGGAATGTCCGTGAGGCGACCCAGTTCGGAGACGGAGCCCACCAGGGCATCAATCTCGACACTGCGACCCGCCTCGATGTCTTGGAGCATGGAGGTCTTGTGGGCACCCACCTTCTCGGCGCCCTCGATGCGCTTCTCGAGTGTGACCCGAAAAGTGATGCCCAACTTATTGGCGATGGTCTGGGCCTCGCTCATCATGTTGGCAGCCAGGTCTCGCGTGAGCGGGTATTGGCAGATGGCCTCGAGGGTCGAATGCGACAGTGCACTGATCGGGTTGAAGGTGAGGTTGCCCCAAAGCTTGAGCCAGATCTCGGCGCGGATGTTGTCGAGTACGGGAGCCTTGAAGCCAGCCCTTGTGAAGCACTCGGACACCATGGTGGCCCGCTCGCTCACCGTGCCATCGAGCTCGCCCACGGGGAACCGCAGGCCCTCCACATGGAGAATGACGCCGGGTGCCACCAGCTCTGAGGCCGGGTAGACCACACAGCCCAGGACGCGATCGGCAGGAATCTTACGGATGGCATCGCCCGTGGGGTCGACAGAGGCCACCTGCGTGCCCTCATAGGGGCCACCATGCTTGGTGAAATACCAGTAGGGGATGCCGTTCTGCATGGTCACCACCACGGTTTTGGGGCCAAAGAGCTTGGGCAGGTCGTCGGCGACATCCGCCACCTGATGGGCCTTGACCGCCAGAATGACAATGTCCTGAGGGCCCGCCTCATCGTAGTTATTGGTGGCCTTCACATTCTTGGCGACGTGCTCGGTGCCATCCTCCATGATGAGTTTGAGGCCATTGTCTCGAATGGCCTCCAGGTTCTTGCCGCGCACCATGCAGGTGACCTCCTCGCCGGCCAAGGCCAGCTTGCAGGCCACGAGACCACCAATCGCACCCACTCCTATGACTGCTACTTTCATACGTCCTCCCAAAGTCTTGTTTTTGTATTGAATCAACCACAACCGCGACTACTCAAAGGTATTGATCAACGAACCAATGCCTTCGATTTGAATTTCGATCTTGCTGCCTGGCTTCATGGAGCCGACCCCCACGGATGTGCCACAAATAATGATGTCGCCAGGGTTGAGGGTCATGTCCTGGGAGATGAGGCTCACGAGCTCCGCCACGCTGAAGTGCATGTCGGAGATGGGGTAATCCTGCCGGACATCGCCATTGAGAATGGTCTTGACCCGGAGGATGGCGGGGTCGAGGCCCGTGGCAATCACAGGCCCGATGGGCAAGAAGCCATCAAATCCCTTCGATCGCACCCATTGCGGAAAGGTGCTGTCGCGAAAGAGGATGTCCGCGTGGGTGACATCGTTCACACACGTGAACCCAAACACATGCGACATGGCGGACTCCAGCGACACGGCTGTGGCTGTTTTTCCAATGACCACGCCCAGCTCACCCTCGAAGACCACCTTGCCCTCCGCACGGGGTTTTGGAATCACAGCACCTGGGTCGTTGTAGGTGTTGGGTGACTTCAGCAGATAGAGCGGCTCTGGCGGCTTCGTGAGATTCAGTTTGGCGCTGAGCTGGGCAAAGTTATTCCATAGCGCGATGACCTTGCCCGGCTCCACCGGGCGAACCAGCCGAATGGCGTCCAATGGGAGCCGCTGGTCGGTGGGGGTGGGTGAGGCGAACATGTCCCCCCGCCAAACCTGTACGCCACCAGCCTCTAGGGTGCCAAAGCCCGTCTCGGCCCCATGTACAAATCGAACCCACTGTTGGGGCAGTTGTTGGCCCATGTTGTTGCCCTCCCTTTGAATCGCTATTTTTTTAAAAGACTTCGGGTTTCCCCTGATTATGACTTTGAACGAAAAAAAAAGGGCGCCCTGGGGCGCCCTTTTTTCAATGACACCCCGCGCTACCGCTGTCTGGAGAAGAGTTTCAGGTCAGCCTCTACCGCCGAGACCCCCTTCACGGCGGCCGCCACCTTCTGGGCCGCCTTGGCCTCGAATTCATCGGCCACAATGCCCGCGAGCTTCACCCGACCCTTTTGGGCCTCAATGACAATGTGGACATCCGAGGCCTCCTCGGAGCGACGCAAGGCCGCACGCACATGGGCCGCGAGCTCGGCATCACGCAGCTTCTGCTGCGATTCCGGCGTCTCACGGAAGGCCGGCTGCGCGAGCAGCGCCTTCACCTGACCCACACAGGCATCCACCGACAGGCGGTTGGTGTTGAGGACCAGGTCATAGAGCAGCGGATCTCCCCAGACCGCACCAAATCGCACCTCCATGTTGCGCGTATGGGCAGCATCGCTGCGCTCCAATTCCTCTCTGACCAGATCCTCATCGTCCGTACCGAGCTTGGCCTTGAGCCAGGCCATCCGGTTTTGCATCGGGGCACAGACCCGAATGCATGGAATGTGCGGAATCTCACGCAGCAGAAAAGTAGCGCCCCATCCCCTAATGATCACGTTGCCTTGGGCCGCCTGCTCAAATACGGCCTCGGCCACAAAGTTCGACAGGCTCTCGTTGTCGGTGGTCATGCGAGTGAGTAGGCCCGCCTTGCCCTCCACCACCCGACGAATGAGACTAGTTGAGCTCGACATGTTCTGAGCGACATGGTCGACCACCTCATTCTTGACTTGGGCCAACTTAAGCTCATGGGCCAGCGCCTCGGCCACATCCTTGCCGAGGGAGGCCATCTCTTGGTTCATTGCAATCACAGGCATGGGTCTAACCTTCTCCTCGTTGGTATGAATCAGTTCGCAGCGGCCGATTTCGGAGCAGCCTTGCCCGAGGCGACTTTGCCGTAAGCCCAGGTCGCGATGGGAAGGATGGCCATGAAGATGGCCAGGCTCATGATCGTGCTCACGATGCCGTTGGAGAAGAAGATGCCCAGGCTACCATCCGACATCAACATGGCCTGTCGGAAGGCGTTCTCGGCACCATTGCCCAGTACCAGGGCCAGGACCATGGGTGCCAGGGGGTACTTCAGCTTCTTGAGCACATAGCCCACGATGCCAAAGACCAGCATGTACCAGACATCTCCCATGGCGCTCGCCACGGTGTAGGCACCAATCGAGCAGGCCGCCAGAATGATCGGGGCAATGATGGTGAAGGGCACGCGCAGAATGGCGGCAAAGAGCGGCACGGTTGTCAGACAGACGATCAGCGCAGCCAGGTTGCCGAGGTACATGCTCGCAATCAGGCCCCAGACGAAGTCTGGCTGCTCCTTGAAGAGCAGCGGACCAGGCTGTAAGCCCCAGATCATGAGGCCGCCGAGCAGCACGGCTGCTGTGGGGGAGCCTGGAATGCCGAGGGTCAGCATGGGCAACAGGGCTGCCGTGCCGGCGGCGTTGTTGGCCGTCTCGGGGCCGATCAGGCCATCGATCTCACCCGTGCCGAACTTGTCGCCGTTCTTGGAGAACTTCTTCGCAATGCCGTAGCCCACAAAAGAGGCTGGCGTGGCACCCGCTGGCGCAATGCCCAGGCAGGCCCCGAAGACCATGGACCGAAGGAAGTTGGCCCAATGCTTGCCCAGCATCTTCCAAGTCTTGAGCACGACACGCGGATCGATCTTGGCAGCAACACCCTGGAACTTCAGGCCATCTTCCATCGAGACCAGAATCTCACCCAGGCCGAACATGCCGATGACGGCGATCAGAAACTCAAATCCACGCATGAGTTCGGTGGATCCGAAGGTCAGTCGCAGTTGGCCGGTCACCACATCGATGCCCACACAGGCCAGTGCAAAGCCCACCATCATGGAGGCGATGACCTTCACCGGGGCCTCCTTGCCCATGCTCATGAAGCTGGCAAAGGTGAGCACCATGATGGCGAAGTATTCCGGTGGGCCAAATCGCAGTGCGTACTTGGCGATGAGCGGGGCCAGGAAGGTGATCAGCAGCACCGCGAAGAATGCACCAATGAAGGAGGCCGTAAATGAGGTGGTGAGTGCCTCCCCTGCCATGCCACGCTTGGCCATCGGGTAGCCGTCGAAGGTCGTTGCCACCGAATATGAACAGCCTGGAATGTTGAACAAGATCGACGTGATCGCACCGCCAAAGAGGGAGCCCCAGTAGATGCATGAGAGCATGATCACGGCGGAGACCGGATCCATGCTGAAGGTCAGGGGCAAGAGGATGGCAATGCCGTTTGCGCCGCCCAAGCCGGGCAGGACGCCCATCAGCACCCCAAGAAACACACCTGCAAACATCAGCATGACATTGGTGGGTGTGAGCGCCACCGACATGCCGCCCAAAAGGGCGTTGAGTTCTTCCACGGTTTACTCCTGTCTAACGAGTGGGGTTGATGTGATCAGAATCCAAGCATGGCCTCGATGGGGCCCTTGGGCAGTGGCACCAGAAACCAGACCTCAAACATGACGAAAATCACCACGGGCACGATCAGGGCGAAGGGCAAGGCCTTGGTGAGCTTGTATCCGCCGTTGATCATCATGAAGGCCGCAATGTAGAGGGCCAGCGACACGTAAATCCCGATGAACTGCATGAGCACCACATAGACGACCGTCGGGATGAAGACCTGGAGCACCGACTTCATCTGACTCTTCATCACGAAGGGCTTATCACCGACAGCCTTCCCAGCGTTGGAGAAGAGCGCATAGACAATCACGCCCACCGAGGATGCAAATAAAAATGTACCGATATAGAACGGAAAGAAACCGGCCTCCGGTCCTTGGTCTGACCAGCCGGCACCGAGTCGATTTGAATCCCACATGACCAAGAGACCAAGGGCGGCCAGCACAACCGCCGAAATGACCTCCATCTTGCGCGTGGAGATCAGACTGACATCTGACTCTGCTGACTGGTTACTCATCAGTAAGACCTTTCTAGTGAACGACCGAACGCAACGAACGAGGGGCCTCGCAGACCCAGCCTCAACTCACAACCACTATTTTGAGCTTTGCGACACGGCCAAGGGCATTGACCTTAGCGATCCGGGGAGGCCGAACGCTCAATTCGGCGGCTCCCCTTCTTTGCTACACGATCCTGACTTACTTGGCCATGAACCCAGCCTTGGTCATCAGGTCTTTGTGGGTGGCCTCAGCAGCCTCGAGCCACTTTGCATAATCCGCACCCGACATCATGGTCTGGTTGAATGCACCGGTCTCCATGAACTCTTTCCAGTCCGGTGTGGCAGTGACCTTCTTGAAGAGGTCGACGTAATAGGCGACCACATCAGCTGAAGCACCGGGGGTGGTGAAGATGCCACGGAGCATTTGGTACTCGACCGGCAGGCCAGCCTCCTTGCAGGTGGGGATGTCAGCCCATGACTGGGTGGCCGTCACCTTCTTGGTGTAGATGCTGCGCTTGGCATCGAAGATGCACAGAGGTGCCAGACTGCCGGAGCGCCAGTGCGAGACGGCCTCGATGGGGTTGTTCACCGTGGAGTTGATGTGCTTGCCGACCAACTGGGTTGCAACGGCACCACCGCCCTTGAACGGCACATAGGTGAACTTGGCACCCGTGGCCTGCTCCACCGCCACCGTGATGATCTGATCCTCCTGCTTGGCACCCGTGCCGCCCATCTTCATGGCGCCAGCACCAGCCTTCTTGGCGGCCTCGACGTAGTCCTTGGCGGTCTTGTACTTGTCATCCACGTGTGTCCAGAGGATGAACTGGTCCAGGGCCAGCATGGAGACCGGCGTCAAATCTTTCCAGTTGAAAGGAACGCCTGTGGCCATTGGCGTGGTGAAGGTGTTCGACAGCGTGATGATGATCTTGTGGGGTTCGCCTTTGGCGCCCTTCATGTAGAGGAAGCCCTCTGCACCGGCACCGCCCGACTTGTTGACCACGACCATGGGCTGCTTCATCAGGTTGTGCTTGACCACAATGCCCTGAACAAAACGAGCCATCTGATCGGCGCCGCCGCCAGTGCCTGCGGGGATGATGAATTCCACCGGCTTGGTGGGCTGCCATGCGGCCTGGGCTGCAAATGGTGCGACCAATGTGGCCGCTGCCACCACGGCTGAGGCCACAGTGTTACGGACAAAGGAAGGACGGCTCTTGAATGACTTCATGCGTTGCTCCTATCAATGGTTTTTTTCTTTTTCACACCGGCATGGCAGGACCACTTCGGTGATCGAAGAATACGGTAAGACGGCTTCGAGATGCAGCGCCAGACATCGCAAAACTTGACGCCCGTCAATAATCCCATCTCAGCGGGAAGGCTCGGCCCGTCGGCGGCTAGGGAAAACCCCAAATCCCCAAGGTCTGCTGCGTGAGGTCTTCCGAGATGGCTGCAGGAAGCGGCAACTCGTCTGGGGGGCTGGCCGACGCCTCGAGCCAGGGACGCAGTGTCGGAGCCGCCGCGACCACGCCTGCGCGCAATGCAGGCGCCGACAACTCCTGACGCAGCAGACTGGGCTCAATGGCCTTCAGATGGCCCGACTCAAATTGCGCATAAACCTCGCCAGTTGCCGCGCTGGCCAAGTCTACGTGCGGCATGCGCTGCAGGCAGGCCCTCAAAAAATGCGTGTACAGCGTGGGCCCCTGGGAGAGGTCCGCGGGATAGACAGCCTCCGCAGAGCGGGCCTGCAAATTGATGTGCCGGTAGCGGTCAATCTGCATGAAACCCATGGGATCGAGAAGCACCAGGTGGCCATTGCAGCCGAAGGCCATGGTCTTGGGCCGTTGCCCTTTGGGCACCGAGTTGTCCAAGAATTCGAAGTGCACCACCTTCTCCGTGTTCAAGGCCCAAGTGAAGAACAGCTCTGGCATGCCGGTGTAGGCTTCCACATTGTGGGCCAGCAGATCATCCACCGGTTTGAAACGGCCGAACTCGAGGCCACGGTGCCAGGCCCTGACCACCGTCTCATGGGGCGGTGTGATCATGAAGAACATGAAGATCTGATGGCCAAACCGGGTGAGCAGATTGCTCCCGGCCTCATCAGAATCCAATGCAAAGCTGTCGAACCGGAATCGATCGATGAGCAGGTGGGTCATGCGGCCCTGCTCTGCCTTGCGGGCCATGTAGCGATCCAGCTTGCGATCGATGAGCTCGAGTTCGAGTCCCGTGAGACTTCCCGCATAGATGGCGGCCTCGCCGAGGCTGTCGTAATCCAAGAGGTATTTGCGCCAGATGTCTGGGCTGATGACCGCAAAGTCCTCCCAGGCCAGCCCCATTCTTCGAACCAGTTCCCGCTGCTGCAGTCGCAAGGTGCTCTTGCCGGAGGCGGACGACCCCTTGGTGTTGAGCACGACCGGCTGCGGCTGAGCGGGCAGTTGCACGAAGCCCAACCCTGGCGCCAGCCCATGAACCTGTTGGCCCACTGCGTCCCCGATGACATCGGAGGCCAGTTCATTGAGGGCCATCCGATGCGCGAGCCGACGCACGAGCTCCTGCTGCGCAGCCAGACCTCCGAGCTTTGCTCGCACCACTGAAGCAATTCGCAGGAGGGCCCGCAGGCCAATACGATCGACGCCATCGACCGCGGCAGCGGCCATCTGGGTCCATTTGATCACCACCCGATCCTCGAGGTCCCAGTCCGAATGGATCCCCCCATCGGCGATGGCCTGGGAAA
>JBEARM010000030.1:0-13539 GCA_041163175.1 Pseudomonadota bacterium | reverse complement strand
AAGAGGTTTTTGGGCACAGCACTCTTGGGCCAGGGGCGCTTGAAGCCTGTTCGTCTCGTCGCCCAACCGACACATCACTAGGAGAACCCCATGCGCAAGTTGCGCAACATCGCCATCATTGCCCACGTTGACCACGGAAAGACCACCTTGGTCGACAAGCTGCTTCAGCAGTCCGGCACCTTTCGCTCACACCAGGCCGTCAATGAGCGGGTCATGGACTCCAACGACCTCGAGAAGGAGCGTGGCATCACGATTCTGGCCAAGAACTGTGCGGTGGAGTACGAGGGCACCCACATCAACATCGTCGACACCCCGGGCCACGCCGACTTCGGCGGAGAGGTTGAACGGGTGCTCTCCATGGTCGACAGCGTGCTGCTGTTGGTCGATGCCGTCGAGGGCCCAATGCCCCAGACACGCTTTGTGACGCGGAAGGCGCTTGGCCTTGGCCTCAAGCCCATTGTGGTGGTGAACAAGATTGACCGGCCCGGCGCTCGACCAGACTGGGTGGTCAGCCAGACATTCGATCTCTTCGACAAACTCGGCGCCACCGAGGAGCAGCTCGATTTTCCGGTGGTCTATGCATCGGCCCTGCAAGGCTTCGCCACCCTCGATCACACCAAGCCCGGCAGCGACATGCGGCCGCTGTTCGATGCGGTTCTGCAGTATGTGCCGGTCCGAGATGATGAATCCGAGGCACCCCTGCAGTTCCAAATCTGCTCACTCGACTACAACAGCTATGTGGGCAAGATCGGGGTTGGTCGGATCGCCCGCGGCCGTGTTCGGCCGCTTCAGGATGTCATCATTCAGGATGGCCCAGAGGGCCAGCCGCGCAAGGCACGCATCAATCAGGTCCTGAAGTTCCGGGGCCTCGAGCGCGAGCAGGTCGACGTGGCCGAGGCCGGCGATATCGTGCTCATCAATGGCATTGAGGAGCTCAACATCGGCACCACGGTCTGCGACCCTGCCACCGTGGAGCCGTTGCCCATGCTGAAGGTGGACGAGCCGACCTTGTCCATGAACTTTATCGTGAACAACTCTCCCCTCGCCGGGCGGGAGGGCAAGTTCATCACCAGCCGCCAGATTCGCGAGCGGCTCGAGCGTGAACTCAAGGCCAATGTGGCCCTTCGGGTCGAGTTCGGCAGCGACACCGACACCTTCAAGGTCTCTGGCCGGGGGGAACTGCATCTCACCATCTTGCTCGAGAACATGCGCCGTGAGGGCTATGAGCTTGCGGTTTCTCGGCCACGTGTGGTCTTCAAGGAGAGCGCCAGCGGTGAGCGCGAGGAGCCCTATGAAATGCTGACGGTGGACGTGGAGCAGGAGCATCAGGGCCCAGTCATGGAGAACCTTGGCCTGCGCAAGGGAGACCTGCTCGACATGGTTCCAGACGACAAGGGTCGGGTTCGCCTGGAGTACCGCATTCCAGCCCGTGGCCTCATTGGCTTTCAGGGTGAGTTCCTCACCATGACCCGCGGCACCGGGCTCATGAGCCATATCTTCGACGCCTACGGCCCCTACAAGGGCGACCTCTCCGAGCGTCGCAATGGTGTGCTGATCTCCCAGGATGACGGCGAGGCCGTGGCCTACGCGCTCTGGAAGCTCCAGGAGCGTGGCCGCATGTTTGTCTCGCCGGGTGACAAGCTCTACGAGGGCATGATCATTGGCATTCACTCGCGGGACAACGACCTGGTGGTCAACCCGGTGAAGGAGAAGAAGCTCACCAACGTGCGTGCATCTGGCAAGGATGAGCACATCGACCTGACACCACCGATTCAGCTCACCCTGGAGAAGGCGGTGGAGTTCATCGCAGACGATGAGCTCGTCGAGATCACGCCGCAGTCCATTCGACTGAGAAAGCGCCACCTGGTGGAGCATGAGCGTCGCAAGGCGGCCCGGGAAGAGGCAGCCTGATCCAAAGATTCCACGTCATCACACAACCCTGGGAAAGACCATGAAGGCGACCATCCAAAATTCCTTGCAGGCGAGCCAGCGCCTTGTGCAAGACATTCTGGCCGATGAGGCCCTTCAGCAGCGGCTGCAGGCGGCCGTGGAGGCCTGTGTGACCTGCCTGCGCGGTGGTGGCAAGCTGCTGTTTGCGGGCAATGGTGGCAGTGCCGCAGAGGCGCAGCATTTCTCAGCCGAGTTCGTGGGTCGGTTTCTCAAGGAGCGTGAAGCCCTGGCCTCCATCGCCCTGCACACCGACACGTCCGCGCTCACAGCCATCGGCAACGATTATGGCTATGAGCACGTCTTCTCTCGGCAGGTGCAGGCCTTGGGCCAGCGAGGGGACATCCTCATTGGCCTCTCGACCTCGGGCCGCTCAAAGAACATCCTGCTGGCCATGCAGGCAGCCAAGAACAAGGGTCTGCTCAACATCGCACTCACGGGTCAAGACCCGAGAGACATGGGCGCCCTGGCCGACATCGTTCTGAACATGCCGTCTGCCCACACGCCACAGATTCAAGAGGGGCACCTCATCGTGGGCCACCTGCTGTGCGGCCTGGTTGAAGAGGCCATGCTGGCCTAGAGCATGGCCTCGTTGTCGCGTCGGGCACAGGCCACCCTGCCGTTCTACGTCATGGAGATCATGGCGCGGGCCGAACGACGCGACCCCGCGCGAGGAAGTCTCGTGAGCATGGTGGTGGGAGAGCCCGATTTTCCAACGCCTACCCCCGTGGTGGAGGCCGCGGCCAAGGCGCTCCGAGACAACAAGATTCATTACACCCATGCCCTGGGCCTGGCCTCACTTCGAGAGGCCATTGCAGCCGATTATGGGCGGCGAGATCAAATCCGCGTGTCGGAAGACCAGGTTGCTGTGACTGCAGGGGCCTCGGCGGCCCTGTTGCTGGCCATGCTGGCCATCTTGGATGCAGGTGATGAGGTGCTGGTCACCGACCCTGGCTACCCCTGCAACAAGGCCTTCGTGCAGGCCGCCGGCGGGCAGCCTGTGTCGCTGAGGGTTGGCCCCGAGACGCACTTTCAGCCCACCCTGGCCCATGTGGAAGCCCACTGGGGCCCCAAGACCCGTGCGCTGCTGGTGGCAAGCCCTGCCAATCCCACTGGCTGCCTCATGCCTCGGGCCGAGGCAGAGCGCATTGCTGCCTTCGTGGCCGACAAGGGCGGCTGGTTGTTGGCGGATGAGATCTACCTCCGACTCTGCTTTGAGCCTGGGCCGCGCTCCATGCTCGACCTTGGTCCGCACGTGATATCGATCAATAGCTTCTCAAAGACATTCTCCATGACGGGCTGGCGCCTGGGCTGGCTGGTGGGCCCTCAGGACATCATGGCGGCCATGGAGCGGCTGTCTCAGAATCTGTTCATTTCGCCATCTGGCCTGGCGCAGCAGGCGGCAGTGGCGGCCTTCACACCAGACGCCTTGTCGATCGCGGAGGAATATCGGCTGCGCACCCGGGCCCAGGCGGAGTATGTGCTGCCAGCCCTCGAGGCGATTGGCTTTCGGCTGCCAGTGCGCCCAGATGGCGCCTTCTACGGCTACTTCGATGTGTCTTCGCTTGCGGCCGACAGCCACACACTCTGTGGATCGCTCTGCGACGACATTGGTGTGCTGATGGCGCCGGGCCGAGACTTCACCGAGCAGTCGCCGGAGCGGATGCTACGGGTGTCTTTTCCCAAGCCACGGCCCACATTGGAAGAGGGCGTTTCGCGCCTAGAGCGTTACTTCTTGGGACGAAAGGCCTTGCAGACCGCCTCATCCACGTGAAGGCTGGGGCCGCCAATGAGCTCCAGGCCATAGGGCACGGCCGCAAAAATCCCCGGCACCCGCACGCTGCCGTCGTCGTGGCGCAAGCCCTCCAGGGTCTCCTGAATGGATCGTGGGCGCCCCGGCAGGTTGATGATCATGGCCGTGCCTCGCACCACAGCGACCTGTCGAGACAAGATGGCGGTGGGTACGAACTGCAGAGAAATTTGACGCATCTGTTCGCCAAAGCCAGGTAACTCCTTGTCGCCCACGGCCAGGGTGGCCTCGGGTGTGACATCGCGCAGTGCGGGTCCTGTGCCGCCTGTGGTGAGCACGAGGTCGCAGGCCTCTTTGTCCACGAGGTCGACAAGGGTTTGTGAAATGAGGAAGCGGTCGTCAGGGATCAGGCGTTCAATGGCAAGCCACTGGCTTTTCAAGGCGCGTCCGAGCCAGTCCTTGAGGCTTGGAAGGCCCTCGTCGGGGTAGACCCCCTGACTTGCGCGGTCGCTGATCGAGACAAGGCCAATGCGTGCGGTGCGAAGATTGTCGTGGTTCATGGCACTATTCTGACGCATGAGCACATCGTCTTTCGACCCCTTTTTTTACAGCCCTTCCCAACTCCGTGACATGAGCCATCGGCTCATCGACATGGCCCACGACCTGGGGGCATCCGATGCCGCCGCAGAGGTCTCTGAGCAGTCTGGGCTCACGGTGACCGTTCGGATGGGGCAGCTCGAGACCATTGAGCGGACACGTGACAAGTCGGCGGGCATCACGGTCTATCAGGGGCATCGGCGGGGCCATGCCACCAGCTCAGACCTCTCTGAGACAGCCTTGCGAGACACGGTTCGCCGTGCCTTCGAGATTGCTCGACACACTGCGGAGGATCCGTTTTCTGGCCTGCCGGACGCCGATGAGATCGCCCGAGAGCATGCATCCCTCGACCTCTTTTATCCGTGGTCGATCGATGCGCAGGCCGCGACGATGTTGGCCCTAAAGGCCGAGTCGGCCGCCAGAGCCGCCAGCCCACTCATTGCCAACAGCGAGGGGGCGTCGGTCTCGGCCTCCCATGGTCAGTTTCATGCAGCCAACAGCCGAGGTTTTTCGGGGGGCTACCCTTACAGTCGTCATTGGCTCTCGGTTGCCCCCATTGCCCAACGCGGGGCACAGATGCAGCGGGATGACTGGTACACGACCAGCCGTAACGCTGCCCAACTGGCAGACCCTGAGGCCGTAGGCCTCTATGCGGCCCGCCGAGCCCTGTCTCGCCTGGGTGCTCGGCAGGTCCCCACCGGGGAACATCCGGTGATCTTCGAAGCTCCCTTGGCCGTGGGTCTGATGGGCTCTCTGGTCAATGCCCTGTCGGGAAGTTCGCTCTATCGCAAGGCAAGTTTTCTCGTTGACAGCCTTGGCCAGCCTCTGTTTCCGTCCCACATCAGCATGACCGAAGACCCATTTGTGCCTGGTGGGGATGGCAGCACCCCCTTTGATGATGAAGGCGTTCGTGTCCAGCCAAGAACCGTCATTGAGCAGGGCAGGGTTGCGGGCTATTTCCTCTCCACATACTCCGCCCGAAAGCTTGGCATGAAGACCACGGGCAATGCAGGTGGTGCCCACAACCTGGTGCTCCACAGCAGTGAGACTCGCCCAAGCAGGGGGCTTGGCGAGATGATTCAAGACATGGGCCGCGGGCTTCTGGTCACGGAGGTGATGGGCCAGGGCGTCAATGGGCTGACCGGAGACTATTCGCGCGGGGCCTTTGGTTACTGGATCGAGAACGGTGAGATCCAGCATCCGGTGGAGGAGGTCACCATCGCTGGAAACCTCAAGACCATGTATGCCGGTATACGGGCGATTGGCTCCGACACCATCACCCGCGGCACTCGCACGACGGGCTCGATTTGGGTCGACCGAATGATGATCGCCGGCGGCTGATCAGTGGCTGTCGCGGGTGCGGCGAGTGGCCTTGGTCACCGCTGCACTTCTGCGCACAGACCTCAGCACGTCTGCGAGATGAATGCGATTCTTCACCTCGATGGCCACGTGCAGTGTGGCGAGGCCACCAGCCCTGGGCTCAATGGAGAGGTCGATGATGTTGGCCTGCCGGGCGGAAATGGCCGAGGCCACTTTGGCCAGGGCACCGGGGCTGTTGTTGACATCGACGTCGAGACGGGTCTCGAACTCTCGAAACAGGGGGTCTCCCCAGATGACATCGGCCCAGCGGGCACGGTCTTTGTTTCGTTGGCGCCTGGCGGTTGGGCAGCTGGCTCGATGCACCAGCAGGCCAGCTCCGCCACGCATGTGTCCCCACGCATTGTCGCCCGCGATGGGATAACAGCAGCTCGCGTATTGCACCGCAGTGCCCTCCGATCCGTTGAGGGTGATGCCCAGCTCGGGCTGGGTCAGGTGCTCAATGGCCAAGGCAAGGGCCCGCTCGGCAAACGGAGTCAGTCGTCGACCTGTGGGAGAGAGTTCCATGGGCACCAGACGGCGGGCGGCCACGTTTGCCAGCAGGTGGCCAAGCCCGATCGACTCGAGGATGCCCTCCTCATCCTTCGCAGCTGCCTCGTTGATGAGCTGTGCCCATTGCAGTGATGGATCCTCAAGACCCTGCACGCCCAGAGCGGAGAGGGCATCCTCGAGCATGCGGCGGCCAAAGGCGATGGAGCGCTCACGTGTGGTGTTCTTGAGGTTGTGCCGAATCTCTGCCCGGGCCTTGGCGGTTTTCACGAAGCTCAGCCAGCCGGGATGCGGGGCGGCCTCCTCGCCCGTGTCGATGCGCACGACATCTCCGTTGCGAAGTTCGGTGTCCAGCGGCTTGCTGAGATTGTTCACCCAGGCACCGATGCAGCGATTTCCAATGTCTGTGTGAACCATGTAGGCGTAGTCCACAGGCGTGGAGCCCCGAGGGAGTTCTCGGATGTCCCCGTTGGGTGTGAAGATGTAGATGACGTCGGGAAAGAGGTCAATCTTGACGTGGTCGATCAGGTTGCCGGCATCACCCGAGCGGCTCTGCAGCAGCGATTGCATCCACTCGTGGGCCTTTTGCTGCAGGGGCGTGACATTCGAGGCGTGCTCCTTGTAGAGCCAGTGGGCCGCCACGCCGGCCTCGGCCACGCGATGCATCTCATGGGTACGTATCTGAAATTCAATGGGCGTGCCGTAAGGCCCAATGACCACGGTGTGCAGGGATTGATAGCCGTTCGACTTTGGCAGCGCGATGTAGTCCTTGAAGCGGCCGGGTGATGGTCGGTAGAGGGCATGGAGGGCGCCGAGGGCGAGGTAGCAGTCTGAGGGGGTGTCCACCAGGATTCGGAAGCCGTAGATGTCGAGCACCTCGGCAAAGCTGAGTCGTTTCTCGCGCATCTTGAGGTAGATGGAGTAGAGGCTCTTCTCTCGGCCGGTGACATCGGCCTCGACCCCAAACCGCGGGAGGTGCTCGCGAACCGCATTCTCCAGTCGGCTGACAACCTCCTTTCGATTGCCGCGTGCCGCCAGCAGGGCACGCTGAAGCACCTGGTGACGACTCGGGTGGAGGCCCGCGAAGCACAGGTCTTCGAACTCCCGAAAGACCTCATTGAGGCCTAGGCGGTGGGCAATGGGTGCGAAGAGCTCTAAGGTCTCGCGGGAGACACGCGCACGCTTCGGAGCAGAGACAGCATCCATGGTGCGCATGTTGTGAAGACGGTCGGCGAGCTTGATGAGGATGACGCGGACGTCATCGGCCATGGCCATGAACATCTTGCGAAAGTTCTCGGCCTGGGCCTCTTCCCGATTCTGAAACTGAATGCGATCAAGCTTGGTGAGGCCGGCCACCAGAGAGGAGACGACGGGGCCGAACCGCTCCGCAACCTCCTGAAGGCTGACACCGCAGTCTTCAACGGTGTCGTGCAGGAGGGCTGCCATGAGGGCCTCGGCATCGAGCCTCCAGCTGCAGCAGACCTCTGCAACGGCAAGGGGGTGGGTGATGTACGGCTCGCCAGACTGGCGGCTCTGCCCAAGATGGGCTTCATCGGCGAACCGAAATGCCTCTGTGAGTCGCGCGGCATCGGCCGGCTCTAGGTAACAGGCTGACTCCAGCAACTGACCGACGGAGACGACGGCTGGTGCGGAGTTCACGACACGGCCTTTGCTTAGATGGGCACCTTGCGAAGCATTTCGCGGCCCACGGCACCGGCAGCCACCTCGCGCAAGGCCGTCACGGTGGGCTTGTCGCGGGAGTCGACCTTGGGCGTCGAACCCTGCGCCAGCTGGCGCGCACGGTAGGCCGCAGCCAAGGCGAGTTCAAAGCGGTTGGGGATCTTATCCAGACAATCTTCAACGGTAATACGGGCCATGGCGTCGCTTTCTGGTGGTGTGTGGCTTAGCAGGCCGTCGCTGAGATGATGTTGCGCAGGGCGGCCAGAGTCTCGCTAAAGTGTTGATTCATAATAACATGATCGAATTCCGTCGCATGGGAGCACTCCTCCTCGGCGGCCGCAAGGCGTGCTGCGATGACCTCTGGGTGGTCCTGTCCCCGCGCCTCCAGCCGGCGGCGCAGTTCATCGATCGACGGAGGCAGGATGAAAATGCTCGTCCGCTGCTTGGCTGGGAAGAGGCCTCTCACCTGCTGGGCGCCCTGCCAGTCGATCTCCAAAATCACACGATGCCCCCGCGCCATGGCATCGGCGACCGTTCTGGCCGAGGTGCCATAGTGGTTGCCATGCACCTGGGCCCATTCCAAAAATTCACCCGCCTGCTGGCGCTTCAGGAAGTCTTCGTGGCTGGTGAAGTGGTACTCGCGTCCGTTGGACTCACCTGGTCGGGGTGCACGGGTGGTGGTGGAGACCGACAGTCGAAGGTTGAGGTCTGGCTCATCGAGAAGGGCCTTCACGAGGCTCGTCTTTCCCGCTCCGGACGGCGCCGAGACAATCAAGAGGTGGCCGCGAGTTGCGCTGGCCAGAGCCGTGTTCATTGGATGTTCTGAACCTGCTCTCGAATCTGCTCGACCGCGAGCTTCATCTCCATGGCCAGCTGAGTGAGCGCCAGGCTGGGTGATTTCGAGCCCAGCGTGTTGGCCTCGCGGTGAAGTTCTTGGGTGAGAAAGTCGAGTCTTTTGCCCACGGGCTCGGCCGCTGGGCTTCGCAGAATGCGGGACATTTCCTGAAGGTGGGCCTGCAGGCGATCCAGTTCTTCGGCGATGTCGGATCGTATGGCGGCGGCGTGGGACTCCTGCCGAACGCGCTCGGACACCAGGGCCTCGAGCTCAGGCGGTGAGGTCCCCGAAAAGGCCTCCAGCAGGCGGGCCCGAATCTTTTCACTGAGCTGCGCAAGCGCCTCTGGCAGCAAAGGCTTGGCCTTGGTCACCAGTTGTTCGATGTCTTGCAGTCGGCCAGTGATGACGTTGACGAGCTTGCTGCCCTCTCTGGCCCGCGCGGCCTCGAGCGCGTCAATGGCCTGCTGGGTCAGTGCATGAACGCGCGCCTCCAGTGCCTCTGGGGGCTCCGTCTGTTCGGTGAGGATGCCGGGCCAGCGGAGCAGGTCGTGCATCGTCCAGGGCGTGACGGCATCACCAGCCATCTTGCGCACAGCATGGCTGGTCTCCAGAAGGGCCTTGAGCCTGTCTTGCTCAAGCTGGGATGGGGACGGGCCCGAGTCGGTGCGGCTGAGCTGAAGTCGAAGCTCAAGCTTGCCGCGTGGCAGCCGGCTCGCCACCGCCTCACGAAGGGACTGCTCCAAGGACTTGCACTCGTCGGGTAGGCGCGCAGAAAACTCGAAGAAGCGGTTGTTCACCGAGCGCAGCTCAACGCTGGCCATGCCAGAAGGGGTGGGCGCGCAGGCCACACCGAAGCCCGTCATGCTGTAGATGGTCATAGCTTCGGTATTGTAAGGGCTCTAATTCAAGAGGAAATCGTCATGAGACCGAGTGCCAGACCCTTCGATGCCCTGAGACCTGTGCGACTGGAGCGTGGCTACACCAAGCATGCAGAGGGCTCTGTCCTCGTCTGTTTTGGAGACACCCGGGTGCTGTGTACGGCTTCTGTGGAACAGAAGGTGCCGGGCTTTATGAAGGGGCAGGGCCGTGGATGGGTGACTGCGGAATACGGCATGCTCCCCCGGGCCACACACACTCGGAGTGATCGAGAGGCGGCCAGGGGCAAGCAGGGTGGGCGGACGCTGGAGATCCAGCGGCTCATTGGAAGGGCCCTCCGATCTGTCTGCAATTTGGAAGCCCTGGGCGAGCGAACGATCACCCTGGACTGCGATGTGCTGCAGGCCGATGGCGGCACACGCACGGCAAGCATCACGGGCGCCTGGCTGGCAGCCTTCGATGCCATCGAGGTGCTGGCCGGTCAGGCGGGCTCCCAGGATGAGGCCAATCGACTGCGTGCTGCCCTGCATGCACAGGTGGCCGCAGTCTCGGTGGGCGTCTATCAGGGCACGCCTGTCCTGGACCTCGATTACGCAGAGGACTCCAATTGCGACACCGACATGAACGTGGCCATGACCAGTGAGGGTGGCTTTGTGGAGGTGCAGGGTACGGCAGAGGGCGCGCCCTTTAACCGCAAGGAGCTCGATGCCCTGCTCGGCCTTGCCAGTGCGGGCATCTCGCGCCTGCATGGCCTTCAGCGTGAGATGGCGCAGCACCCAGAGCAACGCGAGGGGCGTCTCGGCCGGTGAGTTCATATACGTGGGTATTGGCATCCAGCAACCTGGGCAAGGCCAAGGAGTTTGAGCAGGCCTTGTCGGGCCGCGGCATCGGGTTGGTGTCGCAGGCCAGTCTGGGGGTCTCGCCCATCGATGAGCCGCACGGCACATTTGTGGAGAACGCGTTGCGCAAGGCGCGCCATGCGGCCTCCCAGACCGGTCGCCCCAGTCTGGCCGACGACTCGGGCCTGGTCGTGCCTGCGCTTGAAGGCGCACCTGGGGTTCACTCAGCGCGCTTCTTCGCCTCCGATGGCGCTCGCGCCGATGCACGAGTGGCTTCAGAGGCCCTCGCCGAGCTGCCGACCGACGAGGCCAACTGGCGTTGGCTACTTCACCGAATGCAGGGCCTTGAGGGAACCGCGCGAGAGGCGAGGTTCGTCTGCGTGTTGGTCGCGCTGCGTTCGGCCGATGACCCCTGGCCACTGGTGGCCTCTGGCCAATGGCCCGGACAGATTTTGCAGTCTGCCTCCGGAACGCAGGGCTTTGGCTATGACCCGATTTTCTTTGATCCGAAACTGGGCCGTTCAGCCGCATCGCTCTCGCTGGAGGAGAAGGTGCACGTGAGCCATCGCGGGCGAGCCCTGGATCAGCTCATTCGCATGCTTGACGATGACGCAGGGCCCAGAGCAGCATGACCTTCGGGCCCATTCCACTGTCCATCTACGTGCACCTTCCTTGGTGCCTCAAGAAGTGTCCCTACTGCGATTTCAATTCTCACGAGAGGGTCGATGGCCTTCCGGAGGCGGCCTACCTTGCAGCACTGACCAGTGACCTCGAGCAGGCACTCCCCTCCATCTGGGGGCGATCCGTGGTCAGTGTCTTCATCGGGGGCGGCACCCCGAATTTGTTCTCGCCAGGCGCCATCGCAAGCCTGCTTGAGACCATCCGTGCCCGGGTTCGCCTGCTGCCGGGGGCAGAGATCACGATGGAAGCCAATCCCGGGGCGGCCCAGAAGGGCCAGTTCGAAGCCCTTCGGCAGGCCGGCATCACAAGGCTTTCGCTAGGGGTGCAATCTTTCCAAGATGAGAGCCTCAAGGCCATCGGCCGTGTTCACGACGGCGCTGATGCGCGGCAGGCTGCTGAGGCAGCCGTGGCCGTGTTTGAGCGCTGCAACTTCGACCTGATGTATGGCCTGCCGGGCCAAGACCTCGCCATGGCCGAGGCCGACCTCCGAGTGGCACTGGCCCTCGATCCTGGTCACGTGTCTCGATATCAGCTCACCTTGGAGCCCAACACGCTGTTTGCTGTGAAGCCTCCGTCCTTGCCGCCGGAGGACCTCATCTGGGAGATGCAGACCGAGGGCGATTCCTTGTTGGGCGAGGCGGGCTATGCACGCTACGAGGTATCTGCCCATGCACGCCTTGGCCACGAGGCCCAGCACAACCTGAACTACTGGGAATTTGGTGATTACCTGGGCATTGGGGCCGGCGCGCACAGCAAGCTCACGCAGGCTGGAGAGGGGGTTGTTCGGCAGACCGTGGTGCGGCGCCCCGAGGATTTCATGGCCAAGGTGGCAGGTGGCACGCATCGACGCACGGAGGTGGTGCCTGCGGAGTCACTGCCGTTTGAGTTCATGCTCAACGCCCTGCGACTGGTCGATGGCGTTCCGGTGATGCACTATCCTTCAAGGACGGGGCAGCCCCTTGAAGGGTTGCTCGCACAGGTGGGGCAGGCGCAGACGGACGGGCTGATGTCTCTCCAACCGGGTCGATTCGCACCCACGACCCACGGGCTTAACTTCCTCAACGACCTCCAAGCCAGGTTTTTGCCGAACGCACCAAAATAATGCAATAAGCGCAGTATTGGTGCAGCATTTGCATTATCATGGTGCAATTCTGGGCCGGGCTAGGCCTTGGACCCTCGTGTTAGGCCCGGCAGGGCTTGTGCAGGCTGCCTCCGCAGAGTTCGCAGGGCTTGGCACGGAATCTGCAGATCGGAAGTCGTTTATTCATTCACCCCCACCCTGGAGAGCGCATTCATGGCCAGTCCCGCAGATGTCTTGAAGATGATCAAAGACAACGATGTGAAATTCGTTGATTTCCGATTCACGGATACCCGTGGCAAAGAGCAGCACGTGTCGGTTCCCGCGCACACGGTGGGCGATGACAAGTTCGAGTCTGGCCACGCCTTTGACGGATCATCGATTGCGGGCTGGAAGGGCATCGAGGCATCCGACATGCTCCTCATGCCCGATCCCGCGACGGCCGTGCTCGACCCATTCCGTGAAGAATCCACCCTGAACATCACCTGCGATGTGGTGGAGCCCTCCGACGGCAAGGGCTACGACCTCGACCCCCGCTCCATTGCGAAGCGTGCCGAGGCCTTTCTGAAGGCATCCGGCGTGGGCGATACCGCCTACTTTGGCCCCGAGCCCGAGTTTTTTGTGTTTGACAGCGTGCGCTGGGAAAACACCATGGGGGGCAGCTTCTACAAAATCGACTCGGATGAGGCCCCCTGGTCCACCGGCGCGGCGATGGAGGGCGGCAACCACGCCCATCGCCCCACGGTAAAGGGCGGTTATTTTCCGGTGCCACCGGTGGACAGTATGCAAGACATGCGTGCTGAAATGGCCTTGGTGCTGGAGCGCATGGGCATTCCGGTGGAGGTCTTTCACCACGAAGTGGCAGGTGCCGGACAAAACGAAATCGGCACCAAGTTCGCCACCCTGGTGCAGCGCGCCGACTGGACGCAAAACCTCAAGTACGTGGTGTGGAACGTGGCGCACATGTACGGCAAAACGGCAACCTTTATGCCCAAGCCGGTTGTGGGCGACAACGGCTCGGGCATGCACGTGCACCAGTCGGTATGGAAAGACGGCAAAAACCTGTTTGCGGGTAACGGCTACGCCGGGTTGAGCGATTTTGCGCTGTACTACATCGGCGGCATCATCAAGCACGCGCGGGCGTTGAACGCCATCACCAACCCCACCACCAACAGCTACAAGCGCTTGGTGCCTGGCTTTGAGGCGCCGGTGAAGCTGGCTTACTCAAGCCGCAACCGTTCAGCGTCGATCCGGATTCCGCACGTGGCGTCGGACAAGGCCCGTCGCATCGAGGCCCGCTTCCCCGACCCCATGGCCAACCCCTATCTGGCGTTTGCGGCGTTGCTGATGGCCGGTCTTGATGGTGTGGAGAACAAAATCCACCCGGGTG
>JBEARM010000029.1:0-14239 GCA_041163175.1 Pseudomonadota bacterium | reverse complement strand
CCTGCGGGCCAAGCTCATGGCCTGGCTGGGCGACAACAAAGAACAGGTCTCCACCACCCTCTTCTCCACCCTTCAGACGGGGCTCGGCGCCCTGGCGGCCATTTTGGGCTGGCTCATCCTGGTGCCGGTGGTGCTCTTTTTCCTGCTCAAGGACTGGGCCCTCATTCTGGGCAAGGGCCTCTGGGCCTTCCCCCAGGCCCACCGCCCCATGGCTCGCGCGCTGGGCCAAGACATTCACGACACCTTGCAGGGCTATCTGCAGGGGCAGGTGCGCGTCATGGCAGCCATGGGCATTTATTACGCGGCCGCCCTGTTCCTGGCAGGCTTCTCAGGCTGGCTCTCGATTGGCCTGCTCTCCGGGCTCTTCGTCTTCGTGCCCTATGTCGGCTTTGCCGTGTCGGTGCTTCTGGCGCTGGTCTCCGGACTCTTGGAATTGGGCTGGGCCCATACGCTCATTGCCGTGGCCATTGTGTACGGTGGCGGCCAGTTCTTGGAGAGCTTCGTGCTCACGCCCAAGCTCGTGGGCGACCGCATAGGCCTGCACCCGCTGGGGGTGATCCTGGCCTTGGTGGTGTTTGGCAGCCTCTTTGGCTTTCTGGGTGTGCTGCTCGCCCTACCGCTGGCGGCCATTCTGGTGGCCGTGGTGCGGCAGTTCAGTCGTCGAGCGGCTCGCTCTTGAGCTGCGCGCGAGCCTCTGCAGGCACCTGCACCACCGTTCGATGCGGATAGGGAATGTCGATGCCGTGGGCATCGAAGGCCATCTTCAATCGACGCAGGTACTCGCGGCGAATCGTCCACTGCTCGAGGGCCACCACCTTGAGCCGGGCCCGAATTATCACCGAGGACTCGGCCCACTGATCCACGCCCGCAATTTCCAGGCCATCCAGAATGCGGCCTGAGAATTCCGAGTCGGCGCGAAGGTCCTCGGCCGTCGTCTTCATGACCTGAAAGACCACGCCCAACTCCTCTCGGTAGCCCACGCCGACATCCACCACCGCAAAGGCGAAGTCGCGGCTCATGTTGCTCACCGAGGTGATGATGCCGTTGGGCACGAAATGAACCGAGCCACTGTAGTCGCGCAGCCGCACGTAACGCAGGGTGAGTTCCTCCACGGCCCCGGTCTTGTCGGCAATCTCCACAATGTCCCCCACGCGAATCTGGTTTTCCACCAGCATCACAAAGCCCGTGAAGTAGTCCTTCACCAGGCTCTGGGCGCCAAAGCCCACGGCCAGGCCGGCCACGCCCGCCGTGGCCAGAATGGGGGCAATCGAAATGCCAAGTTCCGAGAGCACCAACATGATGGTGACCACCCAAATGACCACCGAGGCCACATAGCCAAACACCCGCTCTAGCGTGGCGATGCGGCGCTGCTCCTCGGCCGATGGCGTCTTATCTTTGAGGCGCTGATGAAAGGCACTCACCAGCCGATGGGTGACCCGCAGGCTGACCCAGGCCAGCAACAAAATCAGGATGAGATTGGTCAGAGACAGGGCCGCCTCCAACCAGGCGGGCCACTGGTTGTAGCCCCATTCACGCAGAAGGGATTCAAGGGTGCTCTTTAACATGCTTGCCTTTCGTTCTCATTCATACTCTATTGGACCATCTCCATGACCACGCCCCATTCATCTCTCAGCGTCTGTGTCTTCTGTGGCTCTCGTACCGGCATCGATGCGCACTGGGCCGAGTCGGCCTCAGAGATTGGCCAGGCCATTGGGCAGCGCGGCTGGTCTCTGGTCTTTGGTGCGGGCCGCACCGGCCTGATGGGCATCGTGGCGAGCGCAGCCTTGCAGAGCGGGGCGGCCGTGACGGGGGTTATTCCTCGATACCTCACGCAGACCGAGCCCCCGCTGGAGGGCCTCACCGAGCTCCTCATTGTAGAGACCATGATCGAGCGCAAGATTGAGATGGTGGCGCGATCGGATGTCTTTCTGGTTCTGCCCGGTGGCATCGGCACCTTTGAAGAACTCTTCGAGGTCTGGACGGCCACCCAGACCAATGCCCATCAAAAGCCTATCGTCATCGCCAACCTGGCGGGCTATTTCGACGACCTTATGGATTTTGTCGAGAGCGCCCGCGAAAAGGGTTTCATTTATCCCGGTCACCTGGAGCGGGTGTTGGTGGCCAATGACGTGGCCGCGGTGATCCACGCGTTGACGGCGTGCTCAGCACCAGGGCACTCGCCGCAATCACCAACAGCAGGCCCAGGCCCATCCCAAGGGTGAGGGGCTCTCCCAAGAACACAAACCCCCAGAACACCCCGAAGCCTGGGATCAGGAAGGTGACGCTGGTGGCCTTGATCGGGCCCACGGACCGAATGAGCCGAAAGAACAGCAGATAAGCCACCGCCGAGCAGAGCAGGCCCAAGGCTGCCACGCTCCACCAGGCCATGGCCGTGGGATGGGCATGCGGTGCCTCCATCAGGGCAATGGGCAAGAGCAGAACGCTGGCTGGGCCAAGACTCCTCAGGGCACTCTCGAAGGCATTGACCTCCGAGAGCCACCGTTTGGTGAGCATGCCGGCGACTGCATAACAGAAGGTCGCACCCGCACAGGCTGCGGCTGCGAGAAGGGTTTGAGCATTGACCGCCACCGGGCCAAGTTGCACCAGAAGGCTCACGCCCAGGGCGGCGAAGACCACACCCAGCACGAGTCGCAGGCGCAAGGCCTCGCCCAGAAACACAGCCGCCAAAAGGCCGCCCCAGAGCGGCACCAGGGCGTTGAGAATGGCCAAGTAACCGGCTGGAAGCGACAGGGCCGCAAGGCCGTAAAGGGCAAAGGGCACCGCGCTGTTGAGTGCGCCCACCACCCAGAAGTGCCACCGAGCCACGTGGGCCGGCGGCTGACCACCACGGTGGCGAAGGGCAGGCCAGACCCAGGCCAAGAGCAACAGTGCAAGAAAGGCAATGCCCACACGCAACTCTGCCGCCAGGCCTGCGCCAAAGGCCGGTGCGGCCACACGAAGAAATAAAAAGGAAGCACCCCAAATGGCTGCCAAGGCCACGAACAGCCAGAGGTTCATGCCATGGGGCGGCCCTGGGCCTTAAGGGTTGGGTGCGGTGGTGGGGGGGGCGCTTGGAGTCGCGCTGGGGGCTGGACTGGCAGCAGGTGCAGCGGGTGGAGCGGGCCGGGGTGCCAATGGCACGCTAGGCGTGCTGCCCTGACTGCGTGCTTCGATGAGCTGGCTGCGGCCAAACCGGCCGAGGTCGCGCTCGGCATCGTTGCGGCCCAGGCGAACCGGGCGTCCAGAAATCTTCACCTCGGCCTGCTCCGGTCGGGCCAGCACAATGTAAATGGGCATCTGCTCAAAGACCACCCGCTCTCCCGCAGCCACCGCGAACTCTCGAATCGAATCGTCGGCCTGCCGCACCCAAATCCAACTGCGACCCGTGGGCACGATCTCCATGGCCGGTGCGCCCGAGACGCCACCCACAGCCGCGGCTTCAGGCGAGTTGCTGCCAGCTGGCCCCTTGGCTGCTGAAGAAGCCGTGACGGCTGGCATCGCAGGCGTTCCGGTGTTGGTTGGTGGAGCCGCTGGCACAGCACTCGCTGGTGCACTCGGTGCTGAAGCGACTGCCGGCGAAGGGCTTGTACTCCCCTCCCCCGCGGGCTTGGACTCCGTGTTGGTCTCGGCCGGCGCTGACGAGCCGTACTCGCTACCAGCCGTGGATGCTGCGGGTTTGGGTTCAGCAGACACCACCTTGCGATCGTCGCCCTGGTCGGTGAACAACCAGGCGGCCACCAGGGCGATGCTGAGCACCACCACCAGGCCCACCCAGCCAAACCCAGAATTCCGCTTTTCCGGACCCAGCCGAGATGACGGTGCCGAGGCGAGGATTCGGCCGGGGTCGCGCTCTTGTGGTGCCACCGCTGCCATCTTCGCGGGCGCAGCATCCTCAGTCGCGTTCTCTGAAGGAACTTGGTTCGACGACACACTGACCGCTTCTTGCCCCGCTGGCGAGGCCTCGACCGGGGTGGCAGGCTGGTCGGTGGCGACGGCGCTGTTGTCATCGGCCGCCAGTGCGGCCTCCTCGCCAGACGGGGCTTCTGGGGTGAAGGCTGCCACCATCTCGTCGATCGTCTCGCTTGCAAACGAGAGGGCCTCGGCATAGCGCCGGAACAGTCGCTCGTAATAAAACGGCGCATAAAACGCATCGAGGTTCGCGCGCTCTACGGCATCCAATTGGGCCCGCGAGGTGCTCAGTGGCTGAATGAAATCGTGGATGGTGAGCCCCAACGCGAGCCTTGCATCTTGAAGACGCTGGGCCTGGATACGAACCAGGCTCTCATCGAACTGTCGGTTGGGAACGCTCATAGCCGAGAGGTTATCGCACCTAAAAGAAAGCCCGCACGAGGCGGGCCTTCAAAGCAGTTCAGGTCAGGGTAATCACTTAAGGATGAGATCTGCGCGGCGATTCTCTGCGAACGCGGCCTCGGTTTTGGCCTTGTTGCGCGGCTTCTCTTCGCCGTTGCTGATGGCCTCAATGTTCGCAGGGTTGGCACCAATGGCCTGCAGGCCAATGCTCACGGCCTCGGCACGCTTTTGGCCCAGGGCCAGGTTGTATTCCACTGTGCCACGCTCATCTGCATTGCCCTCAATGACGATGCGAGCCTTGGAATCGAGGGCCATGTAATTGCCAAAGGCCGAGACGGTGTTGTGGAACTGGGGCTTGATGTTGAACTTGTCGTAATCGAAATAAACCGCAGGCTCCACGGCGCCCAGGCGGCCCTTGGCCAGCCACATATCCGTCGTTTGTTTGGCCACGGGCTTGCTGGCAGAAGACCCCGCAGCAGGCGAAACAGGCGCGGCAGCATCCTTGGTTTGGGGTTGGCTCGCACATCCGGCCAACAGTGCAATCGCTGCAGCGGCGACGACAACTTTCATTCTTTTCTCCTCGGTAATCGTGGGTGAATGTCCTTCGACTTCCAAGAATATACCTGAGGAGGGCGGAAAAAGGCTACGTTCGGGCCGTGCGCAGGTGAAATTGACTCAGCCCAGCCGCATCCAGTCGGCCCTGCTCCCGCTTCTGTGCGGCCTCATCGGCCCGTGCCTTGGCCCGTTCACAGAGCGACTCCATCTTCTTGGCCTCGAGCTGGGCTGCGAGCAGTTCCTCACGTACCTTGCGCTCCCAGGCCATGGTCTGATCGTGCTCGAGGGCGAGGCGGGCCTCCACCTCCAGCAAGTTCTGAATGAACCTCCGAATGGACTGACTCTTCACCATTCCCGGATCTTCATCCACTGACTGCAATTGGGTTCGGTAATCGGCCATGAGGGCTGCCACCTTCTGGGCCTTGTCTTGAAGCTTGGCATGGGCCTGCTGCACCTCCACGAGCTTGCGCTGCGCAGCCACCACCTTCTGGTCGGCCAGCTTGGCCAAGAGCCCCAGGCTCTCCTCGCGCCGTTTGGTCATAGCCGCATGCCTGCAGCCCGCTGGCCAGAGGCTGCCGAGCGCTGCTGCTGGGGTGACTCGGGCACGGCCCGGGCCGCCAGGTTCAGCAGGGTCTCACGGGTGGCCTCGTAGTTCACGGGCGACTCAATCTCTTGCCGGAGGAAGCCCTCGAGCTCCGCGCGCATGCGAATGGCCACGTCCAAATCGGGGTTGGCCCCGGGCTGATAGGCCCCCACCTGAATGAGGTCTTGGTTCTGTTGGTAGATCGACCAGAGCCGTCGAAGCCGATTGGCCGCCTTCTGAACCTCGGGCTCCACCAGACCCTGCATGACCCGAGAGATCGAGCCGTTCAAATCGATGGCGGGGTAGTGGGCCGCATCGGCGAGTTCTCGAGAGAGCATCACCTGGCCATCGAGCGAGGCCCGTGCAATGTCCACGATAGGGTCGTTGGCATCATCGCCCTCGGCCAAGACCGTGTAAATGGCCGTGATGGCGCCATGGCCATGCCGGCCCACACCTGCGCGTTCAATCAGATTCGGAATGAGGGTAAAGACCGAGGGCGGATAGCCCTTGGCCGTGGGGGGCTCTCCGACCGCCAGGCCAATCTCGCGCTGGGCATGGGCCACTCGGGTCAGGCTGTCGACCAGCAGCAGCACGTTCTTGCCTTGGTCTCGAAAGTATTCTGCAATGAGGTGGGCGTACTGCACGGCCTTGAGCCGCAGGATGGCCGAGACATTGGCCGGTGCGGCCACCACCACCGAACGGGCCAGGCCCTCAGGCCCTAAAGACTCCTGAATGAAGGACTGCACCTCGCGGCCGCGCTCCCCAATGAGGCCAATCACCACCAGATCTGCCTTGGTGTAGCGGGTGAGCATGCCCAGCAGGCTGCTCTTGCCCACGCCCGAGCCCGCAATGAGCCCAATGCGTTGGCCCTTGCCCATGGTGAGCATGCCGTTGATGGCCTTCACGCCCACATCGAGCACGTCATGAATGGGCCCACGCTCCATGGCATTGAGTGGCAGGCCATCGAGGCCCAGCACCGTCTTGCAGTCGGGCGCCGGACGGCCATCGAGGGGCTCCCCACGGGGGCCCACCACGCGGCCCAGCAATTCAGGGCCGAGCTTGGCATGGGCCGTGGGCTCCATCACTCGAACACGGGATCCGGGGCCGATGCCCTTGGTCTCCCCAAAGGGCATGAGGTAGACCGTTTGTTCCTGAAAGCCCACCACCTCGGCCTCCACGCGCTGGCCATCGTCGCCCACCACCTCGCAGACGGCTCCCAGCGGGGCATGCACGCCGCGGGCTTCCAGGGTGAGTCCGACCACACGCACCAGGCTACCCTCTCGCATGGGCGCGGGCGCACGGGTTCGAGCCATGGCCGCATCGGCCACCGCATCAAAGTGCAGGGGGCTGAGTACTTTCATCGTCGACCGATGCCATCGCCTCTTTCACGATGGCGACATTGCGAAGAAAAGAATCCGGCAGGTCGTCATCGGGTGTGGCAGCTGCCGACATCAGGGCATCCCAGAGGGCCTGACGGCGGTGCTCGATGAGGTCTTCGATCATGGCGCCGTTCATCGACACCTTCACACTGCCCGAGGACAGGCTCGGGTCGGGGCGGAGGTCCATGTTCTTGGGCGCCATGGCCCCATAGGCCAGGTGCCGCTCGTGGTCGGCCGGATTCATGCGCACCACAATGGGGGCGCTGGTTTCTTGTTGAAATTCAGACAGGCAACGCTCGACAAGGCGCGTGATGGCCTGGCCAGAGAGCGTCAATTCACCGCGCACCAGTTGTTCAGCCAGGTGCATCGAGAGCTTCAACAGCGGCTGGTAAAAGGTTTCGGTGTCGCGCGCGGCCTGGGCCAGTTGGTTGGCCAGCGCCTTGAGGTCATCGGCCGCAAGCAGTACCTCGGCCTCGAGTTCATCCTTGGCCTGGCGCTGCCCTTCCTCCAGACCACGCAGATAAGCGGCGTCCTCCGATTCGGGGCTTGGCTGCCCATCATTGGGCTGCTCCGAACCGTCACCAAGCTCGGCCTTGGCCGCAGCATAGCCAGCCTCGAAGGCCTGCTTCACCAGGTCTTCGGTGGAGGCGTCGAGGGGGGTGGCGAGCTTACCTTCATCACCGAGCGCAGCGACGTCTGTGCCATCGGACACGTCCACAACTGATGGGGGTTCGGACACTGCAGAGGCCTCTGCAGCATCTCCAACAGCCTGGCTCGAAATGCCCTCCTCGGCAGCCTCATTCAGGGCAGCCTGCTCGGCCTGGCCCTCGGCCACAACCTGTGCATCGGCCTCATCCAGCGTTGTGTTGGCGTCGGCCTGCATCTCTGTGGGCGCGGCGTCTTCGGCCGGTGGCCCCTCTGACACTGCGGCGTCGGCCGCTTCAGCGCCCTCTTGGACCAGAAGACCCTCTGGTGCCTCCTGAGCCTGGTCCTGGGGCTGATCTTGAGGCTGATCTTGCGCCTGCGCTTCGTCGGCCAGCACGGCTCCCTCATCCTGCGCCAAGGCTTCCTCATTTGGGCCGTCATGCTCTAGCAGGTCGACATCGGAATCTGCCTCTGCCCCGTCGTCACCCTGCGGAATGCCGCGGGCAAACCGGTGGCGCCGAATGGGCTCATCGGCATCAAACTTCGGCGAGAAGGCTGGGCCATGGCGCGTGGGCGAGAACAGCGGGCTGTCCTCTGGCCGCAGCATGACCTTCACGCGGGCCTGTTCGGCCGGCGTTGCAAAATCAAACAAAATCATCGCCACGGCCTGCAAGCATCAGCTCGCCCTTGTCGGAGAGCTTCTTGGCAATCCGCATCATGGCCTTCTGCGCGTCTTCCACGTCGGTGATGCGCAGCGGGCCTTTGGCCTCCATCTCATCGATGAACATGGCCCGTGCGCGGGTCGACATATTTCCAAAGAACTTCTCTTTGACCGGCTCGGTTGCACCCTTCAAGGCGACCATGAGCATGTCCTGCTCCACGTTGCGCATGAGGGTCTGGATGCTGCGGTTGTCCACGCTGACCAGGTTTTCGAAGGAGAACATGTTGTCCTGCACCTTCATGGCAATGTCGGGGTCGAGCTCGTTGAGGCCGCCCAGAATCGCGGATTCCAGATCGCTCTTGGTGAAGTTCATGATCTTGGCCGCCGCCTTCACGCCGCCAAAACTGGAAGACTTCGCCGAGGAACTCTTGGAGAACTGCTCCTTCATGATGGCCTCGAGCTCCTGCATGGCCGAGGGCTGCACGGTCTCCAAGGCCGCGACACGCTGAATCACTTCCGAGCGAATTTCGGGCTGCAAGAAGGTGAGCACATCGGCGGCCACGTCGTAATCGCAGACCGACAAAATGATGGCAATGACCTGCGGATGCTCCAGGCGGATCATGTCCGCAATCGAGCGCGCATCCATCCAGCGCAGAATCTCCAGGCCCTTGCTCGAGGCCCCAGGCATGATTCGGCTCAAGACCGATGCAGCCTTGTCCTCGCCCAAGGCGCGCTTCAACACATTCTCAACGTAGTCGGAGCTGCCCAGGCCCAGGGTGGTTTGCTTCTTGATGGTGGAGATGAAGTCATCAAGCACGGCACTCACCGCCTCTTGGGAGAGTTCGGCCACCGATGTCATGGCCGCACCGAGCGCCTGCACCTCCTTGGGGTTCAGAAACTTGATGATGTCTGCGGCCTGCTGCTCACCCAGGAGCAGCATCAGCACGGCGGCCCGCTGGGTGGTGGTGAGGGCCTCGAGCTCCTCACGCACGGAATCTGGCAGAGGTTCCGGGCCCGCCGGCACCACCGCCGTGCCGGCAGCGGGTTTCTCGTCTTTTTTCTCGTCAGGCATGGTCGTGATCCTAGGTTGCAGGCCGCATCATGTTCTTCAGCACGCTCGCGACACGGCCAGAGTCTTCCGAGACCAGGAAGCGGATGAGCGCCACCTTGTCATCGTAAGAGTTTGCCGTGTTCAGCATGTCGATGGAAATCGATGATTTCTTGGGCTTGAGCTTGGCCTTGATGTCTTCCAGGCTCTCGCCCTCTTCGAGTTCAATCATGCCCATCTCCGCGTCTGAGAGTTCGGTGGGGGGAGCCTGGTCGGCCGGGATTGGTTTGCCATCGGGGCCCATGACCATGCCTTCCAAGGGCTTGCCATCGGGGCCAATCATTTCGGGCGGCAGCGGCTGGCCATCGGGGCCAAGCACCACCGGGGTGGGCGGCGGAGCCAGGGCGGCCTGAGCTGCCAGCTCTGCAGCCTCTTGTTCGGCCTGCATCTGTGCCAGACGCTCCATGTCCATGGTCTTGCCCGTGAGGTGGTTGATCACTGGCCGCACGATGGTCAGCAGAATCACCAGGAAGATGAGTCCAGCCAGGGCAATCTTCACGTTCTGCATCACGGCCTCGTCGGCATACCAGGGCACAGAGGTGTCCTCGGGCTCGGCAAACTTGGTGGGCACAATCGTCACCACATCGCCGCGGCCTTCCTTGTAGCCCACCACACCACGAACCAGGTTGGTGAGTCGATCAATCTCTTCTTGGGTGTAGCCATTGACCACACCAGGCCCACCGTTCTCGGTCGTCAGGGGCTGGCCATCCGGGCCTTTGGGGGTTGGTTTTTCATTGACCACCACGGCCACCGAGACGCGGGTCACGCCGCCCAGGGGGTTCTTGATGTAGCGAACGGTCTTGTCAATCTCATAGTTCCGAGTGGCCCGCTTCGAGAGCGTGGTGTTCTCCTGCAGGGCATCTTGGGCCGATGCACCCGTGGCCAGGTTGGTGTCCGTGGGTGCGGGCGGCGCATTGGTGATCGAGCCCGGCACGCCTTCGGCATTCAGGCGCTGGCTACGGTCTTCGGCGAGCACCTCGGATCGGGTCTTCGGGCCCTGCTTAGAGGTGTCGAAATCTTCGGTGGCGATTTCGCTCTGGGTGAAGTCCAGGGTGACATCCACCTGTGAGCGAACGTTCGCCTCGCCCAACACGGGAATGAGCATCTCCAGAATGCGGGCGCGGTAGGTTTCCTCCACCTGTTGCTTGTGAGCCAACTGGGCCGCGGTGAGGCCCATTGGGGTGTTCTCCTTGCGGTCGGTGAGCAGGTTGCCCAGGTTGTCCACCACCGAGACATGCTGGGCCGCCAGATACGGCACGCTGGAGGACACCAAATGCACAATGGCATCGACCTGGCCGGCTGTCACGGCGCGGCCCTGGTAGGGGCTCACCACCACCGAGGCCTTGGGCAGTGCGCGGTCGCGCACGAAGACACTCTGCTTGGGCAGGGCCAGGTGCACGCGGGCCGACTGAATCGTGCCAATTTGCGTGATGCTCGCGGACAGTTCGTTCTCCATGGCCTTGATGTACTTCACCTGCTCCATGAACTGGCTGGTGGTCATGGCGTTCTCATTGCCCAAAGCATCAATGCCGGTGGGCACCGGCTGCTTGGGAATGCCTTTGGAGGCCAGATAAATGCGGGCCTCATGGTATTTGTCGCCTGGCACCATGATCTGGCCCGTGGTGGGGTCGATCTTGGCATCGAAGGAGGCCATCTTGAGGGCCTCCATGGCGAGTTGTTGGTCGGTCTCCGAGATGCCAGGCATGAGTGCGCGCTGCGGCGTGGGCGGCGTCTGCATCATGCTGTAGAGGGACAAAAACAGCACCAGCACGAAAAAGGCAATGAGGCCTGGCACCGCCTTCTTCACCGAGGGCTGGTTCAAGGCATCTTTCACCATCTTGAGGGTGGGCGAGTTCTGCACCACCGGCAGGCTCTCGATCGTCCGTTTCACACCAGCCACACCGCCCGCAATGGCAGCACCGGCCTGCGTGGCTGCCTGGCTGGCTGCCTGGGCCGCATTGGCCGCTGTACTCGTGGCACCGGCCGCAGGACCACCGTTGGTGGCGCCGTTTGCAGCCCCGTTTGCAGCCCCATTGGGACCACCCATCGGCACGGGAACGCCCGCAGCCATCGCGGGGTTGGGCATGGAAGGATTGTCAGCAGCCATGGTGAGGTCCTGGTGGGTTCATCAAAAATTAGACGGGCATGTTCAAGACGTCTTCGTACGCCTTGAGCACCTTGTTGCGAATCTGGAGGGTGGCCTCGAAGGCCAGGGATGATTTCTGCATGCCCAGCACCACGTCGGTGAGCGGGATGTTCTCGCCCTTCTCGTAGGCCGACCGCTGGGCCGAGGACCGCATCTGCAGGTCGTTGACCGAGGAGATCGAATCGCGCACCACCTCGCCAAAGCTCGGCTTCTTGACGGCCGGTGGCGCAATGACCGAGCCCGACTGGTCGTTGGGGTCGATGGCCGGCGCATTCGGCATGGTGTCGGGCGCCGTCGCAGGCGGCAGCGACTGCGGCGAGATGCCCTGGGCGGCCATCGCATTTTGGAAGAGTTGTGTCATGCCGGGCGTGGGGCTCAGCGAGGCGGGCACCGCAGGGGGTGCCACCTGGGACTGGACCTGGGCCTGGAAGCTGCGGATCTGCGCGAGCATGTCCGCAATGCCGGCAGCTTGGCTGGTGCGATCGATCATGCGGCACCTGCCATTTTGAGTTGGGCCATTTTGTAGCGCAGGGTGCGCGGGCTGATGCCCAGCATCTTCGCGGCCTCGGCCTTGGTGGGTGCGGCCTCAATGGCCCGAAGAATCATTTGGTGTTCGTTGGACTTCACGGCCTGCTGCAGCCGAATGGGCTGGGCTGGGTCCATGGCCGCGGGCACATGCGGGGCATGCCATGTGGCCGACGCGGCAGCCGGCATAACCGTCGATGCATTGGCAGCCTCAGTCGCTGCAGCCGGCGCATCCAAGGGCAGTTCGGTCTGAAGGGCGTCGGGGTCTGGGGCCGTGAGGGCCGCCCAGGCCTGGTCGTCGCCCAGGTCATCAAAGAGCAGGTGCATGGGCTCGATGTCGTAGCCCGCGCAGAGCACCATGGCCCGCTGCATCACGTTGTCGAGTTCGCGCACGTTCCCCGGCCAGGAATAGGCCAGCAGAATGCGCTGGGATTCTGGCGTGAGGGTGGGCGTGGCCAGGCCAGGCTCGGCATGTCGGCGCAGCATTTGGTTGGCCAAGGGAAGGATGTCCTCGGGCCGCTGGCGCAGCGCCGGAATGGCCAGGCGAAAGGTGCTGATTCGGAAATAGAGGTCTTCGCGGAACTCGCGGGCGAGCATCGCTTGCTTGAGATCTTTGTTGGTCGCAGCAATGAGCCGGAAGTCGAGGTCGATCGTCTGCTGACCACCCAGGCGGGTGAGCTTACGCTCCTGCAGGACACGCAGCAGCTTGGTCTGAAGGTTGGCGGGGAGCTCCCCAATTTCATCGAGGAACACCGTGCCGCCCTGGGCCTGCTCAAAGATGCCCTTATGGTCGCGGTGGGCGCCCGTGTAGGCGCCGCGGTCATGGCCAAAGAGCATGTCTTCCATCAGGTTCTCGGGAATGGCCCCGCAATTGAGGCTCACGAAGGGGCCGTTGGCCCGGCTGGAAGATTCATGAATGACGGTGGCCAGCACCTCTTTGCCTGCGCCCGTGGGGCCGGTGATGAGGGTGGTGACGGAGGCCTGCGCCACCCGCTGGGCGAGCGCCAACAGCTTCTGGCTCATGGGGTCTACGAATACGAATGTCTTGGGCTGCTCAGCCTTGGCCTGCGCACGGGGCTTGTCCGCGCCAGGGCCCGGCACCGTGGCAATCGTGGGCTCGGCATTAGAAGGCGTCACCTTTTCGGCGGCCGAGACATGGGCCAGCGCTGCGCGCCAGGCCTGCTCGGAATAGTCGTCTGCGGGAATGACATGGCAGGCGCCCTCGCGCATGGCTTCCACGGCCAGGCCCATGTGGCCCGGGGTGGATCGGCAGATGACCGGAATGTCTTTTTTGAAGGCTTCCACGAGGCGGCGCACTTCGGTGAGCAGCTCGGTGGAGTCCATCAGGCGCACGACCACGGTCTTGGCGGTCTTTAAGGCATGGCGCAGGTCTTCCAGGGTGCGCACGGGCAGCAGGCTCAAGCCCGCAGCCGCCAGGCGCTCGCGCTCGGTCTCGCCTGCTGGCTGGTATGGATCCAGCCAGAGTGCATTACAAGCTTGGTTGTCGTTTTCGCTCACCGCAACACCCCTTTGGGAATGGTTCGGTGAGGGTTAAGCAACCCCTATGCCAGAAAGCGGCGACGGCTTTCCGACGGCAAAGGTTGTCCGGCAAGAATCGGCCATGCAGGGGATTGATCATGAGGGGTCATACCCCATAAGATATCAGTGATATCAATCATAGGTGCCCCCCATGGAATCACTCATCATTCGAAAAATTCCCTCTCAAACCAAAGAGGCCTTGCGACGGCGGGCTGCCCTTCGCGGCCATTCAATGGAGGAAGAAGCAAGAATCATTCTGAGAGAAGCCGTGTCGGCCAGCAGCCCCCACACGCTCGGATGGGCCACCCAATTCCGGGCCACCCATGACATTGCTGGGTTGTATGCAAACGATTCAAAAGAGATCGATTGGGTGGACCGAGACGCCGGCCCATCCTCAGACCATCGCATCCCATCTTTTGATTAGGTGCTCATGCTACTGCTCGACACCAATGTGCTCTCCGAACCGCTGCGGCCTGAGCCCAATCCCGCGGTGCTCCGATTTCTCGACAGCACCCCCCTGCAAACACAGTGGGTCTGCTGTGTCTCCATCTCAGAGATGATGTTTGGGGTGCTGCGTCTTCCTGAGGGCCGCCGACGCGCAGCGCTTCAGGCCAGCGTGATCGACTTGTTCGAGAACGCCTACGGCCAACGATGCCTGTCGATCGATGCCGGCACAGCGCATCTAACAGCCAACATCCGGGCTGCCCGGGAGCGCGTTGGAAAGCCCATTTCATTGGCAGACGCCAACATTGCCGCCTGTGCAACCCAGCACAACCTCGCACTGATC
>JBEARM010000028.1:0-14384 GCA_041163175.1 Pseudomonadota bacterium | reverse complement strand
GCGCTTGGCCATGCTGAAGATGCTATTCCAGGCGCGCATCCTCACCATGGAGGGCATGGCCGAAAAGAGCGAGCCTAGGGTTTCGAAGGGCACGGTGCCCAATTCCTCATAACCGAGCCGATAGCAGAGGTCGGCCTCTGTCATGAAGGCGTCGTAGCCGGCGACATCCTCGGGTGAGATCCTGGCCACCTCGGCTCGCATGGGCTCGGTGGCCCCGAAGTAATCGAAGTGGCTCCCGTCGTGAAACCGGATGCGGTAGAAGGGCTTCATGGGGCGCAGGGCGACATCGCGCGACATGCTCTCGCCACAGAGGGCCCAGAGTTCTTCGAGCAGAAAAGGCGCCGTGATGATCGTGGGGCCGGCATCGAAGGTGAAGCCATCTTGTTGGAAGACGCTGGCGCGGCCGCCTGCGGCGCTCAGGCGCTCGAGCACCGTGACCCGGTACCCCTTCACCGCCAGACGAATGGCGGCAGCGAGCCCACCGAATCCACTGCCAATCACAACCGCGCTTGGCAGGCCTTGGTCCGGAAACGGACGTGTCATGGCATGGATCCCCTTTGTTGAAACTGTAACTTGCAATTGACGGTTGCATTTGTCAAGCGGAGAATCATGGCATGACCGCCTCTCTGCGCCAGCCCCTTCGACCGCCCCTGCTTGCGTTCACGGAGTTGCTCAAGCCCATCACCTGGTTTCCGCCCATGTGGGCTTTTGCCTGCGGCGTGATTGCATCCGGTGTGGCCCTGCAAGAGAACTGGCTGCTGATTGCCATTGGCATCTTTCTGGCCGGCCCCATGGTCTGCGCCACGAGCCAGGCCATCAACGACTGGTTCGACCGCCATGTCGATGCCATCAACGAGCCCCACCGGCCCATTCCCTCCGGCCGCATTCCCGGTCGATGGGGCCTCTACATCGCAGTGGTCTGGACGGCACTCTCGCTCGCCGTGGCCAGCCTGCTCGGGCCCTGGGGCTTTCTGGCCGCCGCGCTGGGCCTGGTCTTGGCCTGGGCCTACTCCATGCCGCCGGTGCGGCTCAAACAAAACGGCTGGTGGGGAAACCTCGCCTGTGGCCTCTCCTATGAGGGGCTCGCCTGGATCACCGGTGCGGCCGTCATGGCCGGTGGGGCCATGCCCGAGGCCCGCTCGATCGTACTGGCCATTCTCTACAGCCTGGGGGCCCACGGCATCATGACCTTGAACGACTTCAAGTCCATCTCGGGCGACCGCCGAATGGGCGTACGCTCGCTGCCCGTGCAACTCGGCCCACAGGGCGCCGCACGCCTGGCCTGCTGGGTGATGCTGCTGCCGCAGGTCTGCGTGGTGGCGCTGCTCATCTGGTGGGGCACTCCCGTGCATGCCCTGGCCGTGGCCGGCCTCATCCTGGCGCAGGCCGCACTCATGCGTCGTTTCTTGCAAGCCCCCATCGACCGCGCCCTCTTCTACAGCGGCGTGGGTGTGCCCCTCTATGTGAGCGGCATGATGGTGAGCGCCTTTGCCCTTCGTGGCCTGGGGGCCGCGGCATGACCAACACCACGCAGCCATCCAACCCCCACTTCGGCTGGGGCTCGATTGCCCGGCTCGGGCTGATACAGGCCTGCATCGGCGGTGTGGTGGTACTGGCCACCTCCACCTTGAACCGCATTCTGGTGGTCGAACTCGGCCTGGCCGCAGTCATTCCGGGGCTGCTGGTGGCAAGCCATTACGTGGTGCAGCTGCTGCGCCCCCGAATGGGGTTCGGTGCTGATCAGTCCGGCTGGTGTACGCCATGGATTCTCGGCGGCATGCTGCTGCTGAGCGCAGGCGGCTGGCTCGCCGCATGGGGCACCACACTCATCCCCGATGGCCAGGCCTCGGGCTTGGCCGTGGTGAGCCTGGGCTTTCTGTTGATTGGCGTGGGCGTGAGTGCCTGCGGCACCTCTGTGCTCACGCTGCTCGCCAAACGCACCCTGCCCACCCGCCGCGCAGGCGCGGCCACTCTGGTCTGGATGATGATGATTGCCGGCTTTGCCATCACGGCCGGCACCGCAGGCCAGCTGCTCGACCCCTTCACCCCAGAGCGCCTGCTACAGGTGGCCGCTGGCGTCACGCTATTGGCCAGTGCACTCACAGCCATTGCACTCATCGGTCTAGAAACGCGTCTTCTGCCCACGGCCGAACAACCACAAGCAAGCCGGTCTGAGGCGCCCGTGCCACCGGTCCGGTTCTTCAGCGCTTTGCGCGAGGTGTTGGCCGAGCCCGCCACGCGACAGTTCACCTGGTTCGTGGCCATCTCCATGCTCGCCTTCAGTGCCCAAGACCTCATCCTCGAGCCCTTCGCGGGCCATGTCTTCGGCATGACCCCGGGGGCCACCACGGCGCTCTCTGGCCTGCAGCATGCTGGCGTGCTCACGGGCATGCTGCTGGTGGCCGCCGCCGGCAGTGGCCGCATCTTTGGCCGCCGCCTGGGTTCACTCTCCTTCTGGACGGTCTCTGGCTGCCTGGTCTCAGGGTTCGCCCTGCTGGGCCTGACCATCGGTGGCCAGGTTGGGCCCGGATGGCCGCTCAAGGCCAATGTCTTTTTGCTCGGTGCGGCCAACGGCGCCTTCTCCATCGCGGCCATCGCCTCCATGATGCGTCTGGCCAGCGAAGGCGCCGGCGCACGCGAGGGCACCCGCATGGGTGTCTGGGGTGCGGCCCAGGCCATCGCCTTTGGGCTCGGCGGCATTCTGGGCACCAGCCTCTCGGACATCGCCCGCTGGGTGGTCCACGACCTCGGCACCGCCTACGGTGTGGTCTTCCTGCTCGAAGCCGTGTTGTTTGTGGTGGCAGCCCAGCTCGCCCGATCGATTCGTGAGGCGCCGCAGGCGCCCATTGTCCCGGCCTTGCGGCCGCCCCAAGAAGGAGAGGCCTGCCATGTCTGACTACGACGTTGTTGTGATTGGTGGAGGCCCTGCAGGTGCCACCGCGGCCGATGACCTGGCCCGCCTAGGCCACCGTGTCCTGCTCGTCGATCGCGCGGGCCGCATCAAGCCCTGTGGTGGAGCCATTCCACCGCGGGCCATTCGAGACTTCGAGATTCCCGACCACCTGCTCGTGGCCAAGATTGGCTGTGCACGCATGGTCTCCCCGTCCGACAAACGGGTGGACATTCCCATCGAGAACGGCTTTGTGGGCATGGTCGATCGCGAGCACTTCGATGAATGGCTTCGCGACCGTGCCGAGGGCCATGGCGCGGAACGCTTTTCGGGTCAGTTCTCCTCGCTCATCGACACGCCCGATGCCGAGGGCTACACCCAGGTCGATCTCATCTCGAAGGCCTCGGACCAAGACGAAGCCCAGCTGCGTCAGGTGCGGGCCCGGTTCGTAATTGGTGCCGACGGCGCCAAATCGAAGGTGGCCCAGCGCCACATTCCGCGCTCCAACGAGGGCAAGTTTGTGTTTGCGTACCACGAGATTCTGCAGACGCCCGACCCCATCGTCTGCAAGACCCAGGGCATCGACTACGACCCCATTCGTTGCGATGTGATCTACAACGGCAGCATCTCGCCCGACTTCTATGGCTGGGTGTTCCCGCATGGCAACCACTTAAGCGTGGGCACCGGCAGCATGGACAAGGGCTTCTCATTGCGCCATGCCACCAGCCGTCTTCGCGCCCTGGCGGGACTGGCCGATGCCCAAACCATTCGTCAGGAAGGCGCCCCCATCCCGCTCAAGCCGCTGCCCATCTGGGACAACGGCCGTCAGATTGTTCTGGCGGGTGATGCCGCAGGCGTGGTGGCACCCGCATCGGGCGAAGGGATTTACTACGCCCTGCTTGGCGGGCGGCTGGCAGCCGAGGCCGTGCATGAGGCACTGCTCACCAACTCGCCCGCACCGCTGGCCAGCGCTCGGCGGAGGTTCATGAAGGAGCACGGCCGGGTCTTCTGGGTGCTGGGGCTGCTGCAGCGGTTCTGGTACGGCAACGACAAGCGACGCGAACAATTCGTGAAAATCTGTAAAGATAAGGATGTGCAACAGCTCACATTCGACTCCTACATGAACAAGCGACTGGTCCGCCGCAAGCCCATGGCTCATCTTCGAATCTTCTTTAAAGATTTGGCGCACCTGCTCGGCTTTGCCCGAGCATGACGCCGGTCGAACAGCCCGCCCACAAGCCCACCACCCGCGTCGTCCTCGTTGCAGCCCTCCTGGCCATCGCGGTGGCCGGCACGGGGGGTTCGCTCACCATTCTCGATGACTGGTATTTCAGCCTGAACCAGCCCTGGTTCAAGCCACCGGACTGGGCATTTGGCCCGGCCTGGACGATTCTCTTCGCCCTCATGGCCTGGTCGGGAGCGCTGGGCTGGGCCGCCAGCGCAGGCCAGGCCACACGCCGCAAGCAGCTCATCCTGCTCTGGACGGCCAATGCCGTGTTCAACATCGGCTGGAGCCTGCTCTTTTTCTTCCTGCAGCGGCCCGAGCTGGCCCTCATGGAGGTGCCGCTGCTCTGGGCCTCTGTGTTCATGCTCATTCGGCACAAGCGGGCCTACGCGCCCAAGGCCGCCATGCTGCTCTGGCCCTATTTGGCCTGGGTCACGCTGGCCTCGGCCATCAACCTCGGGGTCGTGGTTCTGAACTGAGCCCCTGAGGCTGGGTTCACGGCGGCTAGGCCAAAAAAAGTGCCACCGGCGGGTTGCGCGGGTGGCACCGAACCGAGTTCCCGGCGGGGGACACCGAGAGTCGGATCACACTCCTGGAGAGGAGGTGCTTTCGTTATTTCTTGATCAGTGCGGAAGCCAATGAACCACCACTGCTACTGCCCGCCAACTCCGGGTGGTTCTTGAGCATCTGAGCCCCATAGAGCGGTTTGTTCACACCTTGGTGGCAGGTGGCGCAGTTCACCTTGGCAATGTCGCCCGTGGGCCCAATGCGGTTGGGCGGGTGAATGGGCGCCAGGCCAGCGATGTACTCGTTGTTCACCTCACGCACCATGCGAATGCCATGCCAGGCGGTGACGCGCTGCGGAGGACTCTGAGACCAGTCTTGCATGGCGCGCGTGTTGTGGCAGAAGGTGCAGTTCACACCCAGGCCATCGGCCATGTGCAGCATGAGGGCGTATGTCCATTCGGTCTGCTTGATCGACTGGCGATTGCCAGTGGGCAGCGCCGTGGTGCCGGCCACCCGAATTTCCTTGTCTTGCAGCAGGAATGGGGTGAAGGGGTCGTAGGGCAGCGAGGTGTTCACGTTGGCCTCCACACCCGCCCGGTTCTGGCCGGAGTCGTTGCCCAGAAGACGGCCAGCCACCTTCGCATCGGGCTCCGTGAACCAGCGTTTTTCCGGAAGATTATTGCCCCGATGGCAGGTGTAGCAGGTAACACCGGTGTCGCCCACATGGGCCTGCCACTTGCTGTTGATGGTCTGGGTCATTTGGGTCATGCGCCGGGCCACAATTTTTGTGTAGAGGCCATCGTCGGCAAAGTTCGCCACGTTGTGACAGTAGGCACAGCCCTGCTCGGGTGCGACCCAGAGGGTCATGGCCACCATAAGCCGATTGAACTCATTGACGGTGAGATTGCCCAGGACCTGAACGTTCTTGTAGACGTTCTTGGCCAGAGGGCCACCCTTCTCGGCCGGATCCAATGCCACCGGCGCCTGGTTGGCTGCCACCAACTTGGCCTCGGTCCGGGGGTTGGTGACCTTCTCCATGCCCGTGCCGCGGTAGCCGATCTGGTCGACCTCCACCGGTGGCCGTTCGCAGCCCGTGAGCAGAAGGGTGAGGCCAACCCCTGCCAGGAGCGCACGCGTGAAATGTGAGGACATCATGGGAGGCTCCTTTATTGTGCGGGGGCGACTGCAGGCATGGCGGCCGGCGCTGCGGCGGGCAGGGCTGGGTCGATCACGGGGCCCCAGATGGCGGGATAGGCCGGTGCCACGTGGTGCTTCACGGCCCAGAGGTACCAGTTGTCCACGACCGTGCCGGTCAGCAGAATGCCAATGCCACCGGTGACACAGGTGAGCACTGCAAACCACCAGGCCCAACGGTGAATCGATTCCATCGTGGCGTTAAAGCCCATCGTCCAGCGCCAGAAGAGGCCAGCGCGCTCCGAGGCGGTGCCACGGTCGACGATCTGCTCGATCTCTCGCTCACCGCCGTATCGGCTCACCGCCAGAATGGTGGCGCCATGCATGGCAAAGAGCAGCACCGATCCATACAGAAAGGCAATCGAGAGCATGTGGAATGGGTTGTAGAAGAGGTTGCCGTAGCGCAGTGAGAAGGCGGTTGTCCAGTCGAGGTGCGAGAAGATGCCAAAGGGCACGGCCTCACCCCAGCTGCCCATGAGCACCGGTCGGAAAAAGCCCAGCACCAGGTAGAGCCAGATGGCGCCAGCAAAGGCCCAGGCCACATGGGTTCCCATCTTCAGTTCCACCGCGCGCCGATAGGTGCGCACCCACCACAGCAGAATGGATACCGTGATGAAGAAGCCCGAGAAGAGCCACCAGCCGCCCTCGTTCATGGGCGGTATGGAGAGACCATAGGCAGGCGGTGGCGGATCGACCGAAAGCCAAAAGAGCTGGCGGACGAATTCGATGGGGCTGTAGTTCACCTGAACCAGGTAGTTCCAGCCAATGGCCGTAAAGCCGATGAGAAAGAAGATGATGGAGGCGATGCCCGTAAAGCCCAGGTAGATGGGGCCGAGCTGCGCATTGCCGAGTCGACCCGCAAGGTGCCAATGCCATGGGCCACCCATGCGCTCACGATTGTCACGCGGCCGATCGAGGGGAACGCCCAGATAACTCGGCGCTTCGACCTGGACCTGCGTGAAGAGATTCTGATATTCCGCCATGTTATTTCTCCGTGTTCCGAGGCACTACGACCAGATGGGCAGACGAAGCCACCAGCCCCACCACTCCGGCCAGCCTTGTGTCCAGAACGGGCCGCTGATCACGATGCAGACCGCACTGAAGAAGCCTGCGGCCAGGGCCAGGAAGAGGCCGAGCCGGTGAATGCCAAGGGTGCCGATGGAGTAGCCGATGGTGTCGCGAAAGAAGGTGTCCTCGTGCTCGGGCGTCTTGACGGTCTCACCCTTGCCCGGGTTGGTGGCCGAGAGGATGAGCGAGCCATGTAAGGCCAGCGCAAACGTGGTGGTAAAGAAGAGTGAGACTGCAATCATGTGGGCTGGGTTGTAGTGGAAGTGCAGGAACTGATAGCCCACATTTGAGACCCAATCCAGATGGCTCAGGATGCCGTACGGAAAGCCGTGGCCCCAGGCGCCCAGCAGCAGCGGACGAATCACCACCAGGGTGACATAGGCAAAGATGGCAAAGCTAAAGGCGACCGGCACGTGATAGCCCATGCCGAGCTTCCTGCAGATTTCCACCTCGCGCAGGGCCCAAGACACGAAGGCACCAATGGCACAGACCGTGATGATCTGCCAGAGGCCGCCCTCGGCCAGCGGTGCAAGGCCAAGGCCGTACTTGATGTCTGGCGGGGCAATGTTGATCTGCCAAACGTTCCAGACACCGGTCTGTGCGGCGCCCCAGAGGATGAGGGCCGTTCCCAAAAAGGCGAAGAAAATGGTCAGAACACCGAAAAATCCAACATAAAAAGGGCCGAGCCAGAAATCGAAGAGATCTCCGCCTAGCAAGGTTCCGCCGCGAACCCGGTATTTTTTCTCAAAACTCAGCATGGCCATTTTGTTCTCCTTCGGGGGATGGGTGAGCGGGCTGCAAGCATGCTTACTGCTGCCCGCTCACCGTCCAGCACTTGACTTACTTCTTTGGCATGGAGGAGTTCTGAATCGCGGCCGTGTACTCGGCCTGGCTCATTCCGTCCATCCAGTTGAAGCGTGCGGTGCTGAGCAGAATGAGGTGAATCATGGCTGCCAGCCCAAACAGAAAAACGCCCTGCACCAACATGGCACGAAGCGGGTCGTATAGTTTCCAGATACGCCACATATTGATAACTCCTAAGTGAGGTGTGACATAAGGGTGTAAACCGCTGCCCTCACGCCACCAGTGATGGTTCGACTGTTTTCAGCACCCGGGAACCACGAACGCCAGTTCAGCATCAGCACCTGTGCGGTAACCGCGATCACAAAGAACACCGCAAATGTGAGAGCAAAGATCACAGCAAAAGGAAATGAGGCCTCCTTCTGGTGTGGACGACCGTTCAGATGACTGATCTGTTGCATGACATGTCCCCTTTAGAGGTGAAGACTCAGAAGAACCAAGGACGCCAGGCCCACACGAGGATGTGGGCTACCACTGCGATGGCACTAAAGCCAACCAAGCCCTGCATGTAGAACGTGTGGAACTCTTGGGCTTCCTCGTCCGTAAGACCGGACAGACTGGTGTTATTGCTCATGGAAGGTCTCCTTTGAGTTGGTCTCGTCGACCAAATCCACGCCGGGCCCGCGTGGAATGGGCAGCCGCAACACCCTGTTGCGACGTTCTGTGCTCCTGCAGGCCGAATGCGACCGCTGGAGATGTGAGGTGCGAAGCATGGTCATGAGACCGCTCCGAGGTAGACCGCGTCGTGGGCCTGCTGAAGCCGCGCGGCATCGATGTTGTCTTCGCCGGCCTCGCGGGCATCGCGCTCGGCACGGTCGCGCAGGCGCTTGGCCACCGAGATCTGCAGCAGCACGGGCTGGGCCGAGACCATCTTGGCCAGCAGGGTCTGTGCATCGGGTGTCCAGGAGAGGCCTGGGTCGGCATGGGTGCGCGCACCCACCGGGGTTGGATCGACCTTGTCCATGTCCGTGCCCAGGGGCAGGATGTGGAACAGGGCATCGAAGAGTGCGTTGCAGACTTCCTGCAGCAGGTAGACCGCACCGGCATAGCCCATGAAGGGGGTGCCGGTGTGCCTGCGAATGATGGCGCCCGGGAATGAGGCCGGGATGTAGCTCGCGCGTCCGGCCACTTCGGCCAAGTACATGCGCTCGTTGTAGGAGCCAAACAAGACCAGCGGCGTTTTGGTCTGCACCAGCTTGCGGATCTCGTCGTTGTTCGTCTTCTCGCCGGGCTTGCGTGTGACCGCAAAGTTGCAGGGCAGACCGAGTTCCTCTTCGAGGTAATGCCGGATGCCGCGGCCGTGGGTTTCGCTGGCCACGACGCCGAAGCTTGCGGTGCCAAAGAAGTCTTGGGTGACCGAGCGCCAGAGATCCCAGATGGGCTTGATGGTGGTGTGCTTCTCTTTTTCGATGAAGGGCTCGGGGTCGATGCCCAGGGACTCACCGAGTGCGCGCAGGAACGCGGTGGTGCTGTGCAGGCCGATGGGCGCCTGCAGGTAGGGACGGTCGAGGGCCTCGCAGAGCAGGCGGCCGTACTCGCGGTACATGCAGACATTGGCATGGGCCTCGGCCAGTTTGGGCACCTCTGAGAGGTGTGCAGCCAAGGGGAAGACCATGTTCACCTCGGCACCAATGCCCTCGACGAGCCGACGAATTTCGGCGAGGTCGCTGGGCATGTTGAAGCTGCCGTAGGCCAGCCCAATGATGTTGACCTTAGGCTTTTCCCCAGGGCCCACGGGCTTGGCCTGCGGCACTTTCTTGGTGCCGTATTCCGTCCAGAGCCAGAGCATGGCCCGGTTGGCGGCCTGCCACTGGTCTTCATCAATCGTGCGTGGCAGAAACCGCGCAATGTTCATGCCCTCGGGCGTCACGCCGCCACCGATCATCTCGGCAATCGAGCCTGTGACCACCACGGCGGGGAGGTCTGGGTCTAGGCTGGCATGGGCCCGGTGCATGGCGCCCTCGGTGCCTTCGCGGCCGAGCTGCTCTTCTGCCAGGCCAGTGACCACGATGGGCAATTCATGCGGGGGCAGTGCATCGGTGTAATGCAGGACCGAGGTGACCGGCAGGTTCTCGCAGCCCACCGGGCCATCGATGACGACCTGCAGGCCCTTGATGGCCGTGAAGACATAAACGGCACCCCAGTAGCCGCCGGCGCGATCGTGGTCGAGGACCATCATGTTCCCATCGCCTCCGCGGCGGCCTTGGCCTTTTTCTTTTGAAGCTGGCGACGCACCTGGGCCTTGAATTCCGTGTGCTCGACGGGCGTGTCTTCCCAGATGCCGGCCTTATCGCCCTGGCCCACGCCACCGAAGAAGGCCTTCATGGAATGGAAGCGGTCTTTGTTGGCCATGGCCGCACGCACCACCTGGCCCAGCGAGCCCACGCCGGCAGCGCCCATGAGGGGGCGGGCCGAGATGAGGTTGGTGAAGTAGAGCGAGGGAATCTCGCGCTCTTTTGCGGCCTGCACCACGGGGGTGGTGCCAATGGCGAGGTCTGGGCGATGGCGATCGACTGCGGCGAGGTCTTGTTCGAGTGAGGCTCGGAACTGCACCTCGACACCACGGGCCTCCAGCCATTCAAGGTCGGTGTTGGAGCAGGCCGTGCGCGGGCAGGCTGAGCCCACATAGGGCACGGTGGCACCACTCTCGATGAGCAGGCGTGCGACCAAGAGCTCGGAGCCCTCGTAGCCACTCACGGTGATCTTTCCTTCGATGGGCGCGCTCGCCAGTGCGGCCTCGATGCCCGGCAGCACCGCCGCCTTGGCCGCCTCGATTCGGTCGGGGGCCACGCCTGCGGCCTCGCCGATGCGCTCAAGCCAACTGGCGGTGCCCGCCAGGCCCACGGGTGCCGAGCCTACGATGGGGCGGCCCGCCTGCTCGAAGACCCGCATGCTGGCGGTGTAGAAGGGATGAATGGCACCCACGACCGCACAGTCGAGCGCGGCATAGAGCTCGCGCCACTCGCGGGTGGGCACCACGGGGCCCACCGCCAGGCCCATGGGGGCGAGCATCTGGGCAATGACCATGGGATCGGCTGGGAACATTTCTCCCAGAAGCGTGACCGTGGGCAGTGCGGCCACGCCTTGGCGGGGTGCCTGCACTGGACCGGCTGAGGCCTCAGACATGGCGTACTGAAGCATGGCACCCGCGAGAACATCCTTCGCCTCGGCATGGGTTGGCACCCCAAAGCCGGGCACATCGATGCCGATGATGCGAACGCCATTGATCTCTTTGGGCAGCAGCTGCAGGGGCACACCACTGGCCGTGGGCACACACAGGTTGATGATCACGATGGCATCGAACTGTGCTGGGTCGGCCTGGGCATAGACGGCATCTCGAATGTCTTCAAAGAGCTTGCCCGTGACCAAGGACTCGGAGTTAAAGGGCACGTAGCCCACCGAGCGGCGCGCACCGTAGAAGTGCGAGGTGAAGGTGAGGCCGTAGACGCAGCAGGCCGAGCCCGAGAGGATGGTGGCCGTGCGCCGCATGCGAAGGCCCACCCGCAGGGAGCCAAAGGCTGGGCACATGCTCTGGGGCTGGTCGTGGGGGCCCTTGGGGTAATCGGCCGCGTACTGGGCGAGGGTCTCGGACTTGCCAGCCGCCGATGCGGCTGCAGCAAGTTCAGACTTGTTGTTGCACGAAGCACCCTCGGCCAACGCCCCTTGCGCGCGGGTGGGCGCGGCGGGCTGGATGGGGATGACGGTGTGCTCGGCCACGGTGTTTTAGACCTTGTCGTAGACCACTTCGAGTGATGGCTTGGCGCAGACTTCGCGACCCATCATGTCGGTGAGCGAGGCGGGCTCGAGGACCACATCGCGGCCCACGGCCGAGGATGAGAACAGGCCCAAGAGTTCGTCTTGGCTGAGTGGCTTGGGACGCACCGGGGGCGCTGCCGCCACGTTGGTGGCGAGCTCTTCAAAGAGCGGGCCCCACTGGGTGCCAGGCCGGCCGATGATGTCGTAGTTGGCGCTCTTGCGGCGAATGTCTTCATGGGCCGGAATGGCCGAGAGCACGGGAATGCCGGCGGCCGATGCGAAGGCCGCGGCCTCGCCGGTGCCGTCGTCCTTGTTGATGACCATGCCCGCCACGCCCACGTTGCCGCCGAGCTTGCGGAAGTACTCCACCGCCGAGCAGACATTGTTGGCCACATAGAGGGACTGCAGGTCGTTGCTGCCCACCACGATGACCTTCTGGCACATGTCGCGGGCAATGGGCAGGCCAAAGCCCCCGCAGACCACATCGCCGAGAAAATCGAGCAGCACGTAGTCGAAGCCCCAGTCGTGAAAGCCGAGTTTCTCTAAGGTTTCAAAGCCGTGGATGATGCCGCGGCCACCACAGCCACGGCCCACCTCGGGGCCACCGAGTTCCATTGCAAAGACGCCATCGCGCTTGAAGCAGACATCACCAATGGACACAGGCTCGCCTGCGAGCTTCTTGCGCGAGGAGGTTTCGATGATGGTGGGGCAGGCCTTGCCGCCAAAGAGCAAGGAGGTGGTGTCGCTCTTTGGGTCGCAGCCAATGAGCAGCACCTTCTTGCCCTGCTGGGCCATCATGTACGAGAGGTTCGAGAGCGTGAAGCTCTTGCCAATGCCGCCCTTGCCGTAGATGGCAATGATCTGTGTTTCCTTGGTGACCTCGCCGGTGTGGACCGGATCGAGCGGCTCTGCGGCTTCATCGCGCAGGCGCTGCTTCATGTTGAACTGAATGGGGGCCCCTGCCAGATTGGTGTCGGTGACGCTCATTGCAGACTCCTCCAGTCCATGATGACTTTGAGACTCGACTTGCTTTGAAAGGCTTGTTCGTAGGCCTGCTCGCATTCGGAGGCCTGCCACCGGTTGGTGATGAGGCCATCGAGGCTGAGCCGGCCGTCTTCCACGAGCTGGCCCACCGCTTGAAGATCTGCAGGCTGCCACTGGGCGGCCACGCGAAGGCGGGCCTCCCGCAGGAAGGCGGGCGCGAAATCGAATGAGAGCGGCTGGCTGTAGAAGCCTGCCAAGACCACCTCGCCACCCGGGCGCAGGTGGTGGATCCAGTCGTTGAGGGCCTGGCCCGCACCGCTGGCATCCAGAATGCGATCGAAGAGCTGGCCTTTGCTGAAGGCCGGCGTGCGAACGAGGTAGCCGCCGGATTCATCTTGGCGGGCCTCGTCGGTCTCCCAGACAAGCGGCTGGCCACCCAAGGCCACCACCAGGCGGGCCACGAGCCGGCCCATCACGCCATGACCCACGATGAGGTCTGGCAGGCCTGAACCGGGGTGCACCACCGCATGGTGGGCTGTGGCCGCAAGCGCCAGGAGCACACCGCGTTCAGACAGTGCCGATGAGATGGGCAGCACCCGCTGCGCAGCCGTGACGAGCTCGGAGGCCGAGCCTCCAAAGAGGCCACGAACGGGACCGAAGCAATTGGCACCGGGCACGAAGACCCACTGACCCTGCGCAATGCCGGCCTGCGGGCCGGCCTCGATGACCTCACCCACGGACTCGTAGCCGGGCACCAAGGGATAGCCCATGCCTGGGAAGGGTGGCATCTCGCCGGTGTAGAAGAGACGCTCGGTGCCTGTGCTGATGCCGCTGTAATGCACGCGCACCCGGACATCGGCCGCGCCCAGGGGCGCGAGCTCCAGCGCTGCAAGGCGCAACTGGCGTGGTGCTTCGAACAAAACGGCTTGTGCGTGGCTCATCTCATTGTGTCAATTTGATGTGACGAAATAACTGTAAGGCTGATAGTACACCTGAGATTGTCCTGTGCAAGTGTGTTTTTCAACTTTCTTTATTGCGTTGCGGGAGCCTCGGCCACCACCAGGCCGGTCTGTAAAGGAACAGCCGTGGTCACCGCGCGGCCTTGGACAAAACCGGCGCGGTGCAGCATGTCGATGAGCTCTGCAGCCGAGCGGGGCCGGCCTCCGCCCATGGCCAGCAGGTACCAGCCAAAGTAGGCATCGCCCATGGCCTCGGCACCACGCGTGGCCGCCATGGGCTCGGCAATGAGGATTCGACCGCCCTTGGCCCCAAAGCACTGGCGTGCTCGCGAAAGCAGCAGGCTCACACGGTCGTCGGGGTGGTCGTAGAGCACCCGCACCAGGCTGACGACATCCGCACCCTGGGGCAGTGGGTCTCGGAAGAAATCCGCGCCATGGCATGTCACGCGGCCGCTCAGGCGCGAGTCGGTGGCCATGGCGGCAGCGGCCTGCTGGGCCACCGCGGGCAGGTCCACCAGGCCCAGCTGCAGGTGGGCATGGGCGTGGCCCACCGCGGTCACGAACCGACCAAGCCCGCCACCAATGTCGAGCAGTTGTGTGTGGCCACGAAAGTCGTAGGCATCGATCACCTGCTGGGCGACCAGCGGCTGGCTCTCGGCCATGAGCTTGGAGTAGTCGGTGACCTCGCTTGCTCCCAGGCCACCCTCGCGGGTCTGGCCATCGGAGGCGTATGTCCAGTAGCGGCGCATGCGGGTCTCTGGCGCATCGGTGCGCAAGAGGGTGAGTGGATCGGTGAGGTCTTGGTAGAAGGCCTCGTGGTGACGCACCATGGCCAGGATGGCCGGGCTGTTGGCGAGCACCACACCCTGCATGCCCAGGCCCAAGACATTGGGCGCGCGCCACTCCAGAATGCCAATGGAGACGCCGGCCTTGGCGAGCA
>JBEARM010000027.1:0-14489 GCA_041163175.1 Pseudomonadota bacterium | reverse complement strand
CTGCTCGTCACGGATGATGTCGTTACAGAGTTCGATGCATTCATCACAGATAAAGACCGACGGCCCAGCGATCAGCTTTTTCACTTCATGCTGGCTTTTGCCGCAGAAGGAACAGTAGAGAAGCTTCTCTCCCGACCCCTTTTTATCTGCCATTAATCTCTCCGGCTGAGGACACGATCGACAATGCCGTACTGTAGCGCATCCTCCGCACCCATAAAGTTGTCCCGGTCGGTGTCGCGGGCGATGGTCTCCAAGGGCTGACCGGTTCGCTCGGACAAAATGGTGTTGAGCTTGTCGCGCAGCGAGAGGATCTCGCGGGCATGGATCTCGATGTCGGAGGCCTGGCCCTGAACACCGCCCAGGGGCTGGTGAATCATGACCCGACTGTTGGGCAGGGCAAAGCGCTTGCCCTTCTCGCCTGCGGCCAGCAGAAAGGCACCCATGCTGGCGGCCATGCCGATGCAGAGCGTGCTGACGTCGGGCTTGATGAACTGCATGGTGTCGTAGATGGCCAGGCCCGCGGAGACAGAGCCGCCCGGTGAGTTGATGTAGAGGCTGATGTCCTTGTCCGGATTCTCCGACTCGAGGAAGAGCAACTGGGCCACCACCAGGTTGGCGGTGGCATCGTTGACGGGCCCCACCATGAAGATCACGCGCTCACGCAGCAGGCGTGAATAAATGTCGTAGGCCCGCTCGCCGCGGCCGGACTGCTCGATGACCATGGGCACCAGGCCCAGGCCGCGAATCTCCTGATGACTTCCTGACTCGATGTTCATGACGCCTCTTTCATGAGTTCTTCCACACCAACCTGCTTGTCTTCCACCTTGGCAGCCGACAACACCCAGTCCACCACGTTGTCCTCGGTCACGATGGCCTCGACCTCGGCCCGACGCTCGGCGTGGCCGAGTGTCCAACGAATGAACTCCTCGGGCTGCTCATAAGACTCGGCCATCTCGCCCAGCATCACGCGCAGCTGTACCTCGTTGGCCTGGAGCTGATGGGCCCGCACCAGCTCGCCCACAAGCAGGCCCAGCCGCACGCGGCGGGTGGCACCTTCCTTGAAGAGCTCCATGGGGAACGGCGCATCCTTCACATTCATGCCCTGGGAAGACATTTGCTGGCGCATCTGATTGGCCATGCGCTCGCTCTCACCATCGACCAGGGCCTTGGGCACCTCAAAGCTCGAGGCCGCCAACAGCGCATCCATGACCGACTGCTTGGTCTTGGTCTTGCAGCGACCCTGGACCTCGCGAACCAGATTCTTCTGAACGTCGGTGCGAAGCTTGGCAAGGCCGCCGTCTTTGATGCCGAAGGCCTCGGCCAGTGCATCGTCCAACGCCGGCAGCACCGGGCCGAGGACCTCATGCAGGGTGACGGTGAACTGGCTCTGCTTGCCGGCCAGATTCTCAGCGCGATAGTCGGCCGGGAAGGTGAGCGGGAATGTCTTGGACTCACCAGCCTTCATGCCCACCACTGCGGCATCGAACTCGGGCAGCATCTGTCCCGCACCCACGGCGAACTGGAAATCGGTGGCGCGGCCGCCCTCGAAGGGCACGCCATCGATGCTGCCCTCAAAGTCGATGCGCACACGGTCTTCAGCCTGGGCTGATCGATCGACTGCCTCATATGAGACCTTCTGCTTGCGCAGGGTCTCGAGGGTGCGGTCGACATCGGCCTCGGTGGGTTCGGCCAGCCACTTCTGCACTGTGAGCGACTCGCGCTGCGGCAGGCTGATCTCGGGATAGACCTCGACAACGGCCTCAAAGTGCATCTCAGATGGCGCCGCTGCATCGGCCCCAGTGGGGTTTGCATCGAGTGGCTGGATATTCGGAGGGCCTGCGGGCTTGAGCTTCTGAGCCACCACCGCCTCGCTGTAGGCCCGGCTCACGACATCGCCGATGGCCTCGGACTGGGCCTGGGCACCGTAGGCCTGGGCGACCACCTTCATGGGCACCTTGCCGGGCCGAAAGCCAGGCATCTTCATGGTCTTGCCCATTTTCGCGAGCCGCTTCTGGGCCTGGGCCTCCACCTCCGACATGTTAATGGTGATGGGAAATTTGCGCTCAAGGCTGGAAGGGCTGGTGGTGGTCTCTGCTGTCATCGTCTGCTCAATGTGTTGATCGGTTGGTGCGAAGGGCGGGACTCGAACCCGCACACCTTTCGGCGTCAGGACCTAAACCTGGTGCGTCTACCAATTTCGCCACCTTCGCGAGGAATCGGCCCCGAAAGCCGTGTTATCGCATTGTATCGAATGCCCACCGACTAGAATTCCGCATGGATTCCGAACGACTCGGCCGCGCCGTTCATGGTGGCGATCACTATGAGAACTTTCCGGTGGCCTCATGGCTGCTGCCAAAGGCCTTGCGGCCCGATGTCCTTGCCCTTTACCGCTTCGCCCGCGCCGGCGATGACCTTGCGGATGAGCCCATCGCGGGCGGCACGATGGCAGACCGGCTGAAGGGGCTTTCCGAGCTCGCCGAGGGATTAGAGGGTCGAAGCCACGGCCCGCTTGCAGCACTCGGTCAACAACTCCGTGTGCGCCTCGATGCCAGAGGCATCGACCCACAACCGGCCCACGACCTCCTGTCCGCCTTTCGTCAGGATGCGGACTTCGCACCGTTCCCCGACTGGCCTGCGGTGCTCGACTACTGCAGCCGATCGGCAAACCCCATCGGCCGCCTGCTGCTGCAATTCGCCGGCATTGCGGATCCACAGCTGCTGGCCCGCAGCGACAACATCTGCTCGGGGCTTCAGTTGATCAACTTTGGGCAAGACCTCCATGAGGATCTGGCCCGAGGCCGACCCACCGTGCCCAGCTCTGACTGGCCAACGGCCTGGCAGTGGTCAGAGCCGGGCTCGTTTGTCTCAACGCTGCCCACCGATGAGCAGGCCCGCATCACCCGCCTGCTGATTGACCGCGGCATGGCCATGCTGGCATCGGGGCGACCCCTGGCTGCAGCACTGCGACGGGCGGGCCCGTCGCCATCGCTTCGGCTCGCCCTGGAGATTGCCATCACTCGACGCGGGGGCTGTTGGGTGGGCGAGCAGCTGTTGGCCAGCCCACTCACACCCTGGCACCGCTCCATTCGCCTGACCTGGTGGGCCCTTCCGGGCCTGGTGGTCGGCGCCCTCCGAGACCTGCGCGCCGCCGCATGACGCCCGAGCAATACTGCGCCCAGAAGGCAGCCTCGGCCGGCTCGAGCTTTACCGTGGCCTTCAAGCTGCTGCCTGAGGACAAGCGATCGGCCATGGAGGTGCTCTACGCCTATTGCCGAGAGGTGGATGACATTGCCGATGAGGTCGAGGACCCCACCGTGGCCGGCATGAAGCTCGCCTGGTGGGCCACTGAGCTCGAGCGGGTTCGAACGGGCACGCCCACGCATCCGGCTGGCAAGGCATTGCAGGTCATTCGCGGGCGCTTCGATCTCGCAGATGCCGACCTCGATGCCATTCTTGAGGGCGTTCGGCGAGACCTCCACCCCATGCACCTGGCCGACTGGTCGGAGCTCGATGGCTACTGCGATCAGGTCGCCGGTGCAGTGGGCCGACTGTCTTCTCGCATCTTTGATCGGCCCAGCGCCGACACCCTGGCCTATGCCACCGAACTGGGCCTCGCCCTCCAGTACACCAACATTCTGCGAGACGTGGGCGAGGATGCCCGTCGCGGCCGGGTCTACCTGCCAGAATCCTTGCTCCACCAACACGGCCTGACGCGCCAAGGCATTCTGAGACTCGAGGACACCCCCGACCTGCGCGCAGCCCTGCGCGAGTTGGCCCGTCGGGCCCACACGCGGTACGACACCGCACTGGCCCACCTGCCGGCGGCCGAGCGGCGCGGTCAGCGTGCAGGCCTCGTCATGGGCGCCGTCTATCGCGACCTCCTGCGAGCCATTGAGGAGAGCCAGTTCGACGTCATGGGTCAGCGCATTTCGCTCGGTCCCGCGCGCAAGGCCTGGGTGGCAGCCACCGCCGCGCTCGGCCGCCTACCGCGCTGAACGGCCAGATGACCCAATCGTTGGCCATCATCGGTGGAGGCTGGTCGGGCCTCTCGGCCGCAGCCGCACTCTGCCAAGGCCAGCCCAATGGGCTTCAGATCAGTCTGCTCGAGGCCGCACCCCAGCTCGGTGGCCGCGCCCGCGGTCTTTCTTGGGATGGCCTTCCCATCGACAACGGTCAACACCTGATGCTGGGGGCCTACGAATCCACGCGGAGCCTGCTCGACTGGGCCGGCGTGCCCACAGCGGACTGGCTCTCCAAGGGCCTTGAGTGGGTGTACCAGCCCTTCAACCACGCAGCGTTTGGCTTTCGCATTCCAAGTGCGGCCTGGCCGATGCGACTGCTTGCAGGCGCCCTCGCACCCACCCCCAAAGAATGCCGGGCTTGGCCATGGCGGGGGCGACTGGGGCTCATGCGTCTGCTCGGGGCGGCTCATCAGGCCCACTGGCAGGCCAGCGGCACGGCCCGCGATTGGCTGATGGGCTGCGGGCCACTCCACGGCCTTGAACAGCAATTCTGTCGCCCCTTCATTGAGGGCGCCCTCAACACCGACTGGACCGAGGCGAGCGCTGCCGTGTTCTTGCGCGTGCTGCGAGACACCATGGCGGGCGGGGCTCAGGCCACAGACGCCCTGCACCCACCCGACAACCTCTCCGATGCGGCCATCGACCCGCTCGCCAAGCATCTTGTAGCCCAAGGGGTGCACATCCAGGTCGGGTGCCGTGCAAGGCGGCTGCGCTCAGGCCACGATGGTCGGTGGACTGTGGAGACAGATACCAACGGCCCGACTCAGGCCTTCGACCATGTGGTGGTCTGCCTGCCCAGCCGTGAGACCGATCGACTCTGGCAGGCCAGTGCACTGCCAGACACCGATGAATCGAACCGATGGCGGCCGGTGGAGACACGCGGCATTGCCACCCTCTGGCTCGCACTGCCCGAGCGGCCTGCGCACGGATGGCTGCCCAGCCATCGACTGCTCGCCATCGAGACACCCCAGGGTGCCACCATCATGGGCCTGGCGCGGCCTGCAGGTGCCTGGGGTCAAGTCGTTGGGCTGGTGGCCAGTGCGGTCTTACCCACACAGGGCTGGGATGCAGCGGGCGTGTCGCTCTGGGAGGCCGCCAGGCGCTGGCTTGCGCCGATGGGCCTGGGTGAACCCAGGCGATGGCGCCACCGCATCACGCACGAACGACATGCCACCTGGGCTTGCACGGCAGGCCTGGTCGACGCAGGCCAGGCCTGGGGCAGCGCAGGCCTGTTGGGGTCCGGCCTGTGGCGTGCCGCAGACGACCTCTGCCCCGGCTACCCTGCCACCATTGAATCTGCAGTTCGCGCCGGCCAGCAGACCGCGCGTTCAATCCTCGAAGATCGCCGCCAGCGCGTCTGAAAGGCGCGAGACCGGCCGAACGGTGAGGCCAGGAATGGCCCGTTTGGGGGCATTGGCCTCGGGCACGATCGCCCGAACAAAGCCCAGGCGGGCTGCCTCGCGCAGTCGCTCCTGACCACGTGGCGACGGCCGAACCTCGCCGGCCAGGCCCACCTCACCAAAGACGACCAGGCCCGGGGCCAAGGGTCGGTCGCGCAGGGACGAGGCCACGGCCGCGAGGATGGCCAGGTCTGCGGCCGTCTCTTGAATGCGAACACCGCCCACTGCATTCAAGTAGACGTCTCGATCGAAGCATGGAATGCCCGCATGCCGGTGCAAGATGGCCAGCAGGAGGGCCAGGCGTTGCGGGTCCAGGCCCACACAGAGTCTGCGCGGCTGGCCCGAATGGGCCTCATCGACAAGCGCCTGAACCTCCACCAACAAGGGGCGACTGCCCTCCTGGGTGACGAGCACCGCAGACCCCGACACCCGCTGGGCGGGCTCAGAGGCACTGCCGAGTTGGGCCTGTGTGAGAAAGAGGGCCGACGGATTGGTCACCGGCTTGAGGCCACGGTCGGTCATCGCAAAGACCCCCAACTCATTGACGGTGCCAAACCGATTCTTCACCGCCCGCACCACTCGAAAGGCTGCCTGCGGATCACCCTCGAAGTAGAGCACTGCATCGACCATGTGCTCGAGCACCCGAGGACCCGCGAGTGCACCCTCCTTCGTGACATGGCCCACGAGGAATAGGCCGCGGCCCGTCTCCTTGGCCCATCGGGTGAGCTGTGCAGCGCATTCGCGCACCTGAGAGACCGAACCCGGCAGTGCACCAACCTGGTCCGAGAAGACCGTCTGGATGGAGTCGATCACCACCAGCTGCGGCCGGCGCTGCTGCATGCAGTCGAGCACCTTCTCCAGGTGTGTCTCAGCAAGGATCTCGATGCGACCCATCACCTCATCGGCAAGGCCCAGCCGACGAGCTCGCAGGGCCACCTGGTCAGTGGACTCTTCGCCCGAGACATACAGCACGCTGGCCGAGGCATCTGACGAGACATGCTCCGCAATGGCCTGGAGCAGGAGCGTCGATTTTCCAATGCCAGGGTCGCCACCAATCAGCACGACCCCGCCGGGCACCATGCCACCGCCCAGCACTCGATCGAATTCATCCAGGCCCATGCTCCAGCGCGGCAGTTCCACCACCGACACCTCGCTGAGTCGTTGCACGCCCATGGCGGGCGCAAAGCCAACGGTTCGCGATGCCGTCTTTCCGGTGGCCGGTGCTCGGCCCACAGACAGGGTATTCCAGGCACCACAGCCATCGCACTGCCCCTGCCACTTCGCATGGGACTGGCCGCAGGCCTCACACAGAAAGACTGCCTTGTCCTTGCTCACAGTTGCCTGGGCACCCGTGACGTGACCGCCGTGAGCAGTTCGTATGCGGAGGTACCGCAGGCCTGAGCCACACGGTCGACTGGAAGCCCCGCGCCCCAGAGCGCGACAGGGCTGCCCACGTCGAGTTCAGGATGGTCGGTGAGATCGACCGTGATCATGTCCATCGACACCTGACCCACCAGCATGCAATGCACACCGCCCACCAGCACCGGCGTGCCATCGGGGGCCGTTCGAGGATAGCCATCGGCATAGCCTGCGGCCACCACGCCAATTCGACTCGGTCGAGCAGCACGCCAGCGCCCGCCATAACCGACCGCCGCACCGGGCTGAACCTGCTGCACCGCGATGATCTCCGTGCGCAGTTCAGAGGCCGGCAAGAGCCCCAACGCCTCGGCACTCACCACACGGTGACCGACTGGTGGCAACGACTGTTCGAATGCCCATGGCCCCAGAAAGGGGCTCGCCCCATAGAGGCTCAGGCCCGGCCGCACCCACTCCGCATCCTGACTGATCTCAGACCAGACCGCAGCCGAGTTGCAGGTGGAGATGGCCTCCTCCGGTGCGCGGGCCACCTGAGAGAGCGCCATCTCGAAGGACTGCAGCTGTGACGCCGTAGCGCCAGCCACCTCGGCCTGCGCGTAGTGGGTCATGAAGCCCAGGGAAATGCCCTGCGCCCGATGGTCTGCACAGGCCTGTTGCACAGTGTTCATTTGATCGGGCCGAAAGCCCAAACGGTTCATCCCGGTGTTGAACTTGAACCAGTGCCGACCCTTGGCCAACGGTGCGCGAACGACCTTGGTGGCACGCCACCAGTCCAACTGTCGAGGGTGGTGAAAGACAAGGTCGAGGTCCAGCGCAACGGCCTGCGCAACATCTGAGGGCTCAAAGAGGCCTTCCAGCATGAGGATGGGCTTTTGCCAGCCGAGCGATCGTGCCGCACTGGCCTCTTGAAGATCGAGCACCGCAAGGCCATCGGCCTGCGCAAAGGCAGACACAGCCAGGTCGATGCCGTGACCATAGGCATTGGCCTTGGCCACGGCCCAGATGCGTCGGTTGGCCGGCAGGGCTGCACGCAGGGCCCGAAGGTTGTGCGTCAGCGCGTCCGGCATCAGCACCAGGGAAATGGGACGTGGCATGTCAGGATTGTAGAGGCGCGCTGGCCGATGCCTCGCGCATGTCGCGGCGCAGGGCACACAGAGCCGACCAGGCCGCTCGCTTGCCGAGGGCCGAGAAAATCTGGTCTGCACTGGGAAGGCCCGCATGCAGGAACTGATCAGCAGGCAAGGTCACCGCAATCTCAATGCCTTGGGCATCCGACGCCGCCGCAGTCCAGTCCAGCGCAAGGCCGTGGTCGCCCAGGCCCATGCTCAGCATGTTCTCGACCAGTCGGCGCAGGCGGGGGTTCGGCCAAGGCCCTTGAATGTGAATGCGAGCCACGGGCACCTCGTCCATGACCGAGTCCACCACCGGGTGTCCAGTCGACACACCCCTGGGCACCCACCGCACATCCAAGCCCAACACCGCAAGGCCTCGGCTGCTGATCATGCGGTGCTCACCTCAGCCAGGGCACGCGCAAAGACCACCGCGTCCTCGCGCCGGCCAGACTCGGCGGGGTAGTAGCCTCGCCGGGTGCCAACCTCGGTGAATCCGTTGCGCTGATAGAGCCGCACGGCAGAGCGGTTGCTAGGCCGAACCTCCAAGAGCAGGCGCTCGAACCCCTGCTGTGTCAGGGTGCGCATCAACTGATCCAGCATCCATTGGCCCAGCCCACGGCGTTGACGCGCCGGCGCGATGGTGAAGTTGAGCAGGTGGGCCTCCTGCACCACGGGCATCCAGACAAGGTAGCCCACCATGGCCCCCTGCTCCACCAGTTTGAGCCCCTCGTAGCCTGCAGCCAGAGAGTCTTCGAAGTTGCCAGACGTCCACGGATGACTGTAGGCCTGCTTCTCAATGACCATGATCGAGGCGATGTCGTTGCGATGCATGGGGATCAGGACCAGGCTCGCCGAGACGGCCCGTTCAGCCAAAGTCTGCGCCACACGGTCTCGCACATAGAGCGGCTGGGCAGCCACGGGCATCACGGTGGCGGGATGGCCTGGAGGACCCGCGACCAGCCTTAGCTCAGCAACCTTCATGACCTGGGCGGCCAGGGTCATGCCCGTCGGGTGCGAATCCTGTGCCAGCAGTGTGGCGCCGGAGAGCCCCTCCTCCAGGACGGGCACCACGCGGGGGTCTCCCACCAGGCTGAGCTGCTGCAAGTGGGCGCGCCAGTGGACCACGCCACGGAAGGCCTCACCAAGCCGCGCATCGAAACGAATGTCGAAGAGCTGGTCACGCTGCTGCGCATGACTCCCATTCGATGATGCGAGGGCGGCCATGGCCACTGCCTCGAAGGCACTTACGAGGTGAATCTTCAGGCCACGGGAGAAGCCCAAGCCCTGCGCCAGGCCCACGGCCATGCGCAGTCCCGTGAAGGAGCCGGGGCCGTGACAAACCACCAGCCCACCGAGGTCCGCCCAGCGCAGCCCAGCCTCTTGCAGCACCGCCTCGGCCATGGGCAGCAGCTGTGAGGCCTGGGCCTGGCCTGCAGGGGTCTGTCTCGCATGCCAATGCCCCGGCGATGTGGCGAGCACCACGCTCGCCACCGGGCCCGAAGAGTCCAAGGCCAGCAAGGGCCAGTTCCATGCGGTCATTCGAATGCAGCGGTCATTTGCTGGTGAGCATCACCACGGCCTGGGCTGCGATGCCCTCCTCGCGGCCCGTAAAGCCCAGGTGCTCGGTGGTGGTCGCCTTCACATTGACCCAAGGCGCAGCCGTGTCCGCACGGATGTTGGCCACCATGTTGGGCACATGGGGTGCAAGCTTGGGCGCCTGCGCCACCACGGTGGCATCGACCTGCACCACAACAAGGCCTTCCTCTCCAATTCGGCGGACCACCTCTCGCAGCAGAACGCGGCTGTCCGCACCCGCATAGGCGGCATCGGTGTCTGGAAAGTGACGGCCGATATCGCCCAGACAGGCCGCCCCCAGTGCTGCATCTGCAATGGCGTGGAGCAGCACATCGGCATCCGAGTGGCCCAGCAGGCCCTTGTCGTGTGGAATGGTGACACCGCCCAAAATAAGGGGCCGGCCGGCCACGAGGGCATGCACGTCAAAGCCTTGGCCCACACGCGGAAGGTCGATACGGCTGGTCATGGACTGGAAATCCTCTGTGAAGGTCATCTTGCGATTGTGAGGGCTGCCTTGAATCAAGAGCGGAGAGACACCAGTGGCCTCCATGGCACTGGCCTCATCGGTGGCCTGCGGATGGGCATCGAGTGCCTGCAGAAGTTCACCCACCCGAAACATCTGCGGCGTCTGTGCAAGCCAGAGCCCCTCGCGTGGGATGGTCTGCTCGACTGCCGGCACAGCATGGCCATGGGATGCGGCCCGCTTGACCGTGTCGGGCACCGGCATGGCCAGCAGCCCACCACGCCCTTCCAACAGCACCGTCTCCACCAGCCGATTCAGATCGGCCTCCGCGAGCCACGGCCGGGCAGCATCATGCACCAGCACCCAGTCCTGCAGCACATGTGCCCCCAAGGCGTCGTGCAGCACCTGCAGGCCGGCTCGAACCGACTGCGCCCGTGTCTCACCCCCCACAGCACAGGCCGCACAGGAGGGCCAGTCCACATCGAGTGTTGGCCAGTGTGTGTCGGTTGGGGCCAAGACCACCAAATGGCCGGCGAAGTCTTGACGCTGCTCGAGCGGCATCAAGGCCTCGATGCTGCGCAGGAGCATGGGCCTGCCCCCCATGGCGCGATACTGCTTGGGCAGACCAGCCCCGGCACGAAGGCCCTGACCCGCTGCAGGAAGAATCGTCCAGACCCGCGTGACGCCCCCCACACAAGACCCAGCACGCTGCCGCACCCATTGGGCCAGGCGGGCATCCGAGGTCGAAACAGGAAGGGGATCGCGCATCCCTCTAAAATTAACAGATGACGACCTCTGCACAGGCGCAACAGGCGCTTTTATCGCCGCTTGCGCTCTATGGCCAGGCCCTGCCCAAGCCCGGCCAGTCCATCGCCCTGCCCCGCCCCCACGGCTCTGCCGACAGCCTCTTGCTTGCGGGCTGGCTCTGTGAATTTCCAGTCGCCGATGCACGGGTGGCTGGCGCTGGTGGGCTGCTGGTTGCACCCGATGCCCAGACCGCTGCAAGGCTTGCGGCCGAGATCCCCTACTTTTGCCCCGGGCGACGTGTCTCGCATTTTTCCGACTGGGAGACGTTGGCCTACGAGGCCTTCTCCCCCCACCAGGACCTGCTCTCCAACCGACTACTGACACTCTACGAGGCCCTTCAGGGCAGCCTCGATCTCCTGGTGGTCGCTGCGCCGACCCTTCTGCAGCGCGTGGCGCCGCCCGCCTTTCTCGCAGCCAACACCTTCTTCATCAAGCCCGGCCAGACCATCAGCCTGGATCGCCTGCGAGAGCAGCTGCGCACGGCCGGCTACAACGCGGTGAGCCAGGTCGTCTCACCCGGCGAGTACGCCCTGCGCGGTGGTCTGGTGGACCTCTACCCCATGGGCAGCAGCCTGCCCTATCGCATCGAGCTGCTCGATGACCAGGTCGATTCCGTTCGGGTCTTCGACCCTGACAGCCAGCGAACCATTCATCCCGTCCAAGAGATTCGACTGCTGCCCGGCCGTGAATACCCTCGGGACGAAGCCTCGGCCATGCGACTGCGGGCCCGGTGGCGCGAGACCTTCGAGGGGGACCCTTCCCGCTGCAGCCTGTATCGAGACGCGGCCAACGGGGTCTTCGGGGCGGGCATTGAGTACTACCTGCCCCTGCTCTTTGATGAGCCCCTGGTAAGCCTGCTCGATTACCTCCATCCCCAGGCGCAGATTGCCCTGGTGGGCGAGGCCGACCCGGCCCTTCAAGAGGCCACCCGAGACCTGCACACCCGATATGAATTCCTGCGCCATGACATCGAACGGCCGGTGCTGCCACCCAGCGCGCTATACCTGGCCCCCGATGAACTCTTTGCGCAGATGGGCCGGTGGGGCCGCATCAGCCTGCACCGGGACCCCAGCGAGTCGTTCACCTTGCCGGCCCCAGACATCCGTGCAGACCGGCGGGCCGATGCGCCACTCACCCGACTGACCTCACTGCTCGAGGCCAGCGCAGAAGCCGGTGAGCGCATCGCGCTCGTGGCGGAAACCCCGGGCCGCCTCGAAACACTCGCTCAATACCTGGAGCGAGAATCGGTGGCCACACAGGCCCTGGCCGACTGGGCCACGCTCTGTGCAAGCCAGCCTGACCATGTCTCGGTGCTCACAGGTGTGAGCCCCATCCAGGTCGGCTTTGTGGCGCCGTGGCTCGGGCTCACCGTGCTCACCGAGTCCGAGCTCTTCGCGGACATGGAGCGCCGAAAGCGCCATGGCAAGCAGGACAAGCAGACCAATGTCGACGCCATCATCCGCGACCTCTCCGAGCTCAAGCCCGGAGATCCCGTGGTTCACCTGCAGCACGGCATCGGCCGCTACCAAGGGCTTCAACACCTGGACCTCGGCGAGGGCGAAACCGAGTGCCTACACCTCGCCTATGCCGGTGGCAGCAGCCTGTTTGTGCCGGTCTCACAGTTGCACCTCATCGGCCGATACAGCGGCGCCGACCCCGACCAGGCGCCGCTGCACAGCCTGGGCAGCGGTCAATGGGACAAGGCCCGTGCCAAGGCGGCCAAGCATGTGCGCGACACCGCCGCTGAATTGCTGAACCTCTACGCCCGACGCGCCGCACGCGTGGGCCACTCCTTCCGCTTCGAGCCCTCCGACTACGAACGATTTGCAGACGGCTTCGGATTCGAGGAGACGCCCGACCAGCTCGCCGCGATTCATGCCGTGGTGCAGGACATGGTTCGAGACAAGCCCATGGACCGCCTGGTCTGCGGAGACGTGGGCTTTGGCAAGACCGAGGTGGCCCTTCGGGCGGCCTTCATTGCGGTGATGGATGGCCGCCAGGTGGCCGTGCTCTGCCCCACCACGCTGCTGGCTGAGCAGCACATGCAGACCTTCCAAGACCGCTTCTCCAGCTGGCCCGTGCGACTGGCCGAGCTCTCGCGGTTCAGGAGTGCGAAGGAGATTGCGCAGGCCCTGGGTGGCATGGCCTCAGGCCAGGTGGACATTGTCATTGGCACCCACAAGATTTTGTCAGCCCAGACCCAGTTCAATCGCCTGGGCCTGGTGATCATCGATGAGGAACATCGCTTTGGCGTTCGCCAGAAGGAGGCCTTGAAGAACCTGCGGGCCGAGGTTGACGTGCTCACGCTCACGGCCACGCCCATCCCCCGAACCCTGGCCATGAGCCTGGAGGGCATTCGAGACTTCTCGGTGATTGCCACGGCCCCACAGAAGCGGCTCTCGATCAAGACCTTCGTGCGCCGTGAGTCGCCCTCCACGGTGCGCGAGGCACTCTTGCGCGAGCTCAAACGGGGTGGCCAGGCCTATGTTCTGCACAACGAGGTCAACACCATGCAGCACCGGCTCGAGGCCCTTCAGGCCTTGGTGCCAGAGGCCCGCTTTGGCGTGGCCCACGGGCAGATGGATGAGCGCGACCTCGAACGCGTGATGCGCGACTTTCACCAGCAACGGATCAATGTTCTGCTCTGCACGACCATCATTGAGACGGGTATCAATGTGCCCACGGCCAACACCATGGTCATCTACCGTGCAGACCGCTTCGGCCTCGCGCAGCTCCACCAGCTTCGAGGCCGTGTGGGCCGATCCCACCACCAGGCCTATGCCTACCTGATGGTGCCCGATGAGCAGACCGTCACAAAGGATGCGGCCAAGCGTCTGGATGCCATTCAGTCCATGGAGGAACTCGGCAGTGGCTTTTTCCTGGCCATGCACGACATGGAGATCCGTGGCGCCGGCGAGGTCCTGGGGGACAACCAGTCGGGCGACATGACCGAGGTGGGATTTCAGCTCTACAACGACATGCTCACCGAGGCGGTCTCGGCCTTGAAGGCAGGCCGAGAGCCCGATATGGACGCGCCTCTGAAGGCCACCACCGAGATCAACCTACACCTGCCCGCACTGCTGCCGGCAGACTATTGTGGTGACATCCATGAACGGCTGAGCCTCTACAAACGGCTGGCGAGCGCCGCGACCAATGACGAACTCGACGACCTCCAGGAGGAACTCATCGACCGCTTTGGAAAACTCCCAGATGCGGCCCGAGCCCTGGTGGAAACCCATCGGCTCCGGCTACGGGCGCAGAGCCTGGGGATTCGAAAGCTCGATGCGAGCCATGAACACATCGGCCTTCAGTTTCGGCCTGAGGCCTCGGTGGACCCAGCCCGCGTGATCACCATTCTCCAACGCGATCCACGCTTCAAGCTCGCAGGGCCAGACCGCATTCGGATGGCAGCGGCATCTGAAGACCTCACGCATCGCATGGTGCACATCCGTGAGGCCCTCACCCTGCTTTTTCCCGTCGAGACCAAGCGATGATCCCTCGGCACTTCACCATCACCCCAGGCCTCGCCGACCACGGCAAGTGCGGCCAATTGCCGCCAGGTCTTGTCGAAGAATTGTCGCAACTGCTGCAGGCCAAGGCCGTGGGCCTGCAGGGGGGCGCCTGCCGATTTGAGTCCACCGTTCTGGCCACGGAGGCGACCACGCAGGCTGCTGCCTCATTGGCGGAGAACCAGTCGGCCGACTGGGCCTGGATTCCCGAGGGCCAGTCCTTG
>JBEARM010000026.1:0-14684 GCA_041163175.1 Pseudomonadota bacterium | reverse complement strand
GCCTTTGCCTACAGCGACACCCTGAGCCCTGCGGCCCTGCACGAGGCGGCACTCACCACGCGCACCATCGCCCGGTCAGGTGGCCGTGCCATGCCCCAGCGGGTCACTGACCATCGCAGCAAGCTGGCTCGGCAGCGCGAACTCTTTCAGGGCAGCGGCACGTCGAGCCTCTACGGTGTGGCCGACCCCTTGGAGGGTCTGTCATCCGAGGACAAGGTGGCCCTGCTGATGTCGGTGGAGCGAATCGCACGGGCCGAAGACCCCCGGGTGGTTCAGGTGATGGCCTCCCTGGCCGGTGAATTCGATGTGGTGCTCATTTTGCGAAGCGATGGCCGGCTGGCGGCTGATGTTCGGCCTTTGGTGAGGCTGTCGGTCTCGGTGATCGTGGAGTCCAATGGCCGTCGTGAGCAAGGTTCCAGTGGCGGTGGTGGCCGGGCCGACTTTGGTCTCTTTACGCCCGCAGTGCTGACGGGCCACGCCAAGGAGGCCGTTCGCCAAGCCTTGGTGAACCTCGAGTCGCGGCCTGCACCGGCGGGTCAGATGCCGGTGGTGCTGGGGCCGGGCTGGCCGGGTGTGCTGCTGCACGAGGCGGTGGGCCACGGCCTGGAGGGAGACTTCAACCGCAAGTGCTCCTCGGCCTTTGCAGGCCGCATGGGCCAGCGGGTTGCGGCCAAGGGCGTGACCGTCATCGACGATGGCAGCCTGCCAGGCCGCCGTGGCTCGTTGAATGTAGACGATGAGGGCAATGCCACCCAGCGCAATGTACTGATTGAAGACGGCATTCTCTGCGGCTACCTCCAGGACAGCCTCAATGCCAGGCTGATGGGCGTGGCCCCCACCGGCAACGGACGACGAGAGTCCTATGCCCACCTGACCATGCCCCGCATGACCAACACCTTCATGCTCGCGGGCCAGGACGACCCGGCAGACATCGTCGCCTCGCTCGACCGCGGCCTCTATGCCGTCAATTTCGGGGGCGGCCAGGTGGACATCACCAGCGGCAAGTTTGTCTTCTCTGCATCGGAGGCCTACTGGGTCGAGGGAGGCAAGATCCAGTATCCCGTCAAGGGCGCGACGCTCATTGGCAATGGCCCCGATGCACTCACCCGTGTGAGTCGCATCGGCAACGACCTGTCGCTCGATCCTGGGATTGGTACCTGCGGGAAAGAGGGTCAGAGCGTTCCCGTGGGGGTCGGCCAGCCCACGTTGCGCCTGGAAGGGCTCACGGTGGGCGGGACGGGCTAAAATAGGGGATGACCTCCTCCACTGCCAATCTGCGCATACGCGCCCTTAAAGAACTCGTCACCCCCGATCAACTGGTGGCTGAGCTGCCCGTCTCGGCCAAGGCCGAGCAGACGGTCTCTGCTGCACGGCAGGCCATCCATCGCATTCTGCATGGCCAGGATGACCGCCTGCTGGTGATCATCGGCCCTTGCTCCATCCATGACCCGAAGGCCGCCATGGAGTACGCGCAACGCCTGGTGGCCGAGCGTGAGCGCTTCAAAGACCAGCTTGAAATTGTGATGCGGGTCTACTTTGAGAAGCCCCGAACCACGGTGGGCTGGAAGGGCCTGATCAACGACCCGCACCTCGACAACAGCTTCGACATCAACACCGGCCTGCGCAAGGGTCGGTCTGTGCTCTCCGACATCAACGACCTCGGCCTGCCCGCGGGCGTTGAGTTCCTCGATGTCATTTCGCCTCAGTACATCGCAGACTTCGTGGCCTGGGGAGCGATCGGTGCGCGTACCACCGAGTCGCAGGTGCATCGGGAGCTGGCCTCTGGCCTGTCCTGCCCCGTGGGCTTTAAGAACGGCACCGATGGCAACCTCAAGATCGCCTTCGATGCGATTCAGGCGGCCTCCCATCCCCATCATTTTTTGTCTGTGACCAGCGAAGGCCGAACAGCCATTGTGGCCACGGCCGGCAACGAAGACTGTCACGTGATTCTGCGGGGCGGCAAGCAGCCTAATTTCGACGCCACCAGCGTGCAGGCAGCCTGTGAGGCTGCAGCCGGTGCCAAGGCAGCATGCAAGCTCATGGTCGACATGAGCCATGGCAACTCCAGCAAAAAGCCAGAAAACCAGCTTCCTGTCTCCGAAAACATTGCGGCCCAGCTTGCGGCTGGTGAGACGCGTATTTTTGGGGTGATGGTCGAGAGTCACCTGGTCTTTGGGCGGCAAGACCTGCAGCCCGGCCAGACCCTGGCCGACCTCACCTACGGCCAGAGCATCACGGATGGCTGCATTGGATGGGACGACAGCCTGCGCATCCTGGAGAACCTGGCCAAGGGCGTGTCTGCTCGACGGGCCGTGGCCGCGAAGGCGGCCGCCTAAGAACCGGCCTGCTTGTCTTTCGGCCGGTCTGACTCCCGGCGCCAATAGACCTCTGGTCTTCCACCGATGCGCCCAATCGAGCGGGCCATCACAAACATGAGGTCGGAGAGTCGGTTCAGGTAATGCTGCGGGCCTGCCTCTCGGGCCAGCGCTGCACGGCGGGCATCGGAGGTTTCACGCTCCACCAGCCACAGCAGGCTTCGCTCGGCGCGCCGGGCCACTGTTCGCACCACATGGGCTGTGGCCGTGGCCATCGAGCCCGCGGGCAGAATGAATTCGCGCAGCGGCGCCAACTGAGCGTTGAGGTCTTCAAGCCACTCGTCGAGCGCCAGCACACGCTCAGGCTTGAGCAGGGCCTCCCCGGGCAGACTAATCTCACCACCGAGGTCGAAGAGGTCGTGCTGCACGTGGCTGAGCATGGCATCGAGGCGGACGGCCTCGGCATGGTCCGGGCACTCCGCAGAGAGCACGGCCCGAAGCACACCCACCTGGCTATTGAGTTCGTCGAGGTCGCCCAGCACAGCGATGCGCTCATGGTGCTTGGGCAGCCGGCTGCCATCGGCCAGGCCGGTGGATCCGTCGTCACCCGAGCGGGTGGTGATGCGAGAGAGTCGGTGTCGAGTGTTCATGGTCGGGCCCACCAATTGTCTTGGAATTGGCTTTGCAGCCAGCTCAACAACAGTCCAACCTTTGTGGGCAATAGCTTGGGGGAGGGGTAGACCGCATGGACCTCCTGAGACGGCATGCGCCAGTCTGCGAGCAATTCCTGAACCTGCCCAGACCGAAGGGACCCGTTGGCCACATAGCGGGGCAGGGCTGCGATGCCCATGCCTTCGCGTGCGGCCATGAGCAGCGCAGCGAGGTTGTTGGATCGAAGCGGGCCTTGAACCGTGACCGTGCGCTCCTCCCCCTTGGGGCCCGTGAATTGCCAGCGCGCATCGCCCTGCACCGTGCTGTAAATGAGGGCACTGTGCTGCTGCAACTCCTGGGGCAGCTTGGGCCGCCCCCGGGCCTTGAGGTAAGCCGGTGAGGCCACCACCGCCCACGGATTGAGCCCCAGGTATCGGGAGCCGAGGCTGGAGTCTGCCAGTCGCCCCATGCGAATGGCCACATCGATGCCTTGCTCGAGCAGGTTGATGTAGCGGTCTTCAAAGGAGAGGTCGATCTGAAGGCCCGGATGCTGCTTGAGAAATTCAATGATGAGGGGCGCGAGCACTCGGCGCCCGAAGGCCACCGAGGTGCTGATTCGGATGACGCCATGGAGCTCATGGCGCATGGCGGCAACCTGGTTCTGCGCCTCCTCCACCTGATGCAGGATCTCGCGGCCGCGTTCGTAGTAGAGCGCCCCGACCTCCGTGACCGAGACTCCCCGGGTGGTGCGATGCAGCAGCCGAGAACCCAGTTTGGCCTCGAGGTGGGCGACGGCCTTGGTGATGGCGGGCTGTCCAACCCCCGCTTCGGCTGCGGCCTTGCTGAAAGAGCCCAGGTCGACCACGCGAACAAAGGCTTGAAGGGCTTGTAGATGGTCCATGACAAATTATTCCACAAAGGAATAATGCAAATGCAGCCAAAGGGGATTCAGTTCGCTGCCGAGAGCCAACAGAATCTGCCCATTGGTTGTCCAACGCAAAGGAGACGAACATGGCCAAAATGACCGCCGCAATGGCTGCTGCAATGGTGCTGGAAAAAGAAGGCGTGGTGCAGGCCTTCGGTGTGCCTGGCGCCGCCATCAACCCGCTCTACGCTGCCCTTCGGGAGCGCCAGTCGGTGACGCACATTCTTGCCCGTCACGTCGAGGGTGCCTCGCACATGGCGGAGGGCTACACCCGGGCCAAGGCCGGCAACATCGGCGTCTGCATTGGCACGTCGGGCCCTGGTGGCACGGACATGGTCACCGGCCTTTACTCCGCACAGGCCGACTCGATTCCCATTCTCTGCATCACGGGCCAGGCCCCGCGTGCGCGTCTGCACAAAGAAGATTTTCAGGCGGTGGACATCGCCAGCATCGCCAAGCCACTGACCAAGATGGCCACCACCGTGCTCGAGCCGGGCCTGGTGCCGCGGGTGTTCCAGCAGGCCTTCCACCTCATGCGGTCTGGCCGTCCGGGCCCCGTGCTGATCGACCTTCCCATCGACGTGCAGCAGGCCGAGATCGAGTTCGACATCGACACCTACGAGCCGCTGCCTGCATTCAAGCCCACCGTCAGTCGTCGTCAGGCCGAGAAGGCCATCGACATGCTCATGGCGGCCGACAAGCCGCTGATCGTGGCCGGTGGCGGCATTTTCAATGCGGACGCCGCCGACCTCTTGGTGGAGTTCGCAGAACTCACGGGCGTGCCGGTCATCCCCACGCTCATGGGCTGGGGCTGCATCCCCGACGACCACCGGCTCATGGCCGGCATGGTGGGCCTTCAGACCAGCCACCGCTATGGAAACGCCAGCCTTCTGGCGAGCGACTTTGTCATGGGCATCGGCAACCGCTGGGCCAACCGTCACACCGGCTCGGTCGAGACCTACACGAAGGGTCGTACGTTCGTGCACGTGGACATCGAGCCCACCCAGATCGGACGCATCTTCACGCCGGACTACGGCGTGGTCTCGGATGCCAAGGCCGCCCTCGAGCAGTTCATTGCCATCGTGAAAGAGCGCAAGGCCGCCGGCAAGGCCAAGGACTTCTCCGACTGGTCCGCCCGCTGTGAGGAGCGCAAGCGCCTGATGGGCCGCAAGACCCACTACACCGAGACGCCCATCAAGCCCATGCGTGTCTATGAGGAAATGAATGCGGCCTTCCCCCGCGACACCATTTATGTGTCGACGATTGGCCTGTCTCAGATTGCTGCGGGCCAGTTCCTGCGCGTCTACGGACCCCGCCAGTGGATCAACTGCGGACAGGCCGGCCCCCTGGGCTGGACCATCCCTGCCGCCCTGGGCGTGGTGGCGGCAGACCCCACCCGAACCGTGGTGGGCTTGGCCGGCGACTACGACTTCCAGTTCCTCATCGAGGAGCTTGCGGTGGGCGCCCAGTTCTCCCTGCCCTACGTGCAGGTGCTGGTCAACAACAGCTACCTGGGGCTCATTCGGCAGGCACAGCGCGGCTTCAACATGGACTATCAGGTGCAGTTGAGCTTCGACAACCAGAACGTGTCGGACCCAACCTTGAAGCCTTATGGCGTGGATCACCTCATGGTGGTCGAGGGCCTGGGCTGCAAGGCCCTGCGCGTCACCGATCCAGAGAAGATCCAGTCGGCCCTGCAGCAGGCCCAGTCCATGGCCCGTGAGTTCCGCGTGCCGGTGGTGGTGGAGATCATCCTTGAGCGTGTGACCAACATTTCCATGGGCACCGAGATCGACAAGATCAATGAGTTCGAGGCCATTGAGTGTCGTCACCCCGAGGGCCCGCAAGGCCTGGAGCGTGCCGGCCTTCTGGAATAATTCCAGGCTTGCCCGACGCCGGACCACCAACCCACAGAGGAACATCGATGCCCAAGTTTGCTGCCAACCTCACCATGTTGTTCAACGAGGTTCCATTCATGGACCGATTCGAGCAGGCTGCGCAGGCCGGCTTTGAGGCGGTCGAGTTCCTCTTTCCTTACGACTACGCGGCCGACGACATCCTCGCCAAGCTCAAGGGCAACAAGCTTGCCTTGGTGCTGCACAACCTGCCCGCCGGTGACTGGGCTGCGGGTGAGCGAGGCATTGCCTGTCATCCCAACCGCGTGGACGAATTTCGGGCGGGCGTGGCCAAGGCCATTTCGTATGCGAAGGTGCTCGAGGTTGGCCAGCTCAACTGCTTGGCCGGCAAGCTGCCCGACGGGGTGAGTGCCCAGCAGGCCCATGCTGTCTTCGTGGAGAACTTGCGGTTTGCCGCAGGTGAGTTGAAGAAGGCCGGGCTCCGCCTGCTCATTGAGCCGATCAACACCTTTGACATTCCGGGCTTCTTTTTGAGCCGCACCGACCAGGCCTTGGCCATCCTGAAAGAGGTCGGCGCCGACAACCTCTTCATCCAGTACGACATCTACCATGCGCAGCGCATGGAGGGTGAGATTTCAGCCACCCTGCGCGAGAGGCTCCCGCAGATCGGTCACCTTCAATTGGCCGACAACCCGGGCCGCAACGAGCCTGGCACCGGCGAGCTGAACTACGCCTTCCTGTTCAAGCACATCGATGCGATTGGCTACACCGGCTGGATCGGCTGTGAGTACAAGCCCAAGGCGGCCACGGTCGACGGCCTTGGCTGGCGCAAGTCACTCACGGCCTGATGACCGCTGCGACCGTACAGTCGACCGTCCCCGCATTCCATACCTTCACCCAACATTGCATCTGAGGAGAGCATTCATATGAGCATGAAAATCGGATTCATCGGCCTGGGCATCATGGGCGCGCCCATGGCAGAGCACCTCTACAAGGCCGGCCATCAGCTGTTCTTGAATACCATTGGCGACATGCCACCCTGGGTGGCAGGCTCCTCTGCCACCGTCTGCGACTCGGCCAAGGCCGTCACCCAGCAGGCCGACATCATCATCACCATGGTGCCGGACACCCCCGACGTCGAGGCCGTGCTCTTCTCTGCCAACGGCGTGGCCGAAGGCGTCTCCAAGGGCAAGGTGGTGGTCGACATGAGTTCGATCTCTCCAATTGCGACCAAGGAGTTTGCTGCCAAGATCCGCAGCCTTGGCGGCGATTATCTTGATGCGCCCGTCTCGGGTGGCGAGGTCGGGGCCAAGAACGCCACGCTGACCATCATGGTGGGTGGCGACGAGGCAGTCTTCAATCGGGTCAAGCCCCTCTTTGAACTCATGGGCAAGAACATCACCCTCGTGGGCGAAAACGGTGCTGGCCAGACCACCAAGGTGGCCAATCAGATCATCGTGGCCCTCAACATCGAGGCGGTGGCCGAGGCCCTTGTGTTTGCCGCCAAGGCCGGTGCCGACCCCGCGCGGGTGCGTCAGGCCCTCATGGGTGGTTTTGCATCCTCCAAGATCCTCGAAGTCCACGGCGAGCGCATGGTCAAGCGCACCTTCGATCCGGGCTTCCGAATCAACCTGCACCAAAAAGACCTCAACCTCGCGCTCTCCAGTGCCCGGGCGCTGGGTGTGTCCCTGCCCAACACGGCCACCGCGCAGGAGCTCTTCAACAGCCTGGCCGCTCGTGGGGGCTCGGGCTGGGATCACTCGGCGATGATCAAAGCCATTGAGAACCTGGCGAATTTCGAGATTGAGCCGCCCAAGGCGTGATCCGGTTCTACACTAGCGGTTGTGAACGCGCCCCGAGAACTGCAGCTCGGCGAACTTCGGTTTGCCGACATCAGCCAGCCCATGCCGCACGACAAGCGGCAAGGGTTCCTGGCCGACCTGGCCAAGGCCCTACCGGCCGATCGGCTGATCACCGACGAGGAGTCGCTTCGGCCCTACGAGTGTGATGGCCTGACAGGCTATCGACAGATTCCGGTGGCGGTGGCCCTGCCGCTCAATGAGTCCGAGGCGGCTGCGGTCTTGCGGGTCTGCAAGGCCCACGATGTGCCCGTGGTGGCCCGAGGTGCGGGCACCGGCCTCTCGGGTGGTGCCACGCCACACCGGGGAGGCCTGGTGCTCTCGCTGGCCCGTTTCAATCAAATCCTGTCCATCGACCCACTGGCCCGGCTTGCCCGCGTCCAGCCGGGCGTGCGCAACCTCGCGATCAGTGAGGCGGCTGCACCCCATGGCCTGTATTACGCTCCCGACCCCTCCTCCCAGATTGCCTGCTCCATCGGGGGCAATGTGGCCGAGAACTCTGGTGGGGTGCACTGCCTCAAGTACGGCCTGACGGTCCACAACGTGATGCGCATCCGAGGCCTGACGCTCTCGGGCGAGGTGATCGAGGTGGGCAGTGAGGCCCTCGACTCTCCGGGCCTGGATCTGCTGGCCTTGCTGATTGGCTCTGAGGGCATGCTGGCCATCACCACCGAGGTGACGGTCAAGCTCGTGCCCAAGCCCCGTCTGGCCCAGGTCATCATGGCCTCGTTCGATGACGTGGAGAAGGCGGGCCAGGCCGTGGCCGATCTCATCGCGGCGGGCATCATTCCTGCGGGCCTCGAGATGATGGACAAGGGCATGACGGCGGCCGTCGAAGAGTTCGTGCATGCGGGATACGACCTCAACGCAGAGGCCATTCTCCTGTGTGAGTCCGATGGCACGCCCGATGAGGTGGCTGAAGAGATTGAACGCATGCAGGCGGTCCTCTCGGGCAGTGGCGCCACAGACTTGCGTGTCTCGCAGTCGGAGGCCGAACGCCTGCGTTTTTGGTCTGGCCGCAAGAATGCCTTCCCTGCCTCAGGCCGCGTCTCGCCCGACTATTACTGCATCGATGGCACCATCCCCCGGCGACGTCTGGGCGAAATGCTCCGGCGCATCGCTGAGCTCGAGCAGAAATATGGCCTTCGTTGCCTCAATGTCTTTCACGCGGGCGACGGCAACCTACACCCACTCATCTTGTTTGATGCTACTAAGCCGGGCGAGTTTGAGCGCACCGAGGAATTCGGCGCAGAGATTCTCGAGATTTGCGTGGACTACGGCGGAACGGTCACGGGTGAGCACGGGGTGGGCATCGAGAAGATCAACACCATGTGCATGCAGTTCTCGCCCCAGGAACGCATGAGTTTCTTCTCGGTGAAGCGGGCCTTCGACCCCGATGGACTGCTCAACCCGGGCAAGGCCATTCCCACGCTCTCGCGTTGCGCGGAATTCGGACGTGAACATGTGCACCGTGGCGCCCTGAAGTTTCCTGAGCTTTCACGCTTCTGAGATGGGCCTCTCCCACGACACAGCCGATGCCTCGGCTGCCGAATGGATCCGAGCGGCGCGTGATCAAGTGGCCCAGGCACGCGCCCAGACCAGCACGCTTCGCATCGAGGGCCACGGCAGTAAATCCTTTTATGGCCAGCCGCCTCAGGGCGATGGCGTGCTGCAGACCGCCCCCTATTCGGGCGTGGTGAACCACGACCCCACCGAGCTGGTGGTGGTGGTTCGAGCTGGCACGCCCATCGAGACCCTGGAGTCGGTGCTGGCTGAGAAACGGCAGCGGCTGGCCTTTGAGCCCCCAAGGTTTCATGGCTCGGCCGCGGGCCGGGGCACGGTGGGTGGCATGGTGGCCTCTGGCCTCTCCGGCCCGGGCCGATTTGCCGCAGGGCCTTGCCGCGATTTTGTGTTGGGCATGACGGTCATGGATGCCGACGGCCAGTTGATGCGTTATGGCGGCACGGTCATGAAGAACGTGGCGGGCTATGACCTCTCCCGTTTGCACACGGGTGCCATGGGCATCCTGGGGCTCATTCTGGATGTGGCCTTGAAGGTCTTGCCCGAGCCCGCCGCATCGGCCACCGTGCAACTGCCGATGGCCCAGGCCGAGGCGCTTGAGCGCGTGAATGCCTGGTCTGCCGAGCCGCTGCCCTTGTCGGCCACGGCCTGGCGACCCGATCAGGGCGGCCAGCTTCACCTTCGGTTTGCGGGGGCCGCAGCGGCCGTCTCCTCGGCCGTGGGACGCTTTGGCCATGAGATGGCCGAGGATCAGGCCAAGGCATTTTGGCTGAGCCTGCGGGATCAGACCCACCGGGTCTTCGCACTGCCCGAGCCGCCGTTCTCACTCTGGCGGGTGAGCCTGCCCACTCGGGCCGATGTCTTTCCGCTGGGCGAGACTTTGCTCACCGAGTGGGGCGGTGGCCTGCGATGGGTTCGAGCCAGTGAGACCGCCACGGCCGTCCGATTGGCGGCCGCGCAATTGGGGGGGCATGCCACCCTGTATCGCTCCTCGTCCGAGTCTTCGCGACAGGCGGGCGTCTTTACGCCGCTGTCGCCAGCCCTGGGCGGCATTCACCAGCGGCTCAAGCAGGAACTTGACCCCGCGGGGCTTTGGAATCCTGGCCGGCTACTGCCCGGCCTCTGACACGCAACGAGGCACAAGACCAATATGGACGTTCAACTGGCCAGCTGGGTGTCGGGCACGAAGGCCGGCACGGAGGCGCAGGACATTCTTCGCCGGTGTGTGCACTGTGGTTTTTGCACCGCCACCTGCCCCACCTACCAGCTGCTGGGCGATGAGCGTGACGGTCCGCGGGGCCGCATCTATCTGATCAAAGACATGCTGGAGGGGCATGCCGTCACCCGGCAGACCCAGACCCACCTCGACCGTTGCCTGACCTGTCGCAACTGTGAGACCACCTGTCCGTCCGGGGTGGCCTATGGCCGCCTGGTGGACATCGGCCGCGAACTGGTGGAGACGCGAGTGACACGCCCATTGACGCAGCGTTGGGTTCGCGGCCTGCTGCGCTGGGGGCTCACCTCGGCCTGGTTCGCACCAGCCTATCGTCTGGGCCAGGTCTTTCGCCCCCTCATGCCATCGGCCTTGAAGGCCAAGCTGCCGCGTGCGGCCGCGCCAGGAGCCTGGCCCTCGCGCCAGCATGCGCGCCGCGTGCTGCTGCTCAAGGGCTGCGTGCAGCCCACCATGTTCCCTGCGATCGATACGGCCACGGCCCGCGTGCTCGACGCACTGGGCTTCTCCGCAGAGGTGGTGGGCCGATCGGGCTGCTGTGGTGCCGTCAAGCAGCACCTGGCCGATGCCCACGGGGCATTGGAGGATGTGCGTCGAAATGTGGATGCCTGGTGGCCCGAGGTCCAGAAGGGTGACGTGGCGGCCATTGTGGTCAATGCCTCGGGCTGCGGTGTCATGGTGAAGGACTACGGACATTTGTTGAAGGACAACCCGGCCTATGCCGATCGTGCGGCGAAGATTGCGGCCCTGGTGAAGGACCCCATCGAGCTGCTCGCCGAGCACCAGGCGGCCTTGGTGAAACTGGTGTCGGCCTCGAACCGGCCTGTCCAGCGCGTTGTCTATCACCCGCCTTGCACCCAGCAGCATGGCATGCAGATCCGTGGCCAGGTCGAGGCCTTGCTCAAGGCCCTCGGTGCCGAGGTCGCGCCGGTGGCCGACAGCCATTTGTGTTGTGGGTCTGCGGGCACCTACTCGGTGCTTCAGCCCACCATCTCCAAGGCGCTCTTGGCCCGGAAGGTCTTGGCCCTGTCTGCCCCGTCTCCCCAGGTGATTCTCTCGGCCAACGTGGGCTGCATTGGGCATCTGGCGGGTGGCACCGACATTCCGGTGCGCCACTGGCTGGAGTGGCTCGACGAGAGGCTGGCCTAGGCCGGCGCCCAGCAGCCCAGCAGTCGGGGCCCGCGGGCACCGGTCACTGCAGGCACATTTCCCGGCAGGCCTTGGTGAAGGCGCCAGGCCAACCATCCGAACGCGGCTGCCTCGATGTCCTGGCTGGGCCAGCCCAGTGCATCGGTCGTGCGTACGGGCATGGGCAGGCGACGTGAGAGGGCCTGCATGAGGGCGTCGTTTTTCGCGCCACCACCGCAGACCCAAAGGGCTTGGAGGCCCTGGGGCAGGGCCTCTGTCACGGTGTCGACGGTCAGCGCCAGCAGGGTGGCCTGCACATCCACGGGGTCCAGGCGGCTGCCGGCCTCGCCAAGCGCCTGGATCTGACGCGCCAGCCATTCCAGGTGAAAGTGGTCTCGGCCTGTGCTTTTGGGCGGCGGCTTCTTGAAGAAATCATCGGACTTGCACTGGGCCAGCAGGGCCGGGCAGGCCGTGCCCTGGGCCGCCCAGGCCCCGTGAGGGTCGAAGGGCTTGCCAATGTGGCGCTGGGCCCAGCCATCGAGCAGGGTGTTGGCCGGCCCGGTGTCAAAGCCCACGAGGGTCTCGGCAATCAGGCGGCCTTCCGCTGGCTGATTGCCGGCCGGCTCACCAGCGTCTGTGGCTGCTTGCATCTCAAAGCAGCTGAGGTTGGCAATGCCGCCCAGGTTGAGCACCGCCACGGGGCCTGCCAAGGCCGGCGCCTGCATCGACTGGCAGACCATGGCCGCATGAAAGGGCGGCACCAGCGGTGCGCCTTGTCCACCTGCGGCAATGTCTCGGTTTCGAAAGTCGAAGGCCACGTCAATGCCCGTACGCTCGGCCAGTCGAGGTGCATGAACCAACTGGAGGCTGTAGCCCTGGGTGGGCGCGTGACGGACCGTCTGGCCATGGACGCCGAGGGCGGTGATGGCCCCTGGCGCAAGGCCTGTGCGGCCGAGCAGGTCCTTGATCAGGTCTGCCACGGCATCTGAAAGCGCCACGCTCGCCCGTGCAGCGGCATCCAGGGCGAGCGGTGTGTGGTCATCGAGAAGGCTGGCCAGTTGGGCCTGGAGGCCGGCCGGCATCGGGTGCGAACAGCTCTCGATGCGCTCTATGCGATTGGGCTGGCAGTCGATGAGGCAGGCATCGAGCCCATCGAGGCTCGTACCGGTCATGACGCCGATGAACTTCAAGGGGTGGGCGCTGCTGCCGTATTCACGCTGTCGAGCAGCGAGAGCCGCTTGCGAAGGTCTTCGGCCACGGACTGGAAGGCCACCAGGTCTGCCCCCTTCAGGCTGGGCACCTGGGGGTTTTCCTTGGCGATCTTGGTGGGATCGACCGATCGACCTTGGACACGGAATTCATAGTGCAGGTGCGGTCCGGTGGCCCAGCCGGTGGCGCCCACATAGCCAATGACCTCGCCCATGCGAACCTGCTGCCCCTTTCTGGGCCGACCCGCATAGGCCGACAGGTGTGCGTAATAGGTGCTGTAGCGCTGGTTGTGACGAATCTCAATGGCATTGCCATAGCCGCCGTTGCGGCCCACCTCGACAATGGTGCCGTCGGCCACTGAGCGCACCGGTGTGCCGATGGGCGCTGCATAGTCCACGCCACGGTGGGCCCGCGGGTCGCCAAACAGGGGGTGGAGCCGATAGCTCGAGAAATTCGAGCTCACCCGGGTGTAGCGAAGGGGTGCCGCCAGAAAGCCGCGCTTGACCGACTTTCCTTCTGCGTCGTAGAAGTTGCCCCGCTTGTTGTCGGCCGTGCTAAAACGCATGGCCTCGTAGGTTTCTCCGGAGGCTTCAAAGCGCACGGCAATCAGCCGGTAGTCGCCGATGTCTCGGCCGGCCACCTTCTCGGTCTCGAAAATGACGCGGATCTTGTCGCCAGGATTAACCTGCCGCCGGAAGTCGAGGTCGGATTCAAAGAGGCTCACGATCTCATCGGTAATGCCATCCGGTACGCCCGCCTGGTCCATGGCTCCGAAGAAGGAGCTGCCCACCACCACCGATCGGTGCTCCACCTGGCGTTCGGTTCCGAGGCGCGCCGTGCGAATCTCAAATTTGTTCTCGCCGGCCCGCTCTACGACCCAGGCGTCCATCCCGTTGAGCAGTTGGAGCCGCAACAGGCGGCCTTGGAGGTCGGTGTGAACCAGGGCGATGCGCCCTCGGTTGGCCCTCAGCACGGCCGGTGCCTGTCGATCCTTGTTCAAGAAGCGCAGTGCCTCCGGGTCGCGCACCCCCATGCGGGAGAGCAGGCGCTCGATGTTGTCGGTGGCGCGGACTTCATCCTCCCGAGCGAGCTCGAGTCCGTGGGCCGACAGGGCCTCGATCTGGGCCTCGAGAGACGGCAGGGGAATGGGCTGGACCGTGGGGGTGGCCAGTGCCCGTGACTCGGCCTCCGACAAGGGCGAGACGCCAAGGGCCGTGATCAGCGCCATGGCCAAGCCAAAGCCGGTGGAGCCGAAGATCCAGGTCTTTCGAGCGCGCGGGGTCATCACAAGTAAAATTCTAGCTTTTAAGCGGCCAGACCATGTCCATTGCTTCGCTGTCTCCCGGGGTTTCTCATGCCTTGTCTGTCATTGGCCGAGGTGCCGATGACATTCTTGTGGCATCTGAGCTTGAGGAGAAGTTGGTTCGGTCAGAGCAGACTGGGGTGCCCCTGCGGGTCAAGCTTGGCCTAGACCCCACTGCGCCAGACCTGCACCTGGGCCACACGGTGGTGCTCAACAAGCTGCGTCAGTTTCAAGACCTCGGCCACCAGGTCATCTTCCTGATCGGCGACTTCACCGCACTCATCGGAGACCCCACCGGGCGCAATGCCACTCGCCCACCGCTCACGGCCGAGGAGATCGCGGCCAACGCCAAGACCTACTTCGAGCAGGCCAGCCTCGTGCTCGATCCCGAGAAAACGGACATTCGGCGCAATTCCGAGTGGTGCGAGCCCCTGGGCGCCACGGGCATGATCCGTCTGGCGGCCCAGTCCACGGTGGCCCGGATGCTCGAACGAGACGACTTCACCAAGCGCTATAGGTCGGGCTCCCCCATCTCGGTGCACGAGTTTCTATACCCCCTGATGCAGGGCTACGATTCGGTGGCCTTGAAGGCCGATGTCGAACTCGGCGGCACCGATCAGACCTTCAACCTGCTCATGGGCCGTGAGCTTCAGCGCAATGCAGGCCAGTCACCCCAGTGCGTGGTG
>JBEARM010000025.1:0-15110 GCA_041163175.1 Pseudomonadota bacterium | reverse complement strand
TGCAGCGGCAGGACATGTCACGGAAAAGACTTGAATCGTTTATAGAATGGCAAGGTGAAGACGATAAATTCCGATCAAATGCTCTACCCAGAGCTCTTCCGCGCCTTCGAGCGGGTTCGATGGGATCTCGACAAGGACATCGACTGGGCCTCCTTTGATGCCAGCCGACTCTCCGACGAGCAGGCCCTCACCATCAAGATGAATGCCATCACCGAGTGGGCGGCCCTGCCGGCCACCGAGATGTTCCTGCGCGACAACCGCCACGACAGCGACTTCTCCGCCTTCATGTCGGTCTGGTTTTATGAAGAACAAAAGCACAGCCTCGTCCTCATGGAATACCTTCGCCGCTTCAAGCCCGAGATGGTGCCCGCCGAGGCCGAGCTGCATGCGGTGCGCTTTGAGTTCGACCCGGCCCCCGCCCTGGAGACCCTGATGCTGCACTTCTGCGGCGAGATTCGGCTCAACCACTGGTACCGCTGTGCGGCCGAATGGCACACCGAGCCGGTCATCAAGCAGATCTACGAAACCATTGCCAAAGACGAGGCCCGCCATGGTGGCGCCTACCTGCGCTACATGAAGAAGGCCCTTGGGCAGGTGGGTGACAACGCGCGGTCTGCCTTTGCCAAGATTGGCGTGCTGATGGCTTCGGCCAGCCGCACGGCCAAGGCCCTGCACCCCACCAACCTCCATGTGAACGAGGCGCTCTACCCGAACGACACCGTGCAGAGCCGCCTGCCCGAGCCCGGCTGGCTCGAGCGCTGGCTCGATGAGCAGATTCGGTTCAACGCCGACTGGGAAAAGAAAGTGGCCGAGCGCATCCTGCACAACCTCAGCCTGCTCTTTGAACAGCCCTTCGCCAGCGTGCAAGAGCTCAATCGGTTCCGCAAGGACATCAACCGCGGCCTGGCCAGCGCGGACCCCCAGCCGGCTTGACCAGCCCACTGCCCTTTCTCAGCAAGATCCACCCAGGCTCTGGGGTCGATGACGCCCCGAATGCGGGCTACCTGGCTGCGGTGGCAGCACTGCCAAAGCCCGTGGTCTTCACCAACGGGGTCTACGACCTACTCCACCGGGGCCATGTCACGCTCCTGGCCCAGGCCCGGGCCGAGGGGGCCAGCCTGGTGCTGGCACTCAATGCCGATGACTCCGTGCGGCGACTGAACAAAGGGGCAGACCGCCCCATCAACACCCTGGAAGACCGCATGGCCGTGGCAGCCGCCCTGGGCTGCGTGGATGTGGTCACGAGTTTCTCAGACGACACGCCACTGGCGCTGATTCTGGCCACGCGACCCGATGTGCTGGTCAAGGGTGGGGACTGGGCCCTCGAGGCGATTGTGGGCGGTGCCGAGGTGCGCAGCTGGGGTGGACGGGTCTGCTCCATCCCCTTTGAGCACGAGCGCTCGACCACGGCCACCCTGGCCCGCATTCGGGGGCAGTAGGCCCCGGAAGCTTTAACCCTTTAACCCTGGTCGTGGGCCAAGGCCCTGCGAAGCCCCAAGAAGATCAGCTCTGGTGTGTGCACGGCTGCCGGCATGGGCTGCTGCAGGCCAGCACCCAGGCGATGGTGGGCATCGAGCCAGGCCTGTGCATGGCCCCCGTGCACAACCATGCACTGCACGGCGGGAAGGCCCAGCACCGGGCTGGTCTGCGCCAAGTCAATGCCCAGCGCCAGCGCCTGGGCAGAATCCCGTGGCCAGCCTCGATCGGACAACGCCTGCGGGGCCGCCTCGAAGAGTGGACCCAATGCGGCCGTGCCCTGGGCAAGGGCCCTTCGCATGAGGTCAAAGCCCGGCAGAATCACCCCGCCTTCAAAACGCCAGCCCCCTTCCGGCAGGCGTGAGACGGAATCCATGACCGTGGCGGTGCCGGCCGACACGACCAAGAGCTGCTGGGCCTGGGGCACCGGCAAGGCCGTCGGGGCATGGGCTGCCAGAGCCTCGATGGCGCCCAGGGCCGCGACCCAGCGGTCCGACCCCAATTGCGAGGGGTCGCAGTAGTCATTCCGAAGGCCCGCCTGGGCCGCGCAGGCACGGACATGGCAGACCGGGCGGGTCGTGGCCCGCTCGGCCCACTGCAGCAGGGCCTCGGCCTGCTCTGCAGGCCCCACCGACACGAGTGCAGCCCGGCATGGCAGGCCCTGCTCATCCAGGGCCGTGAGCCCAGGCATGCAGGCCTGCGCCAATTCAGCAACGACCTCGGTCGCAGACCGATGCGCCGAGAGCAGAGCCCCCTGGCCCAGTACACCGCCCTCACCTGAGCACAGCTGCCACTTCAGGCGGCTGTTGCCCAAATCCAGCAGCAGACTGGCCGCCGAGGGCCTCATGGCCTGCACCCCGCGGGACGCAGAGACACCTCGCCCAACGCCCGCTCCACCAGGGCGCCATCTGCCAGGCGCAGCCGCAGCCGCCCGTCTGGCGTCACGCCCTCGGAGCGCCCTTCCAATTGTTCTCGCGCGCCCACCAGCAGGATCTGTGCGCCCAGGTGGGCATCCCACCGTGCATAGGACTGGGCCAAGGCCTGCGCGTCCAGCTGAGGCGCCATGGCCAGCCCGGCCACGGCCTCCACGAGCGGGCCGACCCAATCGGTCACCTGCAGGGCGGGGTCGGCGGCCTCGAGCAGCCCCATGGCTTGGATCCCTTCGGGCATGGGCACACGCCATCGGCCATTGAGGCCAATGCCGGCCACCAGCCAGGCCTGAGCGCCGAGATGCAGGCGCTGAACCAGCACGCCACCGGCCTTGCGGCCATGGCAATGGATGTCGTTGGGCCATTTGAGGGCCAGGCCCTTGGCGGTCTCAACCGGCAGCCGGGGCTCAAGGGCCTGAAGCACCAGCAGGGCCAGCCAGGTGGGCCAGGGCGGCAGCGCACCGGCGGGCAGGCCAAGGTGGGCTTGATCGACATGCTCGGGCCAGGCCAGGCTCATGGCCAGGCCATCCCCACACGAGACCCACTGGCGGCCATGCTGGCCCACACCGGCCTGCTGATCGCACGAGACCAGCACGAAGGGGGCCGTGGCCAGGCCCTTGCGAACCCGATCCACCGCCAAAAGATGGGTGGAAGCCACCCCCGAGCACTGCTCAATCGGCCACATGCTTGGCATCATACGGAGATGGACCATTGGATGCGCGAACGCGTGGGGTGGGAGCGCTGGTTGGTGGGCGTGGGCCTGCTCGTGGCCCTGGCCCTCATCAGCCTCTACCCCTATACCGGCTGGGTCTGGCCTGCCAGTGGGAATCCGTTTGCCTTCCTATTCGAGCCGCCACCCCGCTACCGCACGAGCTTTGACCTCTGGACCAACCTGCTCGCCTACCTGCCCCTGGGAGCGGTCTGGGCCAATATTTTTCGGCAACGCGGCGTCTGGCGTGCCGTGCTCTGGGCCACCCTCATCGGCCTGGCCTGGTCGCTCAGCATGGAGGCCACCCAGTCCTTCTTGCCCAATCGCCGGGCCCAATGGCTCGACCTGCTCGCCAACGGGCTGGGCGCGCTGCTGGGAGCGACGGCCTGGGCGCTGATGGCCCGGCGGCTGCGCCAACGAGCTGCCATTCGGCGGGCCCATGTCTGGGGCAGTGGCCCCATCAGCCTCACCGGTGCCACGGGCCTGACCCTGCTGTGGCTCTTTGCACAGGCCGCGCCCACGCCCTTGTGGCTGGCCTTTGGTGACATCCTGCCACTCGAATTGGCCATCCGGCCCTTTGGGGCCGAAGGGGCTGCGGCCGGCTCCACCTGGCCGCTGGGTGAGGGCGAGCGCATCTTCACCGAGGCAAGCCTGGTGGTGTGCGCCCTGCTGGGCCTGGCCATTCACCTCAAGCTGGGTCTGTCTGGTCAGCACCGCCAGTGGCTGCGCCAAATTGCGGGCAACTGGGCCTGGGTCATCACCCTGGCCCTGCTCATTGGCGTGGGCTCACGCATGGCCTGGGTGCTGCTGCTGCAGCCGCACCCTTTGGCCCACGACACCCTCTGGGTGGGCCTGGAGGCCTGGTTCAGCCCAGGGGTGCAGGTGGGCCTGCTGCTGGTGGCCTTGCTCGGCGCTGCCGTGGCCTTTCTGGGCCCGCTGGGGCTGTGTGGCCTGGGCATGGCGCTGGCCCTACTCTTGGCCATGCTGGCCTCTGGCCTGCCCAATGCCGACACCGAGCCCAATGTGATCGTGGTTCTGGCCCAGGGCCAGTGGATCAACCTGCGAGGCCTGGCCGCCTGGGCGGCCGCCCTATGGCCCTTTGTGTCGATGGGCTGGCTCGCCCTTTGGCTGCTCAAAAGCCGCCGTACACTACGCCGATGAGCCGATTCAAACACCATGTCTTCTTCTGCACGAACCAGCGCGATGCTGGCGTGGACTGCTGCAACAACTGCGGCGCAACCGACCTGCAAACCTATGCAAAAGACCGCATCAAGGCGCTCAAGCTCAATGGCGAGGGCAAGGTGCGCATCAACAAGGCGGGCTGCCTGGACCGATGCGACTTCGGGCCGGTGATGGTGGTCTATCCAGAAGGCATTTGGTACCAGTATGTCGACCAGAGCGATGTCGATGAGATCATCGACCAGCACCTGGTCAAGGGCCTGCCGGTGGAGCGCCTGCGGATCGCGTGAACGCCCAGACAGAAGTCCACCTCATCGATGGGCCTGCGGGCCTGCTTGATGTAGCCCTGGACCGGCCCAGCGGCCCAGCGGCTGGCCTGGCCGTCCTGGCCCACCCCCACCCACTCTTTGGGGGCACCCGAGACAACAAGGTGGTGCAGACCGTCGCCCGCGCACTCCTGGCCCGAGGTCTGCTCTGCCTGCGCCCAAATTTTCGTGGCGTGGGCCAGAGTGCCGGCGAGCACGACAACGGCCAGGGCGAACAAGACGACCTCTGGGCCACCTGGGTCTGGGCCGAGAACACCTTCGGCCACGAGGTGGGGGAACGGCGCTGGATGGCGGGCTTTTCCTTTGGTGCTGTGATGTCCACCCACCTGGCGGCCCAGTGGGAGTCGGGCCGCGCAAGCCGCGGCCTGGGCACACAGGCCCTGGGCGTCTGCCTGCTCGTGGGCCTGGCCACCGAGCGCATGACCCCTGCCGCGCCCTGCGCAGTGACCCGAATGATTCACGGTGAGACCGACGACGTGGCCAGCCTGGCCGGCGCCATGGACTACGCGCGGCCGCACCAGCAGCCGATCTTGGTCTTGCCCGGTGCGGGCCACTTCTTTCACGGCATGCTGCCCGAGCTGCGCAGCCTGGTGACCATGGCAGTGGCCGATGCCCAGTAAGCCGCACCAGCGCCTGCGCTGGGCCTTCACGGGCCTGATGACCCTGGCCCTCGGGGCCGTGCTCGCCTTGCCCATACGATCGGCCCAGGCACAGACCGGCGCCACCCCCGCGGCGGCCAACAACTGGCCCGCCCCCAGCGGGGTCTCGGCCAAGGCCTGGATCCTGATCGACTTAAGCACCGGCCAGTCGCTCGCAGGAAGCCGTGAGAGCACACCCACCGAGCCTGGGGGCCTCTCGGTCTTGATGACGGCCTACCTCAGCTTTAACGCCCTGCGCGAGCGCCAGATCCGAATGCAGCAGGTGCTGCCAGGCCCCAGCGAGGAGGAAGTGCCTGCGGGCCCACGCATGTTCCTGGGCCCCGATGGCGCCAAGGTGCGAGACCTGCTCACCGGCCTCATGCTCATGGGTGCGCACGATGCCGCCGTGAGCCTGGCCAAAGGCATCTCGGGCTCGGAGGAGGCCTTCGTGGCACTCATGAACCAGACCGCCGAGCGGCTGGGCCTGCGCAACACCCGCTTCACCAATGCCAGCGGTGCGCGCACCGAGAATCCGTCCGCGCAGACCACCGCCCAGGAGATGGCGGCCCTGGCCATTCAGCTCTATGTGGAATTTCCCGAGGCATTTCAAATTGCCAACCAACGGGAGATCACCTTCAATGGCATTCGTCAGACCAACCGCAACCGGCTCTTGTGGCTCGATCGAAGCGTCGATGGCCTGATCGCCATCGACCACCCCACCCAGGCCTCGGGCCTCGTGACGGCCCAGCGGCCACAGCCCATTGGGCCTCGCGAGCAGATGCAGCGGCGCCTGATGGTGGTGGTGCTGCAGTCGACCTCCGCAGAGGTGCGCGCCCAGGAGACCCTGGAGCTCTTGAACTTTGGCTTCCAACAGTTCGATGTCGTGCGACTCTTTGCGCGCAATGCCATTGGAACGGAGCTTGAGGTCTTTAAGGGAATTCGCTCCAAGCTCAAGACCGAGTTCCGTCAAGACGTTCTGGTGGCTGCACCCCGCAAGCGCTTCAACGAGCTGCGCACCGAACTGCAAACCGGCGCGGGCCTGGTGGCCCCAGTGACGGCCGGCCAGCGGGTGGGCAGCCTGCGCATCTTCATGGGGCCGTTGCAGATCCACGAGGTGGACCTCGTGGCCGCAGAGTCAGTGAAATCGGCCGGCCTCTTGGGCCGGGCCATCGACAGCGTTCGGCTCTGGGCCCGAGCGCCCTTTCATGCGCCCAGCCCCCCAACCCCGTAAACACCCGGCACGAGCCCAGACATGAGCCCACCCCTCTTTCCAGCCGACCTCGACCCCCAGGCACCCGTTTATCTCAACGGCCGCTGGCTCGCCCTCTCGGAGGCCCAGGTCTCGGTGCTCGACCGCGGCTTTCTCTTTGGCGACGGCATCTACGAGGTGGTGCCGGTCTACAGCCGCAAGCCCTTTGCCTGGGCCGAGCACCTGGGCCGCCTGCAGCGCAGCCTCTCGGAGCTCTCACTTGCCCAGGCCACGGCCGATGTCGACTGGCACAGCATTGTGCAAGGCCTGATCGAGAGGGCCACCACCGACGACCAGTTCATTTACCTGCAGGTCACCCGCGGCGTGGCACGCCGAGACCACAGCTTTCCCAGGCCGGCCGTGCCGCCCACCATCTTTGCCATGGTGAGCCCACTCAAGCGGCCTACTGCATCCGATCGCGACATCGGCTTGAAGGCCGTTCGCATGCCCGACCAGCGCTGGCTGCGTTGTGACATCAAGTCGGTGGCCCTGCTGGGCAATGTGCTGGCCCGGGAGGCGGCCGTCGCCCAGGGCGCCCACGAGGCCATCCTGTTTCGCGATGGCCTGCTCACCGAGGGTGCAGCCTCCAACATCTGGCTGGTGCGTGATGGCCGGCTGCTCTCGCCACCGCGCTCCAACCAACTGCTGGCAGGCATTCGCATGGCCATCCTGCCCAGGCTGGCCGAGGCTGTGGGCGTGCCCTTTGAATCGCGGGCCATCTCGGAGGCAGAGGTGGTTGGCGCCGATGAACTGCTGCTGAGTTCAGCCACCAAAGAGGTGCTGGCCATCACGCAGCTCGACGGCCAGCCCGTGGGGCAAGGCCGTCCAGGGCCGGTATTTCAGGCATTGCGAGCAGCCTACGATGAGGCCATTGCGGCCCATCGCGCCTGATCGGCCCCGCCACCATGACGGACCCCAACCGCCCCGAGCACACGGCAGACAGCCTTTTTGAGTTTCCGTGCGCCTTTCCCATCAAGGTGATGGGTGAGCGCCGCGACGACTTTGCCCAGACCATTGTGGCGGCCGTGGCACCGCTGACCGGGCCCTTGTCGGCCGACCAGATCGAAATCCGAAGCAGCCGAACCGCCAAGTACCTGAGCCTGACCCTCATCGTGCAGGCCCAGTCCAGAGACCAGCTCGACGAGATCTATCGAACCCTGACCAGCCATCCCATGGTCAAGCTCGTGCTCTAGGCCGTCATGATTCGTCGGCAATTTCAGCCAGCAGACTATGCCGACGTGGCCCGTGAGATGCAGGCCTTCACCGATGGCCGCACCCCTGAAACACCCGATGAAATCTGGGCCATCGAGGTCGCCCCGGTGATCACCTTGGGGCTTGCCGCCGATCCAGACCATGTGCGGGCCGCCGGGGCGATCCCGGTGCTCAAGACCGATCGTGGCGGGGAGGTGACCTACCACGGGCCTGGGCAGCTCATTGTCTTTCCCCTAATGGACTTGAAGCGTCGTGGCGGCCTGGTGCGCGAGACGGTCTTTCAGTACGAGCAGATCGTGATCGACTGGGTGAGCAGTCTGGGCCTGGCCACGGCCTGCCGATGGCCAGGAGAGCCTGGCGTCTACCACCGGCGGCCCGATGGAGAGCTCGAGAAGTTCGCAGCCCTGGGCTTGAAGCTGCGCCGCGGCTGCACCACCCACGGACTGGCCATCAACCTGGACATGGACCTCACCGCCTTTGACCGCATCAACCCGTGTGGCCATGCTGGCCTGCGGGTCACAGACCTCGCTACACTGGGGCACCGCGTGGGCTGGCAGGCCGCAGCCGATGCCCTGTGCGATCGATTCGAAGATGCCTTTGGAACATGACTGACACCGCCCAACAACGCCTGCTCGACCAAGGCCCGCAACGACCCCACCCCAAGCTCAAGGGCGCGGCCAAGACGGCCAAGATTCCCATCAAGGTGATTCCCCCGCAGGCGCCATTGCCCAAGCCCGACTGGATTCGGGTGAAGGCCGCCTCACCGAACAGCCGCTTTGCGGAGATCAAATCGATTCTGCGCGCCCACCAGCTGCACACCGTCTGCGAGGAGGCCTCCTGCCCCAACATTGGCGAGTGCTTTGGCAATGGCACGGCCACCTTCATGATCATGGGCGACAAGTGCACCCGGCGCTGCCCCTTCTGTGATGTTGGCCATGGCCGGCCCGATCCGCTCGACGAGGCCGAACCCGCCAACCTGGCCAAGACCATTGCTGCCCTGAGACTTCGTTACGTGGTGATCACCAGCGTGGACCGGGACGACCTCAAGGACGGCGGTGCGAAGCACTTTGTTCATTGCATTCAGGCCGTTCGTGCCGCCTCGCCTCAGACCCAGATCGAGGTGCTGGTGCCCGACTTCCGTGGCCGGCTCGATCGGGCCATGGACATTCTGGGGGCCGCACCGCCAGATGTGATGAACCACAACCTGGAGACCGTGCCCAGGCTTTACAAGGCGGCTCGGCCGGGCTCGGATTACCAGCACTCGCTGAACCTGCTCAAGACCTTCAAGGCCCGTGTGCCGGGCGTGCCCACCAAGAGCGGCATCATGCTCGGGCTGGGCGAGACGCTGGACGAGGTGCTGGCCGTGATGCAAGACCTGCGAGCCCACGATGTCGACATGCTCACGGTGGGCCAATACCTCGCGCCCTCGAATGCGCACCTGCCGGTGACGCGCTACGCCACCCCGGAAGAGTTCAAGACCATTGAGGCGCAGGCGAAGACCATGGGCTTTGTGCATGCCGCGGTGGGGCCACTGGTGCGATCTTCATACCACGCGGACCAGCAGGCCCACGGGGTTTTACAGGGCAGCTAGGCCGTGAGGTTCTTCGAGAGCCAGCGACGCAGGCTTTCGAAATCGGGCTCACCCACAAAACGCTTGTAGACCCGGCCCTTGGCATCGACCACAAAGGTGGTCGGGGTGACCGAGACGTCGCCCCAGGCCTTGGCCCATTGATTGTCGGTGTCGTGGAGCACCCAAAAGGGCAGTTGCCGATCTTCCACGAACCGCTGCAGAAACTCGGGCCGGTCGTAATGCATGGCAACCGCCAAGGTTCGAAAGCCTTTGGCCTCGAATGCCTGATGCAGCGAGACCAGCTCGGGCATCTCCCGCACACACGTGACACAACTGGTGGCCCAGAAATTCACGAGATAAGGGCGGCCCAGCAGGGATTGGGTGGAGACGGCCTCGCCCGACAGGGTCTGTCCAGAGACAAGGGGCGCTGGCGTTCGGCGCATGGCCCAGGTGCCCGCAGCCGCCAATCCACCCACTGCGGCCAGGCCCAGCAGAAGGTTGCGGCGGGTGGTCATCGGACCGGCATGACCTGCGGCGCACCGGCCGGCGGGGGCACGGGCTGGGTAGAAGGCTTGCCCTGCACCTCGGGGGCGGCCTTGCCGCCCTGAAGGGCGGTGTCGATGGCCCGGGCCTGCTCTTCGGTGATGACCTCAAAGGCCTGCACCACACGGCGCACGCCCGGCACCCGGGACACAATTTCGGAGGCCCTGGAGGCCTCTCGGGGAGACACCACGCCCATGAGATAGACCGTGCTCGACTCCGTGACCACCTTGATGAGATTGCCGTTGAGGTCGCGTGCATCGAGCAACGTAGCCTTCACCCGCGTGGTGAGCAGCACATCGCGGCCGTAGGTGGTGACGCTGGCGGGCAGGCCCACGATCAGTTCATTGATCACGGTTCTCACGTTCTCAATGCGCCCGACGATCTGGCCGACCTCGGCCTTGGTGGTCTGATCGGGCACGAAGCCCGTGATGAGGGCCGTGCGATTAAAGGACGTGACACTGGCGGTGATGGCGGAATCGCCCTTGAAGCGTTCACGAAGGCGATTGAATCCCTTGAGCTCAATGGCCTGGTCTTCGGCCTGAGCCCCGGTGGTGCGACGATCGGAAATGGACAACGCCCCCACCACCATGCCGGTGGCAGCCAACGGGAAGCAGCCCGTCAGGCCTGAAGACACCGCCAAAGAACCCAGTCCGAGCAGGCAGACACGACGCGTAACCATACGAACTCCTAGAAGGTGATGCCTGATTATAGAAGCCGGCTGTGTCGGCGTTGTGCATCCAGCTGCATGGCAGCTCAGCGGGCTGTCTCATCAAAGGCGTTTTGAATCCAGTGCCACCGGCCGGCCTCGTGGGCCATGAGGTCGAAGCGGCAGGCAGGCGCTGGGCCGCCGTGTGCTTGCAGCCAGGCTCGGGCCGCGCGAAGAATGCGACGGCGCTTGGCCAGCGTGACGGACGCCAGGGCACCACCAAAGACCAGGCTCGCGCGCATGCGCACCTCCACAAAAACAATCACAGCCCCATCGACCATAATCAGGTCGATCTCACCAAACGGATACCGGACCTGATGGGCCAATTGCCTCAACCCATGCGACCTCAGCCAGTCAGACGCCTCCCACTCCTTGTCGGTTCCCGTTCGTTGTCTCGGACTTGGCATGCAGACCCCCTCTAAAAGCCTGGAGCCTGGCCTCTACCTGGTGGCCACGCCTATCGGCCACATGGGAGACATCAGCGCCCGCGCGCGCCAACTCCTCGAGCAGGCCGAATGCCTGTGCGCCGAGGACACCCGTCGGCTGCGCCAATTGCTCAACGCCCTGGGCCTCCCCATCGACGGTCGCCGGCTCACGGCCGTGCATGCCCACAATGAGCAGGAGCAGGCCGAAGGCTTGATCGAGGCTGGGCTCTCAGGTCAGCGGGTTGTCTTGGTGTCGGATGCCGGCACACCGGGCGTGGCCGACCCAGGCGCCCGCCTGGTGCAGCGGGCCTGGGACCGTGGCCTGCGAGTGATTCCCGTGCCCGGCCCCAGCGCGCTCACCGCGGCAGTGAGCGTGAGTGGCTTTCTGATCTCAGACGACCACCCCCTGAGCTTCTGGGGGTTTCTGCCCGCCAAGGCGGCGGGGCGGCGGGCCACACTCGAACGGATGCGACAGGCCGGCGGTGTGGTGGTGACATTTGAGGCGCCCCACCGCATCGAGGCCGCCCTGGAAGATGCGGCCTTGGTGCTGGGCAAGACCACGCCCACCCTGCTCGCCCGCGAGATGACCAAGGCCTTCGAGACCTTGCACCGAGGCGCACTGATCGACGTGATGGCCCAGCGCACGGCCCGACTGGCCTCAGACCCACACAGCCATCGGGGTGAGATGGTCTTGGTCTTTGACCTGCCAAGTGCTTCCGCAGCCCAGAGCCCACAGGCCGCATCCGCGCAGGAATGGGCTCGACTGCTGTCTGCTGAACTCCCGGCCGCAACCGCTGCAAAATTATTGGTGAAGGGCCTGGGCTTGGCGCGCGCCGAGGCCTATCAGATGGTGACCTCGCTCACCAAACGCGAGCCCGGGGACTAAGCCCTAACCAGCGGACGCGCCTTTGCGATGAGGTGATCGACCACGTCCATGGCCCGCTGATGGCTACCGCCCACCATGGATGGCGCGGTGACAAACCGACCATGAATGGTGAAACGGGGTACCCCCTCGACCTCGTGCGCGGTCATGAGTGCCGTGGCGCGGCGCATGTTGCTGGCCACAGCCGGCGAGGCCCAGGCCTTCTCAAACCGAGCACCATCGAGGCCAGCCGAACGGGCCCATTCAAAAATTTCGGCAGGTGTGACCAGCGGCTTTCGGCCCAGATGAATGGCCGCAAAGGCCTTCTCATGAACGGCTGCAGAGGCCATGAGGGCCTCCAATGTGTAGAAGAGCTGCTGCTGCACATTGCCACGGAAGGCCACATGTACCTTCCGGAACACGACATCGGAAGGCAGCTTGGCCTGCCAGGTTTTGAGCACAGGCTCCATGGCGTAGCAATGGGGGCAGGCATACCAGAAGAACTCCAAGACCTCGACCTTGCCGGCTGCGGCCGTGGGCACGGGCTTGGCCAGCACGCGAAAGTCGATGCCCTCGTCGATGGGGGCCGCCTGAAGCGTGTTGGTGGCCAGGCCGGCGACCAGGCCGCCGGGGATCAGGCGAGAGAGGGCCAATGCTGAGCCGCAGGCCAGGCTGCGTCGACGGTCTGGGTTCGGTGCTTGCATCTGAGGGTGCTCCTTTACTGTGCGGGAAGAACCCGCACCACGGTGGATTCCAGTCCATTTTCAGACAGACCAACCTTGGTGCGGTTCAACACCTCGAAGTCTGAGAAAGGACCGAGCCGAACGCGATGAAAGACCGTGCTGTCCCTGCGGACCTGAGACACAGAGGCCTCAAAGCCTAGAATGGCCAGCCGTGCCCGCATCTGGTCGGCCTCATCCACCGACCGATAGGCGGCCACCTGCAGGAAATAGGTGGTTCCAGGCGGCTCGGCCAGTGGAACCCCCTTGGGATCGGCCAACGGAGGAGGCGGAGGAGGCGCCACGGCCTCTGGCGGCGGTGAAGGGGCCTCCTCTGCAGGCGCTTGCGCGGCAGAGGGCGCCGACGTTGATTTCTTGGCGGCCACGGGTGGCTCAGGCTTTCGCAGGCCTCGGTCCTCAAATGGTGGCGGTGTGAGGGTGATGTAGGCCGCCACGGCCGCCGACAGGACCAGGCCCACGGCCACACCGGCCGAGAAGCTCACGATGCTGCCGCCGCTGCGGGCCGGGCCGGCTTGGCGAGGGTTGTCTGAATTCCGAGCGTTGGCCATGGTGGGATGCTACATCTTGTTGGGCGCGCGAACACCGAGGATGCGCAGCCCAGAGGCCAGCACGGTGGCTGTGGCCACCAGCAGCAGGAGCCTGGCTTGGCGCAGTTCAGCCTCTTCCACCAGCACGCGGTCTGCGTTGTAAAACCCATGGAAGGCTGCGGCCAGCTCGCGCAGGTAGAAGGCCACCAGGTGGGGAGCGTGCTCGTCGGCCGCCTGGGCCAAGAGGTCTGGATAGCTGGCCAAGCAGGCGCACAGGGCCAAGGCCTTGGGCGAATCGAGCCGCGCCAGACAGGCCTCACGGGCCGATGCGGTGAGGCCCTGGGACCAATCAGGCCCCGCCTGCGCCAGCACACTCTGAATGCGGGCGTGGGCGTACTGCACGTAATAGACCGGATTCTCATCGGATGCAGACAGCGCGAGGTCGACATCGAACACGAATTCCGAGTCGGCCTTGCGAGACACCAAAAAGAAGCGAACCGCATCTCGGCCGCGGTCGAGGTCCGGCGCTGCTGCATCAGCGACCTGGCCCGACCAGGTGATGAGGTCGCGCAGGGTGACATACGAGCCCGCGCGCTTGGAGATCTTCACCTCCTCGCCGTGTCGCATCACGGTGACCATCTTGTGCAGGATGTAATCGGGGTAGTGTGGGGGAACGCCCTCGCCAAGCGCCTGCAGGCCTGCCCGCACACGGGCGATGGTGCCATGGTGGTCGGAGCCCTGAATGTTCACCGCCCTTGCAAAGCCACGCCGCCATTTCTGTAGGTGATAGGCCACATCCGGCACGAAGTAGGTGTAGCCCCCCTCTGACTTGCGCATCACCCGATCTTTGTCGTCGCCATGGTCGGTCGTGCGAAGCCAGAGCGCACCGTCCTGCTCATAGGCGCTGCCGTTGTCCACAAGGCGAGCCACCACGGCCTCTACATGGCCGTCGGTGTAGAGCGACGACTCAAGGCTGAACTGGTCGAATCGAACTCCAAAGGCGGCGAGGTCGAGGTCTTGTTCGTGGCGCAGGTAGGCCACGGCAAATGCGCGGATGGCTGCGAGGTCTTCGGCATCGGCCTGGCCCACCACCGTCTTGCCCTCTGCGGTGGTGACAGACTCACCCGACAAATACGCCTGGGCAATCTCGCCGATGTACTCGCCGCGATACCCGTCGGCCGGAAAGGCAGGGTCGTCTGGGCCAAGCCCCTTGGCCCGGGCCTGCACCGAGCGCGCCAAGTTCTCGATCTGGGCACCTGCATCGTTGTAATAGAACTCCCGGTGCACGCTGGTGCCCTGCGAAGCCATCAGCCTGGCCAAGCTGTCGCCCAGGGCCGCCTGTCGGCCGTGGCCCACATGCAAGGGGCCCGTAGGATTGGCAGACACGAATTCCAATAGGAGGCGATCATCGGCACGCTGCGGCCGATGGCCAAAGGCCTCGGCCTCTTCGAGCACCACCCCCACCACGGCGGTCTTCACGGCCAGGCGCAGCCGAAAATTCACAAAGCCCGGGCCGGCCACCTCGGCTGCTGTGAGCCATTGCCCAAGGCGATCGTCTGCCGCAATTCGGCTCACCCACTCCTGGGCCAGCACGGGCGGCTTCATCTGCCAAGGCTTGGCCAATTTCAAAACCAGGCTGGTGGCGAGATCGCCGTGCTCGGGCTGCTTGGGCTGCTGAAGACTGGTGATGAGCTCATCCACAGACAGCACTAGCCCCACGCCCTTGTTGGCGGCCAATTCCAACAGGTTGTCGTGCAAGGCCTGGCCGAAGGCCTGGCGTTGAAGGGGCAGCATGGCGACGTTTAGAGGCGGTAGGCCGTGTGGATCATCAACTTGGCACTGGCCTTCATGGCCATCTGAACGGGCTGAGGCAGGTCCGCGCCACCCATGGCACGGGCATCGGCGCCATGCTCGGCCTCATCGATCATCATTTGGGTGACCACGGCCCGAGACCGCGCGTCTTCTGGGGGCAGGGCAGACAAATGGCCCTTTAAGTGCGCCTCGACCTGACGCTCGGTC
>JBEARM010000024.1:0-15697 GCA_041163175.1 Pseudomonadota bacterium | reverse complement strand
CGGTGGGGTAGAGGTCGATCACCACCCGATGCTGATATTGGGCGATGGGGGGCAGGGTGAAGACCGAGGGCTTGATGGTTTGCTTCAGGTCGAAGACCAGTCGAACGGTGGTGGGCAGAAACTGGCCCACGCGCACCTGCGAAATGTAGGGGTCGTTGGCCTGAATGCGGGCGACCAAGTCCTTCAGGGTGGGGTTGAGTGTGAGGCCTTCGAGGTCGACCACCAGCCGATCTGGTGCCGTGAGCAGGTGTGTTTTGAAGTAGAGGCCCGCGGTGTCGTGCTCAATGGCCACTCGGGTGTAGTCGGGTGCAGGCCAGACCCGCACCGCCACCACGGCCACGGCCTGCGCCGGGGTGCGCAAGCCCAGCAGCAGGGTGGCACCCGAGGCCAGTAGCAATGCGCGGCGCTTCATGCCTGGGCCTCGTTCGCCAGGGCCGTCAGGGCCTCCAGGCAGGCCAGCACCTCAGGCTGGTCGGTCTCGGCGGAGAGCAGTCGCGGGCCCTCGGGCGTCTCGGGATCGGCCCAGTCAATCCGCATGGCCAGGTCGGGGCTCGGCAGGCCATGCCCGTGCTCGGGCCACTCCACCACCACCAGGCCTTCCGAGAAAGCTTCGCGCAGACCTGCACTGCGCCAGGCATGGGGGTCGCTGAGTCGATAGAGATCGATGTGGTGAATCACGAGCGCATCCAGGTCGTAGCGCTCGGCCACGGCAAAACTTGGGCTCTTGATCCGGCCTGTGACGCCCAGGGCCCGCAGCAGGCCGCGGGCAAAACTCGTCTTGCCCGCGCCGAGTTCGCCCGAGAGGGTGAGCACGCGCAAATGACCCGCCAGCACGGGCTGCGCAAGGCCTGCCGCGATGCGCAGCATGGCGGGCTCGTCACACGGTTTGAATCGAACCGCCGGGCGGTCAACAATCATGGAATGTCTGGTCTCCAACACGCGTCTATTGTCACCGATCCCTCGGACCTGGATGCGCTTGAAGGCTGGTCGCGTGAGCTGGGTTTTTCGAGCCTGGGGGTGCTCTCGCTCTCGCAGGAGTGGTCTGCCTCCGAGGCCGTGTCTCGCATGCGTGACTGGCTCGCCCAGGGCCTGCATGGCGAGATGTCTTATCTGGCGCGGCACATGCCGCTTCGGGCCCAGCATGACGCGCTGCTGCCTGGCGCGCGCAGCGCCGTCATGGTGACCATGGATTACCTCCCGGATGCCGAGGGCTGGCAGGCCAAAGAGGAGGCGGCCGTGTCTGATCCGAATCGGGCAGTGGTCTCGGTCTATGCTCGCGGCCGCGACTATCACAAGGTGCTGCGGCACCGGCTCTCAGCGCTCGCGCGCAAGATGCAGGAGGCCTGGGGCCCCCTGGGCCATCGCGCCTGTGTGGACTCGGCCCCGATCATGGAAGTGGAGTGGGCGCGGCAGGCAGGCCTGGGCTGGCGAGGCAAACACACCCTGTTGCTCTCGCGCGCCCGAGGCTCGATGTTCTTCCTGGGAACACTGCTCACCGACCGGCCTTTGCCGGCCACGGCCCCAGTGTCTGATCACTGCGGCAGCTGCACGGCCTGCCTGGTGGCCTGCCCCACACAGGCATTTCGTGGCCCCTACCAGCTCGATGCCAGGCGCTGCATCTCTTACCTGACGATCGAGCATGCAGGCGCCATCCCTGAGGCCCTTCGCCCCCTCATGGGCAATCGCGTTTATGGCTGCGATGACTGTCAGCGGGTCTGCCCCTGGAATAAACATGCCCAGACGGCGATCCTGCCCGACTTTGACGTTCGCCATGGCCTGGACGCGGCCGATTTGGTGAGCCTGTTTGCCTGGGATGAGGCGACCTTTGTCGCCCGACATGCAGGCAGTGCGATCGCCCGCATCGGCCATGTCCGGTGGCTGCGCAATCTGGCCATTGGCCTGGGAAATGCGCTGCGGGCCGCGGCCAGCGCGGGCCGTCTGGCCGACTGCGAGACCATTCGTGCGGCCCTACAGGCCAGGGCGTCGCACGCCAGTGACCTGGTTCGAGAACATGTGGCCTGGGCCCTGGCCCAGGCGCCCGCCCCATGAGCCGGCCCTTGGTGTCGGCCGCCGATGAGGCGCTGATTGGCCAGTTCGTGGAGGGCCTCTGGCTTGAGGAGGGCCTTGCCACCAACACTCGGCTCGCCTATGCGCGTGACCTCACCGACCTCGCCAGTTGGTGCAAAGCACAGGCGGCGGCTCCCGCCCTGCGCGACCTTGCTCCGGTTGACCTGCTTGCCTACCTGCAGAGTCGTCATGGCCAGTTGCGCGCCTCGAGCTTCAATCGCAGGCTCTCCTGCATTCGACGTTTCTACGGCTGGTTGGTGCGACAGGGCCTTCGGCCCGAGGACCCCTCACATGACCTCGCCTCGGCCCGTCAGCCCGAGCGCTTTCCGAAGGCGCCTGCCGAGGCCCAGGTGGAGGCCCTTCTGGCTGCACCCGATGTGGCGAGCGCTCGGGGCCTGCGCGACAAGGCCATGCTCGAGCTGCTTTACGCCACGGGCCTGAGGGTCTCTGAGCTGGTGGGCCTGAGCCTCCACCAGGTGGGCCTCTCTGAGGGGCTGGTGCGGGTGGTGGGCAAGGGTGGCAAGGAGCGTCTCGTCCCGTACGGTCAGGAGGCTGGCCATTGGCTGGCGGCCTACCTGCAGTCTGCGCGGGCCATGCTCTTGGGGCCGCGCCTGTCGGAGGTGGTGTTTGTCACCGAGCGCGGCGGGTCCATGACCCGGCAGTACTTCTGGCAGCTCATCAAGCGCTATGGTCAGCAGGCCGGTCTGCCCGCGGGGCTCTCACCCCATGCGCTTCGCCACGCCTTTGCGACCCACCTGCTCAACCATGGCGCGGACCTGCGTGCGGTGCAGATGCTCCTGGGCCATGCGGACATCTCCACGACCCAGGTCTACACCCATGTGGCCCGGGAGCGCCTCTCCAAGCTGCATGCCCAGCACCATCCCCGCGCTTAGGCCAGGGGCATAATCCGCCCATGGATGACAACGCCTCGATGCTGATCGTTGCCGCAGGTGTGGTGACGGCCTACCTGATGGGATCGGTGTCGAGTGCCATTGTTGTGAGCCGGCTGCGCGGCCTGGCCGACCCTAGAAGCTATGGCTCCGGAAATCCGGGTGCGACCAACATGCTGCGCAGTGGCGACAAGGTCGCGGCCGCCATCACCCTGCTGGGCGATGCGGCCAAAGGGTTGTTGGCGGTGGCCTTGTTGCCCGTGGTCTTCCAGCTCGATGCGCCCCTGTTTCTCGCCTCGGTGGCCTTGGCCGTCTTCGTGGGGCACCTCTTTCCGGTCTTCTTTGGCTTTCGGGGCGGCAAGGGCGTGGCCACAGCCTTGGGCGTGCTGCTCGGCCTGTCGGCCGAGGTGGGCCTGGCCTGCCTGCTGTGCTGGATGCTGGTCTTTGGCATCAGCCGCATCTCGTCGCTCTCGGCCCTGGTGGCGGCCTCGGCCGCGCCCCTCATTTGGTGGGTCTTGCACGGGGTCGATGAGGTGTTTTTCTCCGTGCTGGCCATGACCGCCTTGCTGCTGTGGCGGCACGCGTCGAACATTCGGGCGCTCTTGAAGGGCTCTGAGAAGGGCTTTCAGGCCGGCAAGCCCAGCGACGACAAATCCCAACGGGGCTGAGCGCGAATCAGGCCAGCAGGCTGACCCACCTGGCCGGCCGCATGCCGAAGGGCGGCTGCCCAGGCAATCATGACGCCGTTGTCGGTGCAGAGCGCCGGCGGCGGAAAGCAGACCTGCACGCCGTGGGTCAGGGCTTGCTCCGCCAGTGCAGCCCGCAGTGCCTGGTTGGCGCTCACGCCACCGGCAATGACCAGGTTCTTCAAACCAGAGGAGGCCATCGCGGCCATGGATTTCGACACCAGCACATCCACGATGGCCGCCTGAAGGCTGGCGGCGAGATCTGCCCGGTCGGCATCGGAGAGCGGCTGAAGCTTCTGCACCTGGGTGAGCACGGCCGTCTTCAGGCCGGCAAAGCTGAAGTCAAAGCCAGGCCGATGCTTCAGTGGCCGCGGCAGGGCAAATCGGCTGGGGTTGCCGGTGGCGGCGCAGCGCGCGATCTCTGGCCCACCGGGGTAGCCCAGCCCCATGAGCTGGGCGGATTTGTCGAAGGCCTCTCCGGCCGCGTCATCAATGGTGTCGCCAAGCAGGCTGTACTGGCCAATGCCATCGACCCGCATGAGCTGGGTGTGCCCGCCTGAGACCAGCAGCGCCACGAAGGGGAAGGCCAGGCCCTGGGCCGACGGGTCGAGCAGGGGAGACAGCAGATGGGCCTCGAGGTGGTGAATGCCCATCACGGGTTTTTGGAGCCCCGCCGCAAGCCCATGGGTGACACTCGTGCCCACCAGCAGGGCGCCGGCCAGGCCTGGCCCCTCCGTCACCGCCAGGAGGTCGATGTCTTTCAGCGGACGGCCAGCCTGCTCAAGGCAGGCCTCGAGCAGGGGCAGGATTCGAAGCAGATGGTCGCGCGAGGCCAGTTCAGGCACCACCCCACCGTAGACCTGGTGGAGGTCGACCTGGGAGTGAAGCGCCTGGCCCAAGAGCGTGGCCTTGGGCAGGCCGCCCCCGAGGCCGGGCTGCACCTCGAGCAGGGCCACGCCGGTCTCGTCACAGGAGGTTTCGATGCCCAGCACGAGGCATTGGCTTGCGGAATTCGGCATGGTCAGTCACAATTTACCTTTTTCGCCGAGAAATCTTCAACACACATGCCATTAGTCCGCCCCAAAGAAAACGAGCCCTTTGAAGCCGCCATGCGGCGCTTTAAGCGCACCATCGAGAAAATCGGCCTGCTCAATGAGCTTCGCGCCCGCGAGTTCTACGAGAAGCCCACGGCCGAGCGCAAGCGCAAGAAGGCTGCGGCAGTGAAGCGCCACTACAAACGGGTTCGCAGCCAGATGCTGCCCGCTCGCAAGTACTAAAGCTTTTCTCGCGTTCGGCGTCACAATGGCGCCATGATTCCCCAGTCTTTCATCGACTCGCTGCTCCAGCGGGTCGACATCGTCGAGTTGGTGGGCACCCATGTCCAACTCAAGAAGGCGGGGGCCAATTACAGTGGCCTCTGCCCGTTTCACACCGAAAAATCGCCGTCGTTCACGGTTAGTCCGTCCAAGCAGTTCTATCACTGCTTTGGCTGCGGCGCCCATGGCACCGCCATTGGTTTCTTGATCGAGCACACGGGCCTAAGCTTTCCCCAGGCCGTGGAGGAACTGGCCCGACGGGCCGGCCTGGAGGTGCCCCGAGAGGCCGAGCCTTCCGAGGCGAGCAAGGCCCCGCGTGAGCTGCAGGCCCGCCTGCAAGACCGGATGCTCGCGGCCGCGAAGTTCTATCAGCGAAGACTGCGAGAGTCGGCCGAGGCCATCGATTACCTCAAGGGCCGGGGCATCACGGGCGAGACTGCGGCCCGGTATCACCTGGGTTTTGCGCCCGAGGGCTGGCAGCCCCTGCAGGCCGTCTTCGGCGACTACGACCACGCAGACCTCGTGGAGGCGGGCCTCGTCATCGCCTCGGAGGAGGGTGGCCGCGCCAAGCGGTACGACCGTTTTCGCCACCGGCTCATGTTCCCGATTCTGAGTGGCCGCGGCGATGTCATCGGGTTCGGCGCCCGCAGCCTGGGCCAGGAGGAGCCGAAGTACCTCAACTCTCCCGAGACGCCACTCTTCATCAAAGGCCAGTCGCTCTACGGGCTCTTCGAGGGGCGCCAGGCGATTCGGGCGGCCGGCGAGGTCTGGGTGGTGGAGGGCTACATGGATGTGGTGGCCCTCTCGCAGCATGGCCTGGGCCATGCCGTGGCCACGCTGGGCACCGCCACCACGCCCGATCACCTTCGCCTGCTCAGTCGGCTCTCGAGCAAATTGGTCTTCATGTTCGATGGGGATGCCGCGGGCCGTCGTGCCGCAGCCAAGGCGCTGGAGGTGGCCCTGCCCCTCGCCCAAGAGCGCCTGCTGATGCGATTCGCCTTCCTGCCTCCGGAGCACGACCCCGACAGCTTCGTTCGAGCCATGGGCGCGGATGCCTTGCGGGCCCATGTCAATGCGGCCTCTCCGCTCAGCAGTTTTTTGGCCAGCCGGGCCACCGAGGGCCAAGACCTCTCCTCAGCCGAAGGCCGGGCCGCGGCCACCGTGGAGGCCCGCAGGCTCATTGGGCTCATGCCGCCCTCCGACCTTCGCAATCAGATTGCCCAGTCCTTGGCCGAGCAATTGGGGGCCGATGCGGGCGGTCTCGGGGCGGCCCGTCTCACCCGGGTTGTGGCGCCCGCAAGCAACCGCGCTGAGAATGCTCCTGTGCGCAGTGCACGGGCCATGGCAAGACCATCGCCGGGTCGTCGGGGCTCACCCGTCACACCGCTCTCCCTGCGCCTGCTACAAATCGCCGTGCGGCTTCCGCCCGTGGCCAATGGGCTCTCGCAAGGGGCCCGCTCCGAGATGCCCGAGGACCAGCGCCGTGCGTTGGACTGGGTGGCCGACCGGGCTGCTCAGCAAGGGGGCGGGTTTGCAGCACTCTTTGAAGCCTTGGAGCGGGAGGCCAGCCCAGAGATTCGACAGCTGCTGACGGCGGCCATGGCGCCGGAACCCGGCCTGGATGACCTGGCCGAGCGGGCGCCCGAACAACTCCAAGAAGCCTTTGCCCAGGCATCACGAAGCCTGGAGTTGAGGGCGTTGGAGGCCCGTGCGGCCGAGCTGGCCGAGGCAGGTGACGACCCCGCCCAGCGCAATGCACTTCGGGCCCTGCACCAAGAGATCACGGCCTTGCGAAAATCACTCCAGCGGTAAGGGGTTTTGGTCATTCCTCTGGTATAATTTCGGGTTCCCCAGCGAGTGGAGTCATGACTGTGGCCGACACCCGAAGCAAAAAAACGTCCTCCAAAAAATCAGAATCTAAATCGTCCAGCAAGGCGAGTTCCGTGAAGAGTTCGGCCAAGGCGGCCAAGGCCTCAGTTGCAAAGGCCTCTGGAGCCTCGTCTTCCGGCCGCTCGGCGGACGCTGCGCTCGCCAGTGCAATTGCCAAGCTGCGTGGTGGCAAGAGCGAGGTCAAGGCCGCGGCCAAGTCTGCAGTGAAAGCGCCCGCCAAGGCCGCATCGAAGCCTGTGGCCAAGGTGGCGTCGAAGGCAGCCGCCAAGCCAGCTGCAAAATCGGCCGCCAAGCCCGCGGGCAAGGCCGCTCCCAAGGCGGGTGCCAAGCCCGTGGTGAAGGCTGCTGCGAAGGCGCCGGCCAAATCACCCTCCAAAGCAGCCCCCAAAGCAGCGGCAAAACCAGTCGTCAAAGCAGCCGCGAAACCAGCTGCAAAATCGGCCGCCAAGCCTGCGGCCAAAGCTGCGGCAAAGGGGCCTGAAAAGGCACCCGCGAAAGCTCCCTCCAAAGGCGCCGCCAAGGTCTCCGCGAAGCCGGCAGCCAAGCCTGTCACCCCCACCAAAGCTGTCGCAGCCAAGCAAAGCGGCAAGGCCGCAGATCCGCCCGTCGCGAAGCCCGCGGCAAAGCCCGCAGCGAAGGGCCCTAAGGGCAAGCCCGGCCGCCCCGCCAAGGCCAAGGGCTCAGACGATGAGGCCATCCCCGAGGCCGACGACGAGGCCGGCGATGATGCCGACGCCGCTGTGGTGGAGACCGTGGTGGTCGCGCCCAAGCGCGGTGGCCGCCGATCACGCGACAAAAAGCTGCTCGAGTTCATGCCCTCTGGGCCCCTCACGGCCGAGGAGCTCGAGGCACGCAAGGCGCGTCTGAAGTCCCTGATCCTGCTGGGCAAGGAGCGTGGCTACCTCACCCATGCCGAGATCAGCGACCACCTGCCGGACATCCAGATCGATTCCGATCAAATGGAATCCATCATCGCCACGTTCCAGGAATGGAACATCACCGTCTTCGAATCCACGCCAGACACCGAGACGCTGCTGCTCTCGAATAACACGCCTGCGGGCGATTCCGATGACGCCGAGGAAGAGGCCGAGGCTGCGCTCTCCACGGTGGTGGATTCCGAGTTCGGCCGCACCACCGACCCCGTTCGCATGTACATGCGTGAGATGGGCTCCGTGGAACTCCTCACCCGCGAGGGCGAGATTGCCATTGCCAAACGCATTGAGGCGGGCCTTCGCGAGATGGTGCTGGCCATTTCATCCTGCCCAACCACCATCAACGAAATCCTCGATCACGCAAAGAAGATCCGCGAAGGCACCATGCGGGTGGAAGAGGTCGTCGATGGCCTGGTTGACCCCAACGCCCCCGAGGAAGACCTTTTGTCGGCCGCCGATGCCGAGATCGCCATTGAAGAAGACGACGATGCCGCTGAAGACACCGCCACGGCGGCCCGTCTGGCCGAGCGTCGCGAGGCCTCGCTCGAGAAGTTCGACATCATCGACAAGCAGTTCGACAAGATGCGCAAGGCCTTCACCACCGACGGCTATCGCTCCCCGGCATACAACAAGGCCCAAGACGCCATCAGCACCCAGCTCATGGGCATTCGCTTTACCGCGAAGATGGTCGAGCGCCTGGCCGACACCCTGCGTTCACAGGTCGACGAGATTCGCCTGACCGAGCGCAGCATCCGCAACCTCGCTGTGGACAAGGTGGGCATCAGTCAGGAATGGTTCATCAAGCACTTCCGCGGCAACGAGACCCGCATGGATTTCTTCACCAAGAAGGTGAATGGGTCGGCCGGCGCGAATGCAGCCCTACTCGAGCGCAACATGCCCGCCCTGCAAGAGCTGCAGCAGCGCCTCGTGGACATCCAAGCCCGTGTGGTGCTGCCCCTGGCAGACCTACGTGAAATCAATCGTCAGATGACCGAGGGCGAGAAGCGAGCCCGTGCGGCCAAGCGCGAAATGACCGAGGCCAACCTGCGCCTGGTCATCTCGATTGCCAAGAAGTACACCAACCGTGGCCTGCAGTTCCTCGATCTCATCCAAGAGGGCAACATCGGCCTCATGAAGGCCGTGGACAAATTCGAATACCGCCGTGGCTACAAGTTCTCCACCTATGCCACCTGGTGGATCCGTCAGGCGATTACCCGCTCCATTGCAGACCAGGCCCGCACCATTCGCATCCCGGTGCACATGATCGAGACCATCAACAAGATGAATCGCATCTCGCGCCAGCTGCTGCAGGAAACAGGCAAAGAGCCCGATCCCGCCGAACTCGCCATCAAGATGGAGATGCCAGAAGACAAGATTCGCAAGATTCTGAAGATCGCCAAGGAGCCCATCTCCATGGAGACGCCCATTGGCGACGACGACGACTCCCATCTCGGCGACTTCATCGAGGACACCAACACGCTGCAGCCTCACGAGGCCGCCTTGCAAGATTCCATGCGCGATGTGGTGAAAGAGGTGCTGGACTCACTCACGCCGCGCGAGGCCAAGGTGCTTCGCATGCGGTTTGGTGTCGAGATGACCACCGACCACACCCTCGAAGAGGTCGGCAAGCAGTTCGACGTCACCCGCGAGCGAATTCGTCAGATCGAGGCCAAGGCTCTGCGCAAACTGCGGCACCCCAGCCGCAGCGACAAGCTCAAAAGCTTTCTCGATACGCTATAAATGCGGTGTGGTGCATGGGCCGGGCTCCAACCCGGCGCATGCCACCCGCAACGTTGTGTTTTTGGGCCTCTAGCTCATGCCTGGTTAGAGCAGCGGACTCATAATCCGTTGGTGCCGAGTTCGACTCTCGGGGGGCCCACCATCCCTCTCGCCATTCGTCACCGCTACCCGCCAAAGTGGGCCGCGCTGGCGGCCGCCCAGCCTGTTCTGTAAGGCTCCGGCAGGCTGGCCCGCATGGGGTCATCCAACAGACTTCCCCTTGCAAGCTTCACCAGGCTGGCCGACAGGGGCTGGGCAAGGCCGCTCCTGTCCCTCACCATCAGCAGGTCCGCCGTGATCTGGTCAGCTCTCGAGAGCCCGGCCGCGCCCATCAGCTCCGCCAAGTTCTTCAGGGTGTTGGCATGGAAGTTAAAGACACGCTGGGCCTTGTCGGTCACCACCAGTGCTTTCTGGCGCACCGGGTCTTGGGTGGCCACGCCGGTGGGGCAGTGGTCGGTGTGGCAAGAGCGCGACTGAATACAGCCCAGGGCGAACATAAAGCCGCGGGCCGAGTTGCACCAGTCGGCACCCAGGGCCATGCACCGGGCGATGTCGAAGGCCGAGATGATCTTGCCCGAGGCCCCGATGCGAATCTGCTCCCGCAGTCCCGCGCCGACCAGAGTGTTGTGTACGAGCTGAAGGCCGTCGCGCAGCGGCATGCCCATGTGATCGGCAAATTCAATCGGTGCGGCGCCTGTGCCACCCTCGGCTCCATCGACCACGATAAAGTCGGGCACGGTCTTGGTCTCGAGCATGGCCTTGACCACACCGAACCACTCCGAGACGCGGCCCACACAGAACTTAAAGCCCACGGGCTTGCCGCCCGAGCGCTCTCGCAGCAGGCGCAGGAAGTCCATGAGTTCGAGAGGCGTTTGAAAGGCCGAGTGGCTTGCCGGTGAGATGCAGTCCTCGCCCACGGGCACGCCGCGGGCCTGGGCAATCTCCTCGCTCACCTTGGCTCCTGGCAGCACGCCGCCGTGACCAGGCTTAGCCCCTTGCGAGACCTTGATCTCAATCATCTTCACCTGCGGCTCGGCGGCCTGTGACTCAAAGCGGTCTGGGTCGAACTGGCCCTCCGGGGTGCGACAACCGAAGTAGCCAGACCCAATCTCCCAGATGAGGTCGCCGCCGTGCTGGCGATGGTGGACCGACACACTGCCTTCACCGGTGTCGTGGGCGAAGTGGCCCATGGCGGCCCCGCGGTTCAGGGCCTGAATGGCGTTGGCCGACAGTGACCCAAAGCTCATGGCCGAGATGTTGAAGATGGAGATGTCGTAGGGCTGGCCGCACTGGTCGCTGCCCACCCGAACCCTCAGTTCCTCATGGGAGAGCTCGATGGGCCGCATGGAGTGGCTGATCCATTGGGCGTCGCCAGCGTACAGGTCTTTGATGGTGCCAAAGCCGCGCTTGTCGTTCTGAATTTTGGAGCGGGCATAGACCATGGCCCTCTGGTGGCGCGAGAAGGGGAGTTTCTCCTCGTCGCTCTCCAGAAAATACTGTCGTATCTCGGGCCGAATGGATTCGAGCGCGTATCGCAGCCGGCCGGTCAGGGGGTAGTTGCGCCGAATGGCCTGCTTGGACTGCCGCAGGTCTTGGAGGCCCAGGCCGAAGAGCACCAGAAAGAGCAGCACAGGCCAGGGGCCCCAGGGCAGGCTCAAGGCCGCCAGGGGAAGGGTTGACAGCCACGGCCAATAACGAATGGGAGGAATGCTCAGCGGCACGGGGAAGGCTCCTATGGTTTGCTGCAACGATGCCCAAGCCGGGCGGGGCTGCGGAACCCGTGTTTACCCGTGGCACACTAACCAGTATGGATGACCTCAAAAAAGCGCTGCTGATTGTGGGCGGCATCGTCGGCGTCTTGGCCTTCGTCGCCTTTGTTTATGTGATGTTGGCCGATGTGGGTCCGCCCAAGCCGGTCGAGGTGACGGTCACGCTCGACAATAAATGTGAGCTGGCCAGCGAGGCCTTCATGGTGAAGGTCATGCCCAATGGGCCCACTGCTTTTTTCGATGGCAAGACCGCCAAGGTCATGGCCATGAGCAACCAGCGCATCAAGCTGGTGGCCAACAGCCGTTATCAGGGGTTTAATTTTGAAGGCGATGAGGCGACCGCTGCACCCCACATTACCCTGGTGGCCATCTGCGACTCGACGGCGCGATTCGATGCCACCTCGAGCCAGATGAAGAAGCAGTTCGGAAAGTAACCCCCGAACTGCCGCTACCCGGTCGATCTTGCCCCTTAAGAAGCCAGGCGCACCGGCGCGGGCCGGCTGTTGAGCACCGTGGGAATCGTGCCCCAGGCCTCTTGAATCTCTGAGATCAGGCTGGTCACTTCGGCCAAGGCGTCAAGGTCGTTGTGCAGGTTCACATGCAGCAGGCGACGGGTCACGTAGCCGTAGAGTTCATCGAGGTTGCGGGCAATCTCGCCACCGGCATTGAAGTCCAGGGCACCCTGCAGGCCCAGCACAATCTTGCTGGCACGGCCCAGGCTCTTGGATTTCTCTTCAATGGCGCCGCGACGAATCTGACCCTCTGCGGATTTCAGGCTCTCCATGAGCCCGTCAAAGAGCATCTGAATGAGTTGAACGCTGTCTGCTGTGGCCACTCCGGTGGAGACCTTCACATCACCGTAGCTCTCAATCGCTTTTCTCATTTGCCGCATCTTGGAGTCCTCGTTTCCGTTTGAATCAGTGAAGGCGTTTTAACGCCCGACACTGAATGAATCGGCAGATCAGGCGGCGGCTTTAGCGGGAACCTGCAGGTCGAGGCTCGGGGCGGCGGCGCTGGCATCCATGCCCAAGGCGGGCACATCCCCGCCCGCATCGCCAGCCTCGGCCGGGGCCTGGCCGGGCAGGTTGATCAGCCGCTGGGCCCAGGCGGCCCCTTTGGCGTCCACACCGGTGCGCTGGAAGAGGATGTCGCAGACATCTTCCAGGCCCTTGCGCACAGCCTCGAGGTTCTTCTCGGTGACGGTGGCACTGTCAAAGCCCGCCTGATAGATGGCGTCCGCATGCTGCTGGGGGATCCAGGAGCTCACCACCCCTCGCAAGCCTTTGATTTTTCGACGATTGGAGGCGATCTTGGAGGAGCCGGCCTTGCCATGCTCGGCCCCTTCGGCCACGAGCTCTTGTATGTGTTTGGTGAGGATCACCCCATAGCGAGGTTTGAGCTCCTCGATTTTCTCGGGCTCCACGCCTTCGACGGGCTTGCCGGTCATGCCGTCCCACAGGCGTTTGCCCTGCAGGTTGCCAAAGCTTGCATCGGCCTTGTCCTCCTGGGCCACCTGGGCATCGGCCTGGGCCTCGGCCTTCTCGTCCACAGGGGCTTCCTCGCCCTCGGGGGCTTCGAGCGCCGGCGTGAAGGTCTCGCGAAGCTCGTCTTCTGCGGGCATGGGGGGTGCAACCGCCTGATGCACCGCACGGACATGGTCGACCACCATGAGCATGAGCACCATCACCACAGCGAGCAAGACCAAAATTGAGAAGAGAAGTACCGTGTCCATGTTGAGCCCCTAAAACTGGTCTAGAGGAATTCGACCCGGCCGCGGGCTTCTTGAGGCCGGCCGCCGAGGCAGCCCTCGCAGCCAGGCCCGCGTATGACAACTATTTGGACTCGGGTTCGTCGTCCTCGTCGGTGTCCTCGCCATCTTCCTCGGCGAGTTGTTCCTTCAGAAAGCCCAGGGCCTCAAACGGCTTGTCGAGGTCGAGCGCCTCTGAGATCTTGTCGGCCACCGCCTGGCACATCTCGATGGCCTGCTCCGGGCTGACCTCTTCCATTTGGTAGGCCGCACCCACCTTAAAGACCTCCTCGGCGAACTCCAGCGGCAGGTAGGCCAGGATCTCGCCATTGACCGACTTGATGGGCTGAAAGGCTTTGGGGGTGGGGGCCTTGGGCTTTTCCTCGTCGTTGGCCAGGGCCAGCATGGCCGCCTCGGCATGCTCGGCGGTTTTCTCGGCGCCCTCGATGAAGGTCTTGTCGAGCACGGCCCGGCAGCGCAGGCCCATACGGAGCTTCATCGCACGGGTGTCGCGGGAGTCGTCCTTGGCGTTGATCGCCGTCTCGTACTCCTGCTTGGCCTTGACCATGGCCTCTTTGTCTGCGCCCCCGAAGAGCTTTCCCAGCACAATGCGTCTCCCTAATTACCGAAAAGGGGCCGCAGCGGCTTAGGCGTCGACCCCCAGAATGGCTCGGAGCTTTTTCACGTTGGCCGACAAAATTTGGCTCACCCGTGATTCCGAGACGTCAAGTATAGAGCCGATTTCCTTCAGGTTGAGTTCCTCTTCGTAGTAGAGGGACATGACCAGGCGATCCCGCTCCGGAAGCTGATCAATGGCGGCCACCAGGGCCTCCACGAACTGGGATTCCTCGGCCTGCACGTCTGGCCGGCGGGATTGTTCATCTGGAACGCTGAAGGCCTGCTCGGCCACGTCTTCCAGGTACACCGTCTGGAATTGGGCGGCCTTTCGCCGGTCGGTCTGGAACTCATCGACATCCTGGCCCAGGGATGCGGCCAATTCAGCCTGTGACGGGGCCCTCCCCAACGCCGAGGAGAGCTGGCGCGATTCCTCATTGTGCTGCTTGTGGATGGCCACGGCCGAGCGCGGCAGGGTAGACATGCGCCGCACCTCGTCGATGATGGCGCCACGAACCCGGCTGTGGGCGAAGTGTTCAAAGGGGATGCCCTTGGTGGGGTCGTAGGACTTGGCCGCCTCGAGCAGGCCGATCACGCCCACCTGAATGAGTTCCTGGAGGTCCATGACCGACATGAGGCGCACCCGAAGGTGCAGCGCGATGCGCTTGACCAGGTCGAGGTGGCCCAGAACCAGGGCCTCGACCTCATCGGCCGGGCTGGCGTAGGGATTGGTCGTTTTCAGAGCTGGCGCTCCACGAAGAAGGACAGACCGCCCTCGATGCCCTGCACGGGCGGCAGGCCACGGATGCTGGTGGCGAGGTCTTTGAAGTTGCGTGCACCCAAGCTCCCCGGCGCATGGGCGAGAACAGGTTTGCTCTTTCGCAGGCCTGCAAGGATGAGTTCGTCATTCTCGATGCTGCCCAGGTAGCCGAGCTGGAGCCCCAGAAAGCGGCTGGCCACATCGTTGATGCGGGCGTGGAGCAGGGCGCCGGCGGCCTGGTCTTCCACCATGTTGGGCAGCAGGTAAATCTCGTCGGTCACGCCCTCCTGGGCAAGCACCTTGATGATGCCGTAGGCATCGGCAATGGAAGAGGGCTCATCCTTCACCACAATGAGCCGGCGGCCGACTGCGCGCATGAAGGTGATGACCTGGGAGGAAATGCCCGCAGCCGCATCCACGATCAGGGCATCGATCTCGTCTTCGAGTTGGCTGAAGGCCTGAACAATGGCGCCCGAGGCCACGGCATCCAGGCTGGCGAGCTCGGAAATGCCCGAGCCACCAGGAATCAATCGCACCCCGTGGGGCGTGCTCACCATCACTTCTTGAAGGGTTTTCTCGCCGGTGAGGACATGACCGAAATGGAAGGCTGCCTTCTGGCCCAGGGCAATCTGGGCATTGGCCAGACCCATGTCGGCATCGAAGAGCACCACCTTGCGGCCCTCGGCGGCCATGGCGGTGGCCAGGTTCACGGCGATGGTCGTCTTGCCGACGCCCCCTTTGCCGCTGGCCACGCCGATGACGTCTGGTCTCTTCTGGGTGCTCATATGGGTGACATTCAATTAAAGAGAGGCTCGCCCGGCCTGCAAGACGGTCTGCGCCGCCTGGGCCAGCTGGGCGGTGGCCTCGCCCATTCTATCGTTCTCTGTCTGTTTGGCCTGATGGGCCAATTCACTGGCGAGGTGGTCCACGGCCATGCGCGCCAGGGGCCCGGTTCCAAAAGGCTGGCGGCCCGTGCCGTCCGCCTGGCCGCCGGTGAAGGGATAGAGCGCCATGGGCCGTTGGCAGAGCGCGGCGATGAGCCCCCAGCCGTGCACGGCCTCGTCGACCTTGGTCACCATGAGGCTCGACCATGCATGCTTCTTGAGCAGGCCTTCGACCTGATGGCTGGCCGCATCGAGCGGCAGGGCCAGGTGGAAGATGGCCTCTGGGATGAGCTCCTCGAGCCGGGCCCGGTGCCGTGCCATCTCGATGCCCGGGGTGTCGATGATCACGCAGGAGCGGCCCC
>JBEARM010000023.1:0-16540 GCA_041163175.1 Pseudomonadota bacterium | reverse complement strand
CAGAATGGCATGTCTGTGGAGGGGCTGTCGGCCCAGTTGAAGTCTGAGGGCATTGCCTTCGAACGTTTTCGCCAGGACATTCGCGAAGAGATTCTGCTCACCCGGTTGCGCGAACGAGAGGTCGACAATCGGCTCACCGTCTCCGAGGCCGAGATCGATGCATTCCTGGCCGCCCAGGGCGCCAGCCTGAGTCGCTCCGAGGAGTGGCGGGTTTCGCAGATTCTGTTGGACTCCGAGTCCAAGGCCAAGGTGGTGGCGCAGCGACTTCAGGCCGGGGAAGACTTTGCCGCAGTGGCCCGCGAACTCTCACTCTCGCCCGACGCGGCCGCTGGCGGCGACCTCGGCTGGCGAGGCGCCGAGCGACTGCCCACCATTTTCTTAAAGGCGGTGGAGAAGCTGCAGCCAGGCCAGTGGACGGCGCCCTTTCAGAGCCCTGGGGGCTTTCACATCCTTCGGCTGGAAGACCGTCGCAGCAGCATTCGCAGCCAGGTGGTCGATGTCTTTCGCGCACGGCACATCCTGATCCGTGTGGATGCACAAACCTCGGAACAGACGGCCATTCGGCGGCTTCAAGAACTGCGTCGCCGACTCAGCCTTGGAGAGGCTTTTGAGCAATTGGCCAAAGATTTCTCCCAAGACCCTGGCTCGGCGGCCAAGGGTGGTCAGCTCGACTGGGCCTACCCGGGCGATCTGGTGCCGGAGTTTGAAAGGGCCGCCCTCGGCCTGGCCCGGGGCCAAGTGAGCGAGCCTGTTCGAACCGTATTCGGCTTTCATCTCATCGAGGTGCTCGATCGCAAGCAGGAGCCGCTCACCGAGGATCGCCTGCGCCTCATCGCACGTCTCTCGCTGCGAGATCGCAAGCTGGCCGACGCCGTGGATGATTGGACCCGAGAGATTCGGGCCAATAGCTATGTCGAGATCAAGCGCGACGACAGCTGACACGAAGGCCGGTGCCAAGAAGCGGTTTGGCCAAAACTTTCTTCAAGATCCTCATGTGGTGGCCCGCATTCTGGAGGCGGTTCGCCCGCAGCGCGGCGATCGGCTCGTCGAGATTGGTCCGGGGCGTGGCGCACTGACCTCGGGCCTGGTCTCGGGGGCCGGCAGCATCACGGCCATTGAAATAGACCGCGACCTCATCCCAATGCTGCAGGCGCGGTTTGGAGAGGGCCTCTCGCTGCTCGATCAGGATGTCCTCACGGTGGACTTCGCCGCCTTGTCGGCACAACTGGGCGGGCCGCTTCGAATCGTCGGCAACCTGCCCTACAACATTTCGAGCCCCATTCTTTTCATGCTGCTGCCACTGGCTCACTGCGTGATGGATCAGACCTTCATGCTCCAGCAAGAGGTGGTCGAGCGCATGGTGGCCCTCCACGGGTCCAAGCGCTATGGACGGCTGTCGGTGATGCTGCAGGCCCGCTACGAGATGACCACGCTCATGCATGTTCCGCCTGCAGCCTTCTCTCCAGCCCCCGCGGTGAACTCTGCGGTGGTGCTCATGTGGCCCTTACCGGCGGCGCAGGTCACGGTGAGGGACTGGGCTGTCTTTGAGGCCTTCGTGGCCGCTGCCTTCTCGACCCGTCGCAAGATGATTCGTAATACCCTCTCCGGCTACCTGGACCGCCTGGATCTGGAGGCTGCCGGTGTGCGGCCCACACAGCGGCCAGAGGAGGTCTCGGTGGCCTCGTTTGTGACACTGGCCAACCAACTGGTGAACTAGGCCGGTCGCATGGCCGGTGGCTCGAGTGGCGCGCGTCGGATGAGGGCCTTGCCCTCCTCAAAGCCCGGCAGAATTTGACCGACCTCGGCCCAGAAGCCGGGGCTGTGGTCCATGGTGCGCAGGTGAGCCAGTTCGTGGGCCACCACATAGTCGATCACCGCCAGGCTAAACCGAATGAGTCGCCAGTTGAGGCGAATGTGGCCATCGACCGTGCAACTTCCCCAACGGGTCTTGGCATGGGAGAGCGAGAACCGTGTGAACTGGCATCTGGCCCGCTCGGCCAAGGTCTCGAGGCGCTCCTGCAGAATGGCCTTGGCCTGCTGCTGCATCCAGCTGTGGGTGGTGTCCTTGAGCTGTTCGGGCGTGGCACTGGCCGACAAGGGCAGCAGAATCTCTGCACGCTCGGCCGACCATGTGACGGCACCGATCTCGGGTAGCAGGCGCAGCGTGCAGGCCTGGCCGAGAAACTGAATCTGGGCGCCATCGCACCATTCTTCAGCAGGCTCCAGGCGATGCTGCTCGGCATGCCGCCATTCCAGCAGCCGCGCCTTGACCCAGCGGTGCTTGCTCTGAAGGATGGTTTCGATCTCGGCCAGCGTGACCCAACGAGGGGCTCGCACCCGGATCGTGCCGGCATCAAAGACCATGCCCACTGTCTTGCGCTTGGAGCGCGTGAGGCTCCAGGTCAGCCGCTCGCCTTGGATGTCAATGGAGTGCATCGGATTGTTCATCGATCCAGGCCTGGACGTTCTGCATAACAGCCTCGGGGGTCTGGCCGTCGGTGAGGATGGGCTGGCCCACACGCACCGTGATGCAGCCGGGCCTCTTGATCCAGGCATTGCGCGGCCAGACGGTGCCTGCATTGAGGGCGATGGGCAGAATGGGAAGGCCAAGGCTGCAGGCCAGCCGCGCAGCACCTGTTTTGTACTTCACGCGCTGGCCAGGCCGGGTGCGGGTGCCCTCCGGAAAGAAGGTGATCCAGAACCCTTGGTCGAGCCTGTGGGATGCCTGCGACTGAATCTGCTCGAAGGCCTGACGGCCTTGCGCGCGGTCGACATGAATCATTGGCAAGAGTGCGATGCTCCAGCCGAAAAAAGGAATCTTCAGGAGTTCCTTCTTGAAGACAAAGCAGAGCGGCACCGGCATGTGGCTTGGCAGGAAGAGGGTCTCCCAGGCGGACTGGTGCTTGGAGCAGACGATCATGGGTTGTCCACGTGCGGCCTCAAGGTGCTCTTGGCCTTCGAGGCGCCACTCAATGCCAAGCAGCCATCGCGCAGCCCAGATCACCATGCCTGGCCACCGCATGGCCAGTCGGTAGCGTGCGTGATCGGATAAGAAAGGTGCCAGCAGCAGAAAGAGGCTGCCCCAGACCAGCAGGCTCACCGCCTGAAAGAGGCCAAAGACGAACGACCGTAGAAGCCTCATGGGCCAGGCAGGGCAGGGGTCTGGTGGAGCAGATGCGACACCGCATGGGCAAGGTCTTTAAAGACGCTGGTGCCTGGGGGCAACGCCTTGGCACCGCTCTGGTGGGCCGACAGCGTGCCGTGGCCCTTGCCCGTGAGCACCAGCATGGGGCGCGCACCCACGGCGGCTGCAGCCACCAGGTCGCGATGCGAGTCGCCGATGAGGGGCACACCCGCCAGGGATTGATTGAGCCGTGTGGCAATGTCTTCGAGCAGGCCCGTGGCGGGCTTTCGGCATCGGCAGCCCGCATCCGGGCCATGCGGGCAGAAAAAGATGCCGTCGACCTGGCTCCCCATCTCCGAGAGGCCTTCGCGCATTTTCTGGTGAATCCGGTGCAGCATGGAGAGGTCGAAGAGACCACGGGCCAGGCCCGACTGATTGGTGGCCACAAAAATGCGCCAGCCCTCATGGTGGAGTTGCGTGATGGCCTCCAGGCTGCCCGCAATCGGCTGCCATTCATCGGGGCTCTTGATGTGATCGTCAGAGTCGTGGTTGATGACCCCGTCGCGGTCGAGGATGACCAGGGGTGGGGTCGATGCAGCCTGCCGTTCCGTCATGTGGCCAGCCGTGAAAGGTCTGCCACCTGGTTCATGGCCCGGTGCAGGGCCGAGAGCAAGGCCAGCCGGTTCTCGCGCACAGCGGGATCTTCGGCATTGACCATGACCTTGTCGAAGAAGTCGTCTACAGGCTGCTTGAGGACGGCCAGGCCTTCCAGGGCATCGGCATAACGACCCGCGAGGGTATGGGCTGCTGCAGCGGGCCCGGTCTGGGCAAGTGCCTTGGCCAGTTGCTGCTCGGCTGGCTCAATCAGGCGGCCCTCCTCGAGCGCACGATGGGCAGCGGGCGCCTTCTTCAGAATGTTTCCAATGCGCTTGTTGGCTGCAGCAAGCGCCGGTGCGGCCGGGCTCTTCATGAACCGGGCCAGTGCCTCGAGCCTGGGGCACCACTGGTCGAGCTGGTTGGGGCATTCGGCGAGCACCGCCTCGATCGCAGCCGCATCAAAGCCTTGGTCACGCAGATAGCCACGGGCTCGATCCGTGATGAAGGCCGCAATGTCAGCGAGTGTCTCGGCGGGCGGTGCTGTAGGCCCAAAGGCTGCTGCTGTGTCCTGGAGCAACTGCAGGAGCGAGGCGGGCACACGGGCCTCCACGAGAATGCGCACCACTCCGAGGGCTGCACGCCGAAGGGCGAAGGGGTCCTTCTCGCCGGTGGGCAGCAGTCCGATTCCCCAAATGCCCACAATGGTCTCAAGCTTGTCGGCCAGTGCGACGGCCAGTCCCTCGGCGTTGCCGGGCAGGCTGTCGCCTGCAAATCGCGGGTGATAGTGCCCCTCGATGGCGTCGGCCACGCCGGCAGCCTCACCATCGTGCTGGGCGTAGTAGCGGCCAATGACGCCTTGCAGTTCTGGGAACTCACCGACCATGTCGGTGAGCAGGTCGGCCTTGGCGAGCTCCGCAGCGCGCCTGGCTGCCTGCGGCGAGGCCCCCACCTTGTCGGCCCACTGGCCTGCGAGGGTGCAGAGTCGCGCGACCCGCTCGGCCTGGCTGCCAATCTTGTTGTGATAGACCACCTGCGAGAGGCCGGCGAGCCGGGTGTCTAGCGCACGCTTGCGGTCTTGATCGAAGAAGAACTTCGCATCGGAGAGGCGCGCACGCAGCACGCGCTCGTTGCCCTGCCGGACCACGATGGGGTCCTTGGAGGAGAGGTTCGAGACCAGCAAGAACCGGTGCAGCAGCCGACCATCGGGGCCGGTGCAGGCAAAGTACTTCTGGTTTTGTTGCATGGTGAGGATGAGGCACTCCTGCGGCACGGCGAGGAAGGCCGTGTCGAATTCGGCCTGCAAGACCACGGGCCACTCCACCAGGCTGTTGACCTCGTCAATGAGGGCATCGGGCATGATCACCGTGTCGCCTCCGGCAGCAGCCTTCAGGCCCTCGGTGAGCCGCTGACGGCGAGCCTCGAAGTTCGGCACCACATGCCCCTCGCGCTCGAGCAGGGCCTCGTAGGCATCGGCCGATCCAACAGACAGCGGCCCATCACAGTGGAACCGATGACCCTCGGTCAGGCGATCGGCCTGCAGGCCCAAGGCCTGGATTGGAAGCACCTCATCGCCATGGAGAGCAAGCAAGCGATGGGCAGGGCGAACAAAGCGAACCTCACCGACGACGCCACTTGGATTGGGGTAACGCATGAGCTTGGGGATCGGCAGGCCTGCGATGCTGGCCTCGAGTGCCGACTGGGCGGCCTCGAGTAGCCGGGCGCCAGCCACCTGGGTGTCGACCCAGAGCACCTCCTGTTTGCCATCGTGCTCGCGTTGAAGGTCTTCGAGTGCGAGGTTATCGCCCAGCGTGAGCCCGAGCGATGCGAGTTTCTTGGTGAGTGGCGGCAGCGGCTGGCCTTGCGCATCGAGTCCAATGCTCACCGGCAGCAGCTTCTCGCGACGCGCCTGTGTGAGGCCCTGCTCGAGCACTTGCGAGAGCAGCACCCCCAGGCGCCGGGGGCTTGCAAAGCCGCGCACGGTGCAGTCGGCGGCCAGGAGCCCCGCCCTCATGAGTTGTTGGTGCATGCCCTGTGAGAAGGCGTCTCCCAGTGCGCGAAGGGCCTTGGGCGGGAGTTCTTCCGTGAAGAGTTCGACCAGCAATGGCCGTGTGTTTGCGGTGGTCGTCATGATCAGGCGGCCTTGGCCTGGCTGGGCTGGCCCGAGGGCGCCTCGCACATCGGAAAGCCCAGTTGCTCTCGGGAGGTGACGTAGGCCTGAGCAACCTGCCGGGACAAATTCCGAATGCGGGCAATGTACTGCGCGCGCTCGGTCACCGAGATGGCCCCGCGGGCATCGAGCAGGTTGAAACTGTGGGCGGCCTTGAGGATTTGCTCATAGGCCGGCAAGGGCAGGCCCTCCTCGAGCAGGCGCGCGGCATCGGCCTCGTGCTCGCCGAACCGGCCGAGCAGCACCGCTGCATTGCTGGCCTCAAAGTTGTAGCGCGACTGCTCCACCTCGTTCTGGTGGTAGACGTCGCCATAGCTGATGCGGCGGCTGTGGCCCTCTTGCTGCCATTGGGTCCAGGTGAGGTCGTAGACGTTCTCGACACCCTGAAGGTACATGGCCAGCCGCTCCAGGCCGTAGGTGATCTCACCCGTGATGGGGCTGCAGTCGATGCCACCGACCTGCTGGAAATAGGTGAACTGTGTCACCTCCATGCCGTTTAACCAGACCTCCCAGCCCAGTCCCCAGGCGCCCAGCGTGGGGTTCTCCCAGTCGTCCTCCACAAAGCGGATGTCATGGGTGTTGGGGTCGATGCCAAGTGCACGCAGCGAACCAAGGTAGCGCTCGAGGATGTCTGCGGGAGAGGGCTTGAGCACCACCTGAAACTGGTAGTAATGCTGCAGCCGGTTGGGGTTCTCGCCGTAGCGGCCATCCTTGGGTCTCCGGGATGGCTGCACATAGGCCGCACGCCAGGGCTCTGGTCCCAGGGCCCTCAGGAAGGTGGCGGTGTGGGATGTGCCCGCACCGACCTCGAGGTCGATGGGCTGGAGCAGGGCGCAGCCCTGATTGGCCCAGTAGGCCTGCAGGGTCAGGATGACATCTTGAAAGGTCTTCATGGCCGCATTTTAGCGGTGCTTCTCACCCGCAAGCCCAAAAGCAAAAGGGCTGCAGCCAGCAGCACCACAGGCAGGTTACCCACCCGGCTGTAGGGGGTCTGGCCGGTCATGCCCTGCACGCGGGCCACCAGTACGCCTGGTGCCATGGGTGGCAAAACCTCCTGAACCCGACCTCGGTGGTCGATGGACGCTGTCATGCCAGTGTTGGTGGCTCGGATGCTGGGCCGCCCGGTCTCGAGGCTTCGCATGCGCGCAATGGCCAGGTGCTGTGGCAGCGCGCTGGTGTTTCCGAACCAGGCCAGGTTGCTCATGTTGAGCAGAATGGTGGGCTGTCGCTCGGGCGCGATGCGCGGATCGAGCGGGCCGATGATCTCTTCACCAAAGAGGTCTTCGAAGCAAATGTTCACGCCGATGCGTTGGCCTTCCACCGGCATGGGGGCCTGCACCGGCAGTCCGCGTGTGAAGTCCCCCAGGGGCATGTTCATGAGGTTCACAAACCACCGAAATCCCCAAGGAATGAACTCACCGAAGGGCACCAGGTGGGCCTTGTCGTAGCGGGACTCAAAGCCATCGAGTCGAAGGCCAGCGCCGGGATAAAGGCCAATGGCGCTGTTGCGCCAGCCGTCGGGGTCTTGTAGCGGAAGACCGAGGATGATCACGCTGCCGCTGGCGACCGAGATCTCTCGGAGCCGAAGCCGGGTCTCGGCCGAGAGGGCAGACCAGGGTCGAATGAAGGCTGTTTCGGGCAGCACCACCAGTGCACTGCCGGTACGGCTGGCCGCCAGGGCCATTTCCAGTTGGGCAGCCTCCAACTGCGCCGAGTGGGCCGGGTCGAACTTCATTTGCTGGGGAACGGCCGACTGCACCAGGGCCACCTGAATCGGCTGACCCTCCGGGCTGGTGTGGGCCAGGGTGCCCAGGTAGACCCCCAGCAGGTGCAGGCCTGCCACCCCCATGAGTCCCAGTGCGCGCCACTGGGCAATCCATGCGGCACACAGGGCGGTGATCAGCACCACCGCATAGACGCCTCCCAGGGCTGCGTAGCCCGAGAGCGGGCTGTCGATCTGCTGGTAGCCCCAGTTGAGCCACGGAAAGCCGGTGAAGAGTTCGCCGCGCAGCCACTCGAGCAGGGTGATAAGGCCTGCGACGGACAAGGGTGAGAGGCGGTGCCTTCGGATGAGCCAGCCCGCAAAGATGCCGTAGGCGGCGACATAGAGGGCGAGCAGGAACGTGGCGATGGCCGCCACCGCGGCCGGCATCTCCCCGTAGCGGTGCAGGCTGATGAAGATCCAGTGAAAGCCGAGCAGGCAGAGCAGGATGAGCAGGCCTGCTCCGAGCCTTGGCCCCCAGCGCTCTGGCCGCTGCCAGAGGTGCAGCAGCAAGGCCAGGACCAGCAGAGAGGAGAGGCTAGTGAGCCAGCCCAGCAGGGTCTGATCCATTGTCCGAGTCGGTCGATTCGTCTGTGGACCGCTTGACCAGCATCACCTGCACGGTTCGGGCATCTGCCCGTTGAATGTCAAAGGAGAAGCCATGGAGCAGAACGGTCTCGCCTTTGTGTGGCACTCGGCCGAGATGGTCGGTGACCAGGCCACCGATGGTGTCGGACTGCTCGCTCTCGAGTTGCACCTCGAAGAACTCATTGAACTGTTCGAGGCTGGTGATGGCCTTCACCCGGAACTGGCCGGACTCATGGGGAAGGGCGACGATGTTGTCCTCATCCTCATCGATGTCGTGTTCGTCTTCGATGTCACCAACAATCTGTTCGAGGACATCCTCGATGGTGATGAGCCCTGCCACGCCGCCGTACTCGTCGACCACGATGGCAATGTGATTTCGATTCAGCCGGAAGTCTCGCAGCATCACATTGAGCCGCTTGGATTCCGGCACATAGACCGCCGGCCGCAAGAGGCCTCGCACGTCCTGGCCCTCCTCCGAGAGCACCTTGAGCAGGTCTTTGGCAAGTAGCACACCAATGACGTTGTCCTTCTTGCCATCGGTGACGGGGAAGCGAGAGTGGGCCCGCTCGATGACAAAGGCAATGATGTCTTCAAGGCTGTCGTTGATGTCGATGACATCCATCTGGGCCCGCGGCACCATGAGGTCGCGGACAGACAGGTCGGAGACCTGCAGCACGCCCTCCATCATGGAAACGGCATCGGCATCGATGACATCGTGGGCCTCGGCCTCTCGGAGTTGCTCGAGAAGCTCTTCTTTTTCATCGGTTCGCCTCAGGAGGCGATCGACCAGGCGCTTGACAAATTGACTCAGGCCCGAGGGCCTAGGGTCTGGTTCGTTCATGCAGGGGCATGGGAAGTTGCAACAGGTGACAGTGTGCCATAGGGGTCTGGAATCCGAAACCGCGTCAGAATGCGGCGCTCCAAGGCCTCCATGTCCTCGGCCTCATCATCCCCCTGGTGGTCGAGCCCACAGGCGTGCAGTGCGCCATGCACAAGCAGGTGGGCCAGGTGATGCACCAGGGGCTTGCCCTGCTGCCTGGCTTCTGCAGCCACCACGGGCATGCAGAGGACCAGGTCGGCCTGCAGGTGGGGCAGGGGCTCGAGCGCAAAGGTCAGGATGTTGGTGGCGTGGTCTTGGCCGCGGTGGTCCCGATTGAGCTGGCGGCCTTGGGCCCGGCCCACGGTGGCCACCGTGATCTCGGCGCTCTGGCAGGCGGCATCGAGGCTTGCGAGCAGCAGCCTGCGAATGCGAGGCCTTGAGAGCGGCAGGCTGTCCGGGTCGGTGAGGTGCAGCCTAAGACGCGGCGTCATAGGCCTCCACGATGCGGGCCACCAGGGGATGCCGAACCACATCGCGACTGCTGAATTGCGTGAATGAAATCCCGCGCACATCGGACAAGACCCGCTGGGCATCGACCAGGCCACTGGTCTGGGCCTTGGGGAGGTCGACCTGGGAGGGGTCTCCGGTGATCACAGCCTTGCTACCAAACCCAATGCGAGTAAGGAACATCTTCATTTGTTCGCAGGTGGTGTTCTGGGCCTCATCGAGAATGACGAATGCATGGTTGAGCGTTCGGCCACGCATGTAGGCGAGTGGCGCCACTTCAATGACTTGTCGATCGAAAAGCTTGGTGACGCGGTCGAGACCCATGAGGTCGTAGAGTGCGTCGTAGAGGGGCCGCAGGTAGGGGTCTACCTTCTGGGAAAGGTCGCCGGGCAGAAAACCGAGCCGCTCACCAGCCTCTACGGCCGGGCGCGTGAGAATGAGCCGCTGAACCAGGTCGCGCTCGAGGGCATCGACGGCGCAGGCCACGGCAAGAAAGGTCTTCCCGGTGCCGGCGGGCCCCAGCCCAAAGCTGATGTCGTTGGACTGAATGGCCTGCAGATACGCCCGCTGTGTGGGCGTTCGGCCGCGCAGGTCGTGCTTGCGGGTTCGAAGCATGGGCACACCCGCCTCGTGGCTGTCCTCGTCGGCTGCGGCCAGGCTGGGCCGCCGTTGTTCGACGACGGCCAGTTGCACATCCTTGATGGCCAGTGGGTGTTCCGCCTGCTGGGCGAGGCGCTCCAGCAGGCTGGTGCCCGCCTCGACATTCGGGGCGTCGGTGCCGCTGACCTCAAAGACCGTGCCTCGCCGACGGATGGTGATGTCCAGGCTGGTCTCGATGCTGCGAAGGTTCTGTTCCATGGGGCCACACAGGTTGGCCAGCTGGGTGTTGTCCCCTTCGAGCAGGCTCAGACGGCGCTTGCTGATGCTGGGCCTGGGCATTAGAGGGCCTTACCCCGAAGGCTGTGGGCGTAGGCCTGGGTGATCTCCACCGGGATGATCTGGCCGACCAGCCGGGGATGCCCTTCGATATTCACCACCAGATTGTTCGGTGTGCGACCCATCCACTCTGATGGATTCTTCTTGGCAGGCCCTTCGATGAGCACCTGCTGCTGGGTGCCCACCATGGCGGCCTGAAGGGCCTGGCCGTTCTGGTCGATGGCGGCCTGAAGCGTTTGCAGGCGCTTGAGCTTCTCGGCTGCCGGCGTCTGATCTGGGAGGTCGGCTGCGGGTGTGCCGGGCCTTGGGCTGTAGATGAAGGAGTAGGCGCTCTCAAAGCCGCAGGCTGCGATGAGGGCCATGCTCGCCTGGAAGTCGTCCTCGGTCTCGCCAGGAAAGCCCACGATGAAGTCGGTGGACAAGGCCAGGCCAGGCCGCACGGCCCGCAGTCGCCGAATGATGCTCTTGTATTCCAGGGCGGTGTACCCCCGCTTCATGGCCGCAAGGATGCGGTCGCTGCCCGACTGCACCGGCAGGTGCACATGGTCTGCGAGCTTTGGCAGTCGGCCAAAGGCTTCGATGAGACGCGGACTGAATTCTTTGGGGTGGGAGGTGGTGAACCGGATGCGCTCAATGCCGTCGATCTCGCTGACGAGTTCGAGCAGGCCCGTGAAGTCGATCTCGGCCTCGTGGTCGAGAAAGGCATTGACGTTCTGGCCCAGCAGCGTCACCTCTTTCACGCCTTGGGCTGCGAGCTCAGCCACCTCTGCGAGCACATCCACGGCGGGTCTGGAGACCTCGGTGCCCCGGGTGTAGGGCACCACACAGAAGCTGCAGTATTTGCTGCAGCCTTCCATGATCGAGACAAAAGCACAGGGCCCCTCGATTCGGGCGGGCGGCAGGTTGTCGAATTTTTCAATCTCGGGAAAGGAGATGTCGACCTGAGGCCGGCCAGAGGCGCGCCGGGCGGCGATGAGGTCTGGCAGGCGATGCAGGGTCTGGGGGCCAAAGACCAGGTCCACATAAGGCGCACGGCGAACGATCGACTCGCCCTCCTGGCTGGCCACGCAGCCCCCCACGCCGATGATCAGGCCAGGCTTGCGCTTCTTGAGGTCTCGGGCGCGGCCGAGGTCTGAGAAGACTTTTTCTTGCGCCTTCTCGCGCACCGAGCAGGTGTTAAACAGAATGACATCGGCGTCTTCAGGCGTGTCGGTGGGCTCCAAACCCTCGGCAGCCGCCAGCACATCGGCCATTTTGGCCGAGTCGTATTCGTTCATTTGGCACCCGAAGGTGCGGATGTAGAGTTTCGTTGTCAACGGTTATTGTTCGCGCTTACTGTTCACGCTGAAAGAGACGCACGCCAGGATGAGCTCGTCATCAAGCATTCTGCCTGATCCACCCGTCACCCGGCGAGAGGTCTTTGCCTGGGCCAGCCTGGATTTCGCCAACTCCGGCTACACCACGGTCGTGCTCACGGCGGTCTTCAATGCCTACTTTGTGTCCGTGGTGATGGACGACGTGGCCCACGCCACACTGGTCTGGACCTTGGTGCTCTCGGCCAGTTATCTCGTGGTCATGTTCAGCGCACCCTTTCTTGGGGCCTATGCCGATGCCCACCGTGCCAAGCGGCCCCTGCTGTTGGTGGCCACCCTGCTCTGTGGCGCCGCCACACTGGGTCTGACCCAATGCGGGCCAGGCGACCTCTGGCCGGCGGCAGCCTTATTGCTGGTCTCGAACGTGGCCTATGCCACCCACCAAGACCTGAGCGCGGGTTTTATGCGCAGCCTGGCGGGGCCGGGCGCCCTCGGCCGACTTTCGGGCTGGGGCTGGGCCTGGGGCTATCTCGGGGGCCTACTCACCCTGGGACTCTCCCTTGTCTGGGTCTCCTCGGTGGCCCAGGGTGTCGTGGGGCAGCCCACGGCCCAGGACCTCATGGCAGGGTCGTTGGCCATCACCGCCTTGGTCTTCTGGCTGGTGGGCCTGCCGGCCTTGGCGGTGCTCAAGGAGCGCGAGCCGGCGGTGGAGGTGGACTGGCGCGCTGCCTGGGGCCGGTTGCTTCGCAGCAGGCATGCCCAAGCGGATGCCCTGGGCCATGGCGAGCATGGAAGCGCCCTTGGGCAGTTTTTATGGGCCGTGGTGTTTTACCAGTCTGGTGTGTCGGCGGTGATCACGTTGGCGGCCATTTATGCACAGCAGGCCATGGGCTTTGGCATGGCCGAGACCATCGCACTGCTGCTGGTGGTCAACATCACGGCCAGCATTGGGGCGGCGGCCTTTGGCTGGATTCAGGATCGGCTTGGTCACCGAGACAGCCTCTCCGGCGCCCTCGTGCTCTGGATCGTCATGGTGCTGGTGGCGGCCTTCGGTGAGACCGAGGCCCACTTCTGGTTGGCAGGCCTGGCGATGGGCGCCTCACAGAGCGGTGCCCGGGCGGTGGTGGGCGCACTCTCACCGCGGGATCATCAGGCCGAGGCCTTCGGAGACTGGGGTGTGGCGGTGAACCTTGCGGCGGTGATGGGCCCCCTGGCCTATGGCCTCACCACCTGGCTCACGGGGAACGACCATCGGCTGGCCATTCTGGTGACGGGCCTATTCTTTGTGGTGGGCCTGGTGCTGCTGCGGCGCGTGCCCTTTCCCAAGGCCTAGTCGCTCAGCAAGAAGTCTTGGATGCAGGGCCAGTGGTCTGCGAAGTCTGAGAGGCCGTGGTCCGAGCCCTGAACAACGCGATGCTGGGCGCCGGGGTAGTGGTCCACCATTTCACGCCAGTCTAGGAGTTCGTCGCCGGTGGCGGCCACCAGCAGATAACGCTCGGGACTGGTGAGGCCCACGGCCATGTCGGTCAGGTCGGTCACGTCATTGGCCGTGAACTCGAGCCATTCATCGCTGTGCCAGGCCTTGTGTCGCCCAACCTGGCCGGCCAGGTCACGGCCGGGGTAGCAGGCCGGATTGATCAGACAGGCTTTGAATTCTTCGCGGGCGGGGTGCGTCTCCATGAGACAACTGGCGTAGAACCCACCCAAGGAACTGCCGATGAGCCTGGGTCGCAGGCCCCTGGCACGCGCCGCCTCGACGGCCTCGAGGGCTTGCGCCATGGCCTGCCTGGGATGGATGTCGAGGGCTGGACAGGCGTAGGGCACGCCCTTCTCGGCCAGCCAGGTGTTGAGCTGCATGGCCTTGCTGGAGGCAGGAGAGCTTCGAAAGCCATGCAGATAGAGGATGGCGTATGGTGCGTGGGTCGTCATGTTGCAATCAGAACGTAGAGAAGGGAATGAGTAAATCATGACTCAAGACAGTCGCGGAATTGCCCTGGTGACGGGCGCGGGCAGTGGCATCGGGCGTGCCTGCGCGCGAGCCCTCCTGAATGATGGCTGGTCGGTGGTCCTCACGGGACGGCGTGAAGCACCCTTGATCGAGACTGCGCAGGGGCACGCCAGGGCGTCGGTGGTGTGTGCCGATGTGTCGGTGTCGTCCGATGTTGAGCGGCTCTTTGAGGCGGTCGTCGCCCAGCACGGCCGGCTCGACCTGCTCTTTAACAATGCAGGCATTTTCCCTCCCGGGGCCTTGATCGATGAAATGCCCATTGAGGCCTGGCAGCAGTCGGTGGATGTCAACCTTCACGGAGCCTTCTACTGTGCGCGTGCCGCCTTTGGACAGATGCGCCGGCAGTTGCCCCAAGGGGGGCGCATCATCAACAATGGTTCTATCTCTGCCCATGCACCGCGGCCTCAGTCGGTGGGTTACACCACAACCAAGCACGCCATCACGGGCCTGACCAAGCAACTCTCGCTCGATGGCCGGTCTTTCTCGATTGCCTGCTCCCAGATTGACATCGGCAACGCGGCCTCGGAGATGACCTCGGGCTTTGGGGCAGGCGCCCTGCAGGCCGACGGCACGCGCAAGGCCGAACCGCTCATGGACATGTCTCACGTGGCAGAGGCCGTGCGGTACATGGCCTCATTGCCTTTGTCCGCGAATATTCAAAGCATGACCATCCTCGCCACAAACATGCCATTTGTTGGCCGTGGCTGATTCTGAGAGACTGGGGCTGGGCGAGGAAGGGGTTTCCCTGATGCGCCGCGTCAAAAGGTTCGAGATGATCAGGGGCTCAAGACCCCAGAACAAAACAAGGAGACTCCGCATGAAGCAATTGTTCAAATCCGTCGCAAGGCCTTTCGCCCTGGTTGGTCTCGCAGCTGCTATGGGTCTGTCTGGCGTCAGCCTTCAGGCCCAAGCCATGGAGATCAAGATCTCTCACCAGTGGAAGGCCAATGTCGATGGCCGTGACCGCGCTGCGCGGATGTTCGTGAAGGAGGTCGAGAAGGCCGATCCCTCCATCAAGTTCCGCATCTACCCCGCCCAGTCACTCGGCATCAAGCCAGTCGCCCAGCTCGATGCCATCCAGAATGGCACGCTCGAGATGGCCATCTTCCCGATGTCCTATGCTGTGGGCAAGGCCAAAGAATTCTCTGCCGTGATTCTGCCGGGCACCATCCCGAATCTTGATTTCGCGATGGATCTCAAGAAAACGGGCTATTACAAGAAGCTCCAGGCGCTGTCTGAAAAGAATGGCTTTCGCATCATCACCTGGTGGTGGACGCCCGGTGGCTTTGCCACCAAGGCCAGCCCGGTGTCGGGCCCAGACTCCGTCAAGGGCCAGAAGCTTCGAGCCGCTGACCCAACATTTGAGTCCATGCTAAAGGCAGCTGGTGCGTCCGTTACCGCCATGGCGTCGTCTGAGATCTACTCGGGCCTGCAGTCGGGGGTGCTCTCTGGTGCGCTCACCTCCGCAGAGACCTTCGTGTCGATGCGTCTTTATGAGCAGACCAAGCACGCCACCGTGGGCGGCGACAGCGCGCTGTGGATGCTGCTCCAGCCCTTGGTGATGTCCAAGCAGGCCTGGGACAAGCTCACGCCCAAGCAGAAAAAGATCTTCGAAGAGGCCGCTGAGAAGTCGGATGCATTCTTCCTGACCATTCAGCGCGAGGCCACCAACAAGATGGCCGACGCCTATGTGAAGGCAGGCGGAACGGCGCGCGAGATGACCAAGCAAGAGTTTGATGCCTGGGTCGCGCTGGCCAAGAAAACTGCATACCCAGAGTACGCCAAGATCTCGCCCACGGCCAAAGGGCTCATGGACGAACTGCTCAAGGCAGCTGCCAAGAAGTAATGATCTGAACTGCCGGGTGCCCCTATGTCGAGGCACCCGGTTTTTTTTTGCCCTGTGATGAGTGGGTGAGCATGGAACAATATGTGCGAGGAATGAGCCGGGTCTGTGATGCCATGGCGCTGGTCGCGGCTCTGTGCCTTGCCACAGCCACGGTGGTGATCTGCTGGATGGTGCTCTATCGCACCCTGGGGTATTCGACGTCCTGGGAACTGGAACTGGGCGTCTTCTTGATGGTCTGCTCGCTTTTTCTGGCGAGCCCCTACACGCTCAAGACCAAGGGTCACGTCGGTGTCGACCTGCTTTCTGTTTATTTGCCTCCTGCCACTGCTCGGACCCTCACAGCCATCACCCTGGTGGTCGGGCTGGCGGCGACGCTGTTCCTTGGATTTCTCGGTCTGGAGTTTGCGTTGGATTCCTTCCTCAAGGGGGAGCGCACCGAGAGCGTCTGGGCACCCTACAAGTGGCCGCTCTACGCAACCATGCCAATTGGCTTTTTCATGACCTCGGCCCAGTATGTGGCGGAGATCATGGTCTTCATGAAACCTGAACTGCAGGAGCAGCCCGCATGAATGAGTTGCAGATTGGGGGCCTGATCCTCCTTGTTACCCTGGTCGTGCTGTTCTCAGGTCTCCCGATCGCCTGGGGCTTGAGCCTGGTGGCCGCGGGTTTTCTGGTGGCATTCAATGGCGTGGCCAGTCTGGCGAACATCCCCCTGGTGATGATGGACGAGCTTGCCTCGTTTGCACTGCTCACCATCCCGCTTTTTATTCTGCTGGGTGCCGCCATCGGGAGCACCAACGCAGGACGCGACATTTATGAGTCCCTTCACCGTTGGCTTGACCGCGTGCCCGGAGGTCTGGTGATTGCCAACA
>JBEARM010000022.1:0-16976 GCA_041163175.1 Pseudomonadota bacterium | reverse complement strand
GACTTTCGGGTGCTCGCCATGGACATGGACTCGACCATGATCAATATCGAGTGCATCGATGAACTCGCGGACTACTGTGGCCAGAAGGCGGCCGTGGCCGCGATCACCGAGGCTGCCATGCGCGGCGAGATTGCCGACTATGCAGAGAGTCTGCGCCAGCGGGTGGCACTCCTGGCGGGCCTGTCTGTCGGCGCCGTGGCCCAGGTGATCGAGGAGCGACTGCGCTTTAACCCGGGGGCCGCAAGGCTCGTGGCCGAGGCCAAGGCAGCTGGGCTCACCACCCTGCTCGTCTCGGGTGGCTTCACCCACTTCACAGACTTCGTGGCCGAGCAACTGGGCATTGACCGGGTGCGGTCCAACCGGCTGGAGGTGGTGGATGGTTGCCTCACGGGCAGGCTCTTGGGGCCTCTGATCGACGGCCAGGCCAAAAAAGACACGGTGCTCGAACTCTGCGAGGCGTTGGGCTGCCCCACTGGCCAGGTCATTGCCGTGGGCGACGGTTCCAATGACCTGCCCATGATGTCGGTGGCGGGACTGAGCGTGGCCTACCATGCCAAGCCCGCCGTGCGCCGGCAGGCCATGCGGGCCATCTCCTATGGCGGGCTAGACAGCCTGCTGCTGGGCTGGAATGAACCGCTCCGCACCGCTGTAAATTAGAAAGTGCTCGCCTGAACACCGACCAAACAGGCTGAGGTTCACGCGGCGGGCCATGTCCAGGCCCATCTGTGTGACGCCCGAGCGCGACAGCAGGAATGGAATACCCATCTGGGCACCCTTGATGACCATCTCGGAGGTGAGACGCCCCGTGGTGTAGAAGATGAGCTCATCGCCCTCCAGGCCTTCGAGCCACATGCGGCCGGCAATCGCATCGACCGCATTGTGCCGGCCGACGTCCTCGATGAACATGAGCATCTCGGAGCGACGAAAGAGCGCGCAGCCATGCACCGAGCCCGCCTGCTTGTAGACGGAGCGATGCTGACGAACACGGTCGACGACCGCCACCAGGGTTCGCTGATCGAGCCTTGCCTGCGGGTTCAAGGTGACCTGGTCTAGGTCGGTGAGGATGTCGCCAAAGATCGTGCCCTGGCCACAGCCGGTGGTGACCGTGCGCTTCTCTTGACGTTCCTTGAGCGCCTTGATGCCGCTGCGCGTGACCACGGATGCAGCGCCCACCTCCCAGTCGACCTGGATGGACACAATCTCGTCGAGGGCCTGCACAAAACGCTGGTTCTTGAGATAGCCCAGCACGAGCGCCTCGGGCGCGCCGCCCAGCGTCATGAGCGTGACCAGCTCCTGCTTGTCCACATAGACCGTGAGGGGCCGTTCGCCTGGAATGAAGATTTCTTTCTCGCGGCCTTGCTCGTCAATGACCGTGACAGGCGAGACCAGCGGGACGGCAGCATCCGTCAAGGCTGGTAAGGCAGCTGCAATCGACATGGTGTAAGGGCTAGAGACTTAAACGAAAATGGCGGGCACTCGGCCCGCCATTTTATCGGTACGACCAGCCCTAGGCGCCCACGCGGCCGCGGTGATCACCACCCCGCTTGACGTCGTTGTACCAGAGGTCGTGGTGCTCTTTGCCCCAGTTCTCATCCACATAACCGGTCTTCATCCCCTGGAATGCACCCTCCATTCCAATGGAACCGATGTAGATGTGGCCAACCGACATGGCCATGAAGAGGATGGAGGCCACCCCATGCACCACATTGGCCAACTGCATGTCTGCCCGACTGAAGAAATCAACCCCAGGCACAATGGAATTCAGGACCCATCCCGAGGCAGAGACCACCAGGCCGAGCACGGTCACGCCAAACCAGAACCAGAGCTTCTCTCCACCGTTGAACCGGTGGCTGGAGCCCTTGCCCCCGCTCACAAGCCATTGAATATCCTGGCCATTGGGGATGTTGTCCTTCACGTACAGCACGAAGAAGACGACCACGCTAATGGTGAAAATCGGTCCAACGATGTTGTGGACATTTTTCAAGAGCCACGCGAGCGGGCCGTAGGCATCACCACCGAGGATGGGCAGCAGAAAGTACTTGCCCCACAGTAGGATGATGCCGGTGACCGCCAGGATGACAAAGGTGATGGCCATGGCCCAGTGGGCATAACGCTCCATCGCGGTGAACCGAAGAATCATCTTCCCAGATGCACCATCATGCAGGCGGATAGTGCCCTTGATGAGGTAGGCCATCCCCACAGCAGCCAGCGCAATCGCCAGCAACCAGCCGCCAAAGACGGTGATCACCCCGTTGCGAAATAGCCGCCAGTCATTCCCACCCGACTGAATGAGAACGCCCGCTTCCGGGGTCTTGATCGCACTGTAATGCTCAACATCCCGGTTCACCTCACGCCAGACCGGTGCGTTGTTGGCGGGCTGCACCGCGTCTCGCTCAATCTGCTGAGCAGCCTCTGGCTTCAGCTCTAGGACGTTCTGCGACTGAATGCCCGGCAGGCTACCGGGCTGTGGCGCAGCGCCTTGTTGGGCGAAGGCCACGGATGCCGTCAGGCTCAGGACGAGCGCGCCGACACCCTTTAACACCTTGTGCAGCCCCGTCATAGCGCGCGCGACCGAACGTAATCGTTTTGATGCTGTGCGCGGTCCTTGATGGCCTTTTGCCAGCTAGCATTGTCGCCCGAACTAAAGCTCTTCGCAGAGTAGTTGTTGTCCGCCTCAACATAAGGCTTTTGGTCGGGCTTCGGACCGGATGCAGTTGCAGCGTCTTGCGCCTGCCCACACGCGGACAGGGCAAGCACGGTGGACACGGCCAATACGGTTCGTTTCATGGTCATGATCAGCTCCGCTTCTCGGCTGGCTGAGCCGGCTTCTTGCCGTAGGCCGTTCCCCATCCGAAGAGTTCTGCGCCCGCAGCCTTCCCGCTGGTCTGACGCACTGTGACACGGCTGCGGAAGATGTCCGCAATGGTGTCGCCGTCTCCCGCCAGAAGTGCCTTCGTTGCACACATCTCGGCGCAGGCTGGCAGCTTGCCCTCTGCAAGGCGATTACGGCCGTACTTGTCGTTCTCTTCTTTCGAGCCATTCTTCTCAGGGCCACCCGCACAGAAGGTGCACTTGTCCATTTTGCCCCGCATGCCGAAGGCGGCGTCGGAGGGGAACTGCGGCGCACCGAAAGGACAGGCGTAGGAACAGTAGCCACATCCGATGCAGACGTCCTTGTCGTGAAGTACCACACCCTCGTCGGTCTTGTAGAAGCAATTGACCGGGCAGACCGCCATGCATGGGGCATCAGCACAATGCATACAAGCCACGGAGATGGACTTCTCTGCTCCCGCAATACCGTCGTTGATGGTGACGACGCGGCGCCGGTTCACACCCCAAGGCACATCGTGCTCGGCTTTACAGGCAGTCACGCAGCCGTTGCACTCAATGCAGCGCTCGGTATCACAAATAAATTTCATTTGAGCCATGGTGATTTTTCCTTTTCGCCTTAAGCCTTAACGATTTGACAAACGGTGGTCTTGGTTTCCTGCATGTTCGTCACCGAGTCGTAGCCGTAGGTCGTCGCGGTATTGACGGCCTCGCCACGGACGATCGGCGCCGTACCATCTGGATAGAAGGCCAGCATGTCCTTGCCCTGCCACCATCCGGAGAAGTGGAACGGAATGAACACGGTGTCGACACCAACCCGTTCGGTCACCATGGCCTTCACCTTGATCTCAGCACCCGTGGGGGATTTCACCCAGACATACTCACCATCGCGAATGCCGCGGGCCGAAGCCGCTTTCGGATTGATCTCCACGAAGTTATCCTGCTGGAGCTCCGCAAGCCATTTGTTCGAACGCGTCTCCTCTCCGCCGCCCTCGTATTCGACCAGACGACCCGATGTCATGACCAGCGGGAAGCGCTCGTGCACCTTGTCGGCCACGTTCTTGTCTTGGATCGACTTGTAGAGCACGGGCAAGCGCCAATGACCCTTCTTATCCTCGTACGTGGGATATTTTGCGATGAGGTCGGGGCGAGTGCCGTAGAGCGGCTCTCGGTGCACCGGCACGGGGTCGGGGAAGTTCCAGACGACCGTCCGTGCCCGGGCGTTGCCGTAAGGGTGACAGCCGTGGTTCTTCATCACCACCCGGATGATGCCGCCGGACAAGTCCGTCTTCCAATTCTTACCCTCGGCCAACTCTTTCTCCTTGGCCGTGAGCTCATCCCACCAGCCCAACTTCTTCAGGATGGTGTGATCAAACTCGGGGTAGCCGTCCTTCAGATCAGAACCCTTGGTGCTCGAACCGTTCGCCGCCAGGAGGCTTTGTCCGTCCTTCTCCACCCCGAAGCGGGCCCGGAAGGGAGAACCACCATCCATCACGTGCCTTGAAGGCTGATAGAGGTTGGGCGACCCTGGATGCTTGAGCTTGTCATTGCCCCAGCATGGCCACGGAAGGCCGAAGTAATCCCCGGAGAGGTCGTAGCCGGTTTCTTTGTCCTTGCCCGCCTTGGCCCGTAAGGTCTTGACATCGAAGAGATGCATATTGCGCATGTGGGCCTTGAGACGCTCGGGAGTTTGGCCCGTGTAGCCGATGGTCCAGACACCCTTGTTGATTTCACGCAGCACGGATTCGATCTCGGGCTCGCGCCACTCCTTCCCATGGAAAGTGGTCTTGAGCATCTTGAAATTCTTCGACCATTCGGTTCCGAAGCCCAGCTTGTCGGCCAAGGCCTGCATGATCACATGATCGGGCAACGACTCAAAGAGCGGATCGATGACTTTCTCGCGCCACTGAATCGAACGGTTTGAGGCGGTGATCGAGCCAGCACACTCGAACTGCGTAGCGGCCGGCAGGAGGTAGACCTGTCGGTTGGGGTTGACCTTGTTGCCATCGATCTTCATGGCCGCCATGGAGGCTGTGGCAGTGGGATAGGGATCCACCACCACGAGCAGGTCGAGGAGGTCCATCGCCTTCTTCTGATCGATGCCGCGGGACTGAGAGTTCGGCGCATGCCCCCACATGAAGAGGCCCTTGACGTTTCCACCCTGGACGTTCTCGTTGCTCTCGAGGACGGCATCGAACCACCGAGAGACCGTGGTGCCCTTGGCCTCCATCATGCCCTCGGAGAAGCGAGCCTTCATGGCCTCGAAGTCGACACCCCAGACACCGCAGAAATGCTTCCAAGAACCCTCGGCCAGGCCGTAGTAGCCGGGCAGTGAGTCGGGGTTCGGGCCCACGTCGGTGACGCCCTGCACATTGTCGTGACCGCGGAAAATATTTGCACCGCCACCCGAGACACCCACATTGCCCAGGGCCAGCTGCAAAATGCAGGAAGCGCGGGTCATGTTGTTGCCGATGGTGTGCTGGGTCTGCCCCATACACCAAACGATGGTTCCGGGCCGGTTGGTGGCCAGCGTCTTGGCAGCCTGGTACATCTGGGCCTCAGGCACCCCAGTGACCTCTGCCACCTTCGCAGGCGTCCATTTCTCCATGACCTCTTTCTTGATCTGGTCCATGCCCCAGACACGGTCATTGATGTACTTGGTGTCTTCCCAGCCGTTCTTGAAGATGTGATAGAGGAGGCCAAACAGGAAGGGCACGTCTGTTCCGGAGCGAAGCCGAATGTACTGGTCGGCCTTCGCCGCCGTGCGGGTGAAGCGCGGATCGACCACGATCACCTTGCAGCCATTTTGTTCTTTGGCTGCGAGAAGATGCAGCATCGAGACTGGGTGGGCCTCTGCAGCGTTCGAGCCGATGTAGATGGCCGACTTGGCATTGCGCATGTCGTTGTAGCTGTTGGTCATCGCGCCGTAACCCCAGGTGTTCGCCACTCCCGCCACGGTGGTGGAGTGACAAATACGGGCCTGGTGGTCACAGTTGTTGGTGCCCATGAAGGCCACGAACTTGCGCTGCAGGTAGCCCTGCTCGTTGCCACACTTGGATGATCCGACGAGGAACAGGGAATCGGGGCCGCTCTTTTTCTGGAGCTCCTTGATCTTGGCCGAGATCTCGGTGAGGGCCTGGTCCCAGGAGATCCGGGTGTATTTGCCGTCGACCAGCTTCATGGGATAACGGAGACGATGGTCTCCGTGACCGTGTTCACGAATGGCGGCACCTTTCGCACAGTGGGCACCCAGGTTGATGGGGGAATCGAATACGGGCTCGTGCCGCGTCCATACCCCGTTTTCCACGACCGCATCGATCGCGCAGCCCACCGAGCAGTGGGAGCAGACCGTGCGCTTGACCTCGATCTTTCCCTTGCCATCGAGCTTGTCTGCACCCGCCGGCGCAGCCTGCGCCTTTCGCACAAAGCTCAGCTGCCCCGCTGCAATTCCAACACCCACACCAAGCCCGGAGCGCTTTAAGAAGGCCCGACGATCAATCGTGGGGGAACGCCCATCGATCGCACGCGCAAGGCTATTGACGAACCCGCTTGCGCGCGAGCCAGCGGGAGAGGTGGATTTTTTACGAAGGATGGTCATGGTCTGAGTTCCTTGGTGGGTGCTGGTTCGATTAGGACATTGCCGTTTCGTAGTAACGACGCACGTGCTCGGTGAGCTGATAACCCTCGCGGCTTTCGGCCTGTTGCTGCGGTGTCACGCCGGCAGACACGGCCTGCTCATCAGACTGAGAGGACCCCACGGCTGCGACGGAGGCTGCGGCCACCGCAGACGCTCCCACGGCCCCCAGAAACGCGCGACGATTGTCTTTTTTGGTCATGGTTATCTCCTTGCAAGGTAGGTATGGTCTATATGGCTAAGAGTAGCGGCCTTATGACGCTTCGGTTATAGGGAAAACCCGAAAGTGACCATCAGGTTAACCCTGCCCAGGGTCCTGGGCCGCCACATAAATGTCGAAGGCCTGCCGCTCCACATCCATGAAGGCCCGGGCAAACTCGACTGTTGCGCGGTAAAAGTCGGCCCTCGGATGCCGCTCGACCGCATCGAAGAAATCAAAGACCCAGCCGCTCAGATGCGCGTGGAAGAAGGTCCGCTGCTCGAGCAGCAGGTTGCGCGGCGGCCCGTCGTCGTCCAGTTCCCCGGCCACCAGAAACCGCATCACCTCGAAGAGCGCTGCGACATGGTCCTCTGTCTCGGTCGCCTGCGGATCTCGCTCGATGCCCAGGGCCGCGAGGTCCGCCCGAATGTCGACCAGCGGCTGCTGGTGCAGTGCGCCAGCCAGGTAAAAGGATGCATTGCTCACCACCTCGGGCTTGCCGACCGCCACAAAAAGCGCCTCGAACTCTTGTCGAATGTCCAAGGGAGCCGACGCAGCTGCCTTGGTCACAAGGGATCTCCAGGCCGAAGTCAAGGGCGTGTCCGGCTCGTCCTCCGGTGATGCGGGGGATGCCGCCAAGCGATTGAAAAACCCATCTGTGGGCGCCGCCCCGAAGAGCTCTGCGAGGAGCCCGTAGAGGTCAGCCCGCGCAAGGTCTTCATCCGACTGGCCGTGGTCCAGTGCGCTGGAGGCAGATTGGAGGTTGACGGTGACTGCAGGTTTGAAGGCTTCGTTCGTCATGATTTCTCCACCATATCGACCACCCGACAGTCACCACACATCTCGAGACGCCTGGCACCGTCTCCCTGAAACGCTGGGTGGGAGCCGAGCCTCAGCAGCATGGCCTGAAGGCCCTGCTTGGTTGCAAACGGTCGCCCACACTTGACGCAACAGAAAGGCTGGCTCTCATGCAGCGTCAGGGCCTCTCGCCGATCGGCCAGCGGGGCGAGGCGAGGGTCCAAGGCGAGGGCCGACTCAGGGCAGGTCTGGACGCAGAGCCCACACTGCACACAATTGCGCTCGATGAATGCCAACAATGGCCGATCGCCACCAGCCTTGAGTGCCGCCTCTGGGCAGGCCCCCACGCAGGACATGCAAAGGGTGCAGCGATCGAGGTCGAGCTGCAGGCCACCCAACGGCGCACCCGCGGGCAACGGCGAGGGCAGCGGCAGCACAGCGGTGCTCGTTTGACCGTGGACCATGAGATGTTCCAGGCAGGCCTCCAAGGCCGCCCGCTTGTCATCCCCAAGGGCGAAGCCAGCCGGACTCTTGACCAGTGCATGGTCTGGCCCGTCCCCGGCGAGGGCCAAATCAAGTGCGGCTGCATCATCCGCCTCCACAAGTGAGATGGCACCCTCTCGCAGCCCCAGCATTCGCAAGAGTGACTGGGCCACCCCCACCTGCTGGGCCAGAGCCTCTCGATAGCTTGTCGCCTCTCGGCCACTGATGAGAATGCGAACGCCCGAGGCCCCGTAACAGAGCGCCGCCAGCCACGCCTCGAGCCCAACACTCGCCGCATGGTGCAGGCCCATCGGGATCACGTGGGCAGGAATGCCTGAGAGCGCTCCTCGCTGCGCGCCGCGGCCGAGGTCTTCAATGAGCTCGGAGGCATCCGAGAGGCCTGGGGTCTGCCCGTGGAGGAGAAGGCTCGGCGAATGCCCCCCCGCGGCTTCATAGCTGCGAATGAGGTTTCGCATTTCAAGTGCAATTCGATCCGCAGAGGGATACGCATAACGCATCGCACCCGACGGACAGACCGTGGCACAGGCACCGCAGCCCATGCACAGGTTCGGGTCCACCTCCACTCGACCACGGCCATCGGTAAAAACGGACCGGATGGCGGCCGTCGAACAGACATCCAAACAGGCCGAGCAGCCGACCTTCGCATTGCGCCCATGTGCACAAAGCCGTTGGTCGTACTTGAAGAATTTCGGCTTCTCGAATTCACCCACCTGGGCCGCCAGCGCTGGGAGCATCTGAGAGATGCTCAGAGGGTTGGCATCGGTCAGGTGCCAGTATCCCTGGGGGGTGTCGGCCTGCCCAAAGGCGGGCGTTTCTCGGAGGTCGAGCACCAGGTCGAAGGTTTCCTCACGAATGTCGCCGAGCCGATCGAAACGGACGGCGCCCACCGCATCGCACGCCCGCACGCAATCCCGACTGGATCGGCACCGCGTCAGGTCGACCTGGAAATCATCAGAGATGGCACCCTCGGGGCAGACGCGTTGACAGGCACCGCAGCGCGTACAGATGTCCAGGTCGATGGGATTGACCTGTTCCCAGCGGGCGTTAAACCGTCCGAGGAATCCGGTCAGCGCCTGCAACGAACCCGTGAAAACCGGGTGTCGCCGACTCTGCGGCAAGAGGCCATCGTGCGCGGTTACCAGGGCTGTGGGTGAGAGGCCTTCGTGGGCCGCTGCCATTTGCATCGCCGGGGTGACCATGGTCGCCGGCCCAATCACCAGGAGACGGCCGCTGGATGTGTAGGACACGGACGGCACTGCATCCGCCTGCGGGAGCTGGGCATGGGCCAGCAGGGCCTTGATCTTGGGGACAGCATGCTGGGCCTGACTCGACCAGCCCGCGGTTTCGCGAATATTGACGAACCGAATGGACGTGAAGGCCGCCGAGGGCTTCTGATCGGCCAGGGCCGAGAAGAGCGCCTGCTCTTGGGTGCAAGCGACCACAAGGTCGTCAGGCTGATCAAGGGCTTCGAGAAATACCCCGACCTCGTGCCGACAGAGGGCCTGGTGGACCGGCTGACCGACGGCAGCCTCATCGAGCGGCATGGTCTTGTTGCAAGAACAAACAAGGCACTTGCTCATGGATTGTCCTGTCGTTTGGTGGGTTGGTAGCGACGACCGGCCAACGGAACGTCGGACCGATGGGAGACTGGTCCAGACAGCCCTGCCTCATCCTCCTGGACCTCCGAGGCCTCACCGGCAGGGCGAATCCGACCCAGGTGAGGCGGCGGCGGAGAGACCGTGATGGTGTTGGCCGCAGACTCCTCCTGCAAGGCGTCGTCCGGTACAGGCGGATTCAGAGCCGCCTCACGCTCTCGAGCCTCCGCCTCGATCTTCCATGGGGGATCTTCAAACAGAAAGAGTCCCTTCACATGGTTGAGGGTTTTCAACTCTGCACGCGTCAGGTTTGGAAGATTGGAGTAATCCTCGACATAGTCGTCCATCTCGCTGATCACGTTGTACATCGGGTCCGAGAAGAGTTTCTGCAGGGCCTCCCGTCGGACGTCTTCTGAGACGTCCGACTGCATGAACCGACGAACGTCTGCTCCCACCGGGAGGCTTCGAGCCTCATCCATCGCAGGGCTCGGCTCAGCGCCGGAGGCTTCATCGGAGGCGCCCTGCGGCTGGGACCGGGATGCGACCGATGGTGCCGCTGGCCCAGCGGTTGCCGAAGAGACATCCTGGTCGGCATCCGATGTCGTCTGCACCGGGCTCTCCTGGCCTTCGGGCCTCGCCCGGGCAAGGTTCGAAATCTGATGGTCTAGCTGCTTCTTGCGCGACCAGCGTGAGAGAAAGTCATCAGCCATCGATGGGCTCACCACGTTCATGGGCCCTGCGGAAGGACTGAGGCCGCTGACGCTTTCTCGGTTCGGGCACGAAATGCTCCTGGGTGAAGGCGGCCAGCCATGCGGCTGTGTTCGGATCCACTGGCAGATTCTCAACCAGTTCACCGGAGTCGAGGATGCGACCCGCCTCGTTGTAACTCAGCGTGACAAAGTTCACCTTGGGCCGCGCCAGGGGGTCCTCCTCATCGAGCCGCCAGTGCACAAACCAGGCCGGGTAGTCAGCCGTGCAGTTGAGGTAATAGCCATCAGCCTCGTCTGGGTAGAGGGTCACCTTGAAAAAGCAGCCCGCCTCGGTGGGGCCACAGGAAAATGTGCCGGCAGATTCCTCTGGAGAGAGATCCTCACACCAGGTCACGCTCGCGAGCTCCCATCGGAAGGGCTGCCATTCGCTCGCCTGAGGTCGCTGATGAATCAGCACCCGCACCCAGCGCGCCGGCACAACCCGCCGAGACTCTGGCGCGGTGACCGTGTCAGTCATGTGTTCTGCACCACGATGCTGGGAAACTTGCTGCTCATGTCCTTGGCGATTCCCGCCACACGGACTGCAACCTTGCGCGCGATTCCCTTGTAAAGGCCCGCGATGGCGCCATCGGGGTCGGAGACGAGTGTCGGACGACCAGCATCGGCCTGCTCGCGAATCCCAAGATTCAGGGGGAGGCTTCCCAGGAGCGGGACGCTGTAGTCACTCGCCATCAGCCCACCACCGCCAGCGCCAAAGATGTGGGCGGTGTGCCCGCAATCCGGGCAGACATAGAGGCTCATGTTCTCGACAATTCCGAGCACCGGAACCGACACCTTCTCGAACATCTTCAAGCCCTTTCGGGCGTCCATGAGGGCGATCTCCTGGGGTGTCGTCACAATCACCGCGCCAGTGATGGGCACGTTCTGGGCCAGGGTGAGGTGGATGTCTCCCGTGCCGGGCGGCATGTCGATCAGGAGGTAGTCGAGGTCTTTCCAAGTGGTCTGTCGCAGAAGTTGATCCAGCGCCTGGGTGACCATCGGACCACGCCAGACCATGGCCTGGTCCTTGTCGATCAGAAAGCCAATCGAATTGGTCTGAAGGCCATGCCCCATCATGGGCTCGATGGTCTGTCCATCGAGTGACTCCGGCCGGCCGACCACCCCAAGCATGGTTGGAATGCTCGGGCCATAGATGTCCGCATCCAGAACCCCCACCGTTGCCCCCTCGGCGGCAAGCGCGAGGGCGAGGTTCACAGTGGTGGTGCTCTTGCCCACCCCGCCCTTGCCCGAGGCCACGGCGATGATGTTTTTGACGTTCGGGATGAGCTTGACGCCACGCTGCACCGCATGGGTCTGGACCTTGCTGCTCACTGACACACTGACATTGCCAACGCCACCGACCTGCTTGAGGGCTGAGATCACACCCTTCCGAATCGAGTCGAACTGGCTCTTGGCTGGAAAACCAAAGACCACATCGAGGCTGACATCCGCATCCTGAATCTGAAGGTTTTTCACCATGCCCGCAGAGACCAGATCGGTCTCGAGGTCGGGCACCACCGTGGAGCGAAGCGCCTGAAGGATGATTTCGTTGGTCATTGACACTGCGAGATCCTTTGAAAACAACTGTTAGTTAAGAAGCCTTCAACATACCAAAGTACCCAAGAGACGGCCCCGGGGTAACCACCGATGCCCTGCGTCCGGCAGGGTTAAGCCAGCGCCACCCCGAGGGAACAAGGTTCGGCGAGCGGCAACGGCTGATACCCAGGCATTTCCGAGAGGGCCGCCCGCCATCGGGCAGAAGCCAATTCGCCCAACAGGGCCTTGACCGCTGACTCGTTGATGCCATCCATTCGGACGGCCAGCCAGTAGTCCTCCTCAAAGAGTGGGACGAACCCGAGACCCCGACCCTGCGCCACAGAGGCCAGACCAAGGCCCACATCTGCCAGCCCAGTTCGCACCGCCTCGGCCACGGCCGCATGCGATGGCTCCTCATGGCGATAGCCCTTGATGGCCGCTTGACCAACCTTTTGTTGTGCGAGCCATGCATCCAGGATGAGCCTGGTGCCCGCGCCGGGACCTCGATTCACGAAGCGGAAACGCCCGCTCAAAAGATCTTCAAGCGATCGAACCTTGAGTGGGTTTCCGGGCTCGACCATCAGCCCCTGCTGGCGTCGGGCAAATGGCAGGGCTTGGGCACGAACCCCGCCCAGGGCCTCACGAAACTGCCGCACCAGGGCCTGTCGAATGCTCGGGTCTAGCCCCCCCACAGTCACAGGCAGGTGAAACCCAGCCACATTCACCCGACCGTCCCCCATGGCGGAGAGCGCATCCAAGCTGCCCGAGAAACGCAGGTCGAGATAGACGCCCGATGCCTGCGCATGCTGCCGAAACGCAGCCAGCGCGTCATCATGACTCGCGCTGGCCGGCAGCACATGGGCCTCGTCATCAAAGGCCGTCCCGAAGGCGCGCTCGAGGTCCGCCCGAAGGGCCGCAATCTGGGGAGCAAGCCTCGACTGCGCTTGTCGCTCCGCCCACAGGAGTTTCTGACCAAAGCTGGTGAGCCGGGCCTTCTGCCCCTTCTCCCAAACAATCAGCAGACGGCCGAAAGATTCCTCCCAGCGCTTGAGTTCACCCCAGACATGGCGATAAGACAGGCCCAGGGTTCGTGCGGCAGCGGAGATCGACCCCCTGCGCTCGACCGCATCGAGCATCTGTATCAGGGGGTGCAAGACCAGGTCGTCGAGCGGCGCATCTGGCACCAGGCTGTAGGACAGGGCCACCCGGTGAACGCCGCGAGAATTGTCGTTATGCACAGTTGTTTATATCGCTGAACACCTCAGAGCCCTATAGGATACGCGGACCCATGAACAGCCTTGTTGAGAGCATCTGGGTCGCAGCCGGCCTGATCGGCTCGGCCGACGCCACCCTGTTGAGCATCGTTGGACGCTCCCTTCAGGTGAGCCTGATCGCCAGCCTCCTGGCCTGCGCGGTGGGTGCTGCCTTTGGGGCCTGGCTGGGCAGCCACCGCTTTCGAGGCCGCGGTGCGGTGCTGCTTTTGCTCAACACCTACGTGGCCATCCCAGCCGTGGTGGTGGGACTCATTGCCTACCTGCTGCTCTCGAGGTCAGGACCACTGGGCTTCCTGGGATGGCTCTACACCGTGCCCGCCATGGTCTTTGCCCAGACCATTCTGGTCTTCCCATTGGCCGCCACCATGACCCGTCAGACCATTGAGGACGGGGACCAGCGCCTGGGCGAGAGCCTGCGATCGATGGGGGCGAACGCCTTCTGGCGGCCTGCACTGCTCCTCGTGCACGAGCGGCATGCGCTGATCACGATGGTCATCACCTGCTTTGGGCGCGCCATCGCAGAGGTGGGAACCGTCATGATGGTCGGGGGCAACATCGATGGATTCACCCGCGTGATGACCACCGCCATTGCCCTGGAGACCAGCAAGGGCGATCTCCCACTGGCCATTGGCCTGGGCATTGTGCTGCTGGCCACCGTGCTGGTCTTGAACATGCTGCTGGCATGGGTACGCCAGCCCCGTACCAGATGACCATTCAAATTCATCACCTTTCTGTCTCCCGCGAGGGTCAGGAGATTCTCTCCATCCCGTCGCTCGAACTCGAGCCCGGCCGAGCTCATGCGCTGGTGGGCGCCAACGGCAGCGGCAAGACCACCCTACTGCGCGCCATTCATGGGCTTGTGCCCGAGGCTGCGACCAGCGTCACCAGACCGGCCCATGGGCAGGTGCGGATGGTCTTCCAACAGCCCGATGCCCTTCGGCTCTCTGCACGTCGGAACCTTCAGTTGGCAGCGTGGTTTGCCGGCCAAGGCTGGCAACGGGCAAACGACACCGCCCAAGATTGGTTAGAACGGGTGGGCCTCTCTGCCCAGGCCGATCAGCTCGCCACGACACTCTCCGGCGGTCAGCGTCAACGGCTGGCCATGGCCCGCGCCCTGATGGCGTCACCCCAGGTGCTGTTGCTCGATGAGCCTACCGCGAGCCTCGATGCGGCATCCTGCGAGATGGTCGAGCGACTCATGCGCGAGTTCCTCGCAGAATTGCCCTCCAGCCCGCGCTACCTGATCTTCACCAGCCACCAGTCGAATCAGGTGGGACGTCTGGCCGATCGCGTCATTGAACTGGAGCGCGGACACGTGATGTCCGACCAGCAACAGCCTCGCTAGACCAGCCCGTCGAAGGGAAGCACTGTCAGAAGGTCTCCCACCTTGGTGAGGCTGGTGTCATGGTCGAGGACCACCAGACAGTTGGCATCGCTCATCGAGCGAAGAATGCCCGAACCCTGCCCCCCCGTGGTTCGCACCGCCACACGGCCGGCCTCGTTGATGAAGAGCTGGCCCCGACGGTATTCGGTGCGTCCAGCCTTCTTCGGAATCTCCTCGGCGGCCTCTGCCAGCAGGGGCTGCATCTGCTCATTGCTCGCGCCCATGAGGCCCAACAGGCCATGCCGCACGAAGATGTAGAAGGTGACCATCACGGCCACCGGGTTGCCCGGCAGGCCAAAGAGAATGGCGGAGTCGCCCTCGCCCACCCGTTCTCCCGACCAGATGCGGCCAAAGGCCATCGGACGGCCTGGACGCATGGCGATGCGCCAGAAGGTCACGTCGCCAAGTTTGGCCATCATCGCCTTGATGAAATCCGCCTCACCCACCGAGACCCCGCCCGAGGTCACGATCGCATCGGCCGACGCCGCCGCCTGCTTGAATGCGCGCTCCAATGCGGCAGGCTCATCTGGGATCACACCCATGTCGATGAGCTCCACGCCCATGCGGGCCAGCATGCCGTAAAGGGTGTAGCGATTGCTGTCGTAGACGCAGCCAGCATCGAGAGGCTCGCCCACCGATCGGAGTTCATCACCGGTGGAGAAAAAAGCCACCCGCACCCGCTGGGCCACTGAGAGCTCTGCAAACCCCAAGGAGGCCGCCAGGCCAAGGTCTGCCGGGCGAACGATACGGCCCGCCGCGAGGGCTGGGCGACCCGCCGTGAGGTCCTCCCCACGCAGGCGACGGTTGTCGCCTGGCCGCACGGCCCGCGCAAGAAAGCGAATGATGTCGCCCTCACGCTCGGTGAATTCCTGCGGAATGACGGTGTCACAGCCGTCCGGCATGACGGCACCCGTCATGATTCGAATGCAGTGGCCGGCCGCACAGCGCCCCTCAAAGAGGCGGCCCGCAAAGGCCTCCCCGGCCACCTGCAAGGCGATGGTGTCGCCGGCGGCCAGCGCCTGGCTGTCAAAGGCGTAGCCATCCATGGCGGCGTTGTCGTGGCTTGGCACATGGATCGGCGAGATGAGGTCTTCAGCCAACACCCGCCCCAGGGCCGCCCGCACGGACACACGCTCCACCGCGCGATCGGACACATGCCCACGGCACAGCCCATCGATGACCTCCAGGGCCTTCTCCACCCGAAGGGCGTCGGGGTCGTAGCCCGTGACACAGGAGACGATCTGATCGAGATTCAACAAGGCCGACATGTGGGACTCCTCGCCTATTGGGTTCCAGGTGCGGAGGGTGACTCCAGGGCCCTGAGCTCATCCAAGGTGTTGGCATTGAAGAATGCCGCCGAATCTGGGAAGAGCACCTCGGCCGCCCCAAGGTCGCTCGTCCAACGGTCGATCTTGCGGCCACCCTGCTGCAGATACACCAGCAGGCTGTCGTGCACCTCGGCGCGCATCAACAGAAAGACAGGGTGGGGCTGCCGAGTGCCATCGGCCTCGATGGTGACTGGGTAGGCCAACGGCATTCCTGAGGACACCAGACCTTCATGAAGTTTTGCAACGAGGTCGGTGGGGAAGTTGGGCACATCACACGGAATCGCCTGCAGGAATTCCGTCTCTGTGTAAGGCAGGCCCGAGAGCATGCCGGCGAGCGGACCCTGGTAGCCATCGATCGGGTCGGGCAGCACCGTGACCCCGAAGCCCTCGTAGACCCCGATATTCCGATTCGCATTGATGAGCACCTCGGAGACCTGAGGCATGAGCCGCATCATGGCGCGAAAGGCCAAGGGCTGGCCCTGGAAACGCTCCAGACCCTTGTCGACCCCGCCCATGCGACTGCCGCGGCCGCCCGCAAGGATGATGCCGGTGACCTGTTCCATCTGACTCATGCCTCAATGCCTTGGCTGGTGAGGTACTCATCGTAACTGCCCTTGAAGTCGTGCACGGTCCCGTCGCCTCGCATGGCCCAGATGCGGGAGGCCACCGCATTGACAAACTCACGGTCGTGGGAGACCACAAAGAGGGTGCCCTGGTACTTCTCAAGGGCCATCTGGAGTGACTCGATCGACTCCATGTCGAGGTGGTTCGTGGGCTCGTCCATGATCAGCACATTGCTGCGCTCGAGCATGAGGCGTCCGAAGGACATGCGGTGTTTCTCTCCCCCCGAGAGCACCTGCACCGGCTTGTGGACTTCGTCACCTGAGAACAAAAGTCGGCCAAGGATGGATCGAATACCCTGGTCGTCGTCGCCTTCCTGGGCGAAGCGCTGCAGCCACTCCGTGAGGGTGGTCTGCAGTTCGAACTCCGGGTAGACATCCTGGGCCATGTAGCCAATCTGAGCGTTCTCCGCCCACTTCACCAGGCCCTCATCAACATCGTATCCACCGAGGGCCGAGCCCACCATGGCCTTGACCAGGGTGGACTTGCCCGCGCCGTTGGGGCCAATGATGGCGATCTTCTCAC
>JBEARM010000021.1:0-17604 GCA_041163175.1 Pseudomonadota bacterium | reverse complement strand
CTTTTTGTCGCCACCTTCTGGCTCAACGATCAGTTCGCAGACTGGTTCAGCGTGGTTCACAACCGAATTTCTGCGGTGTTTCTGCCAGCCTTCGTGAAGGTGGTGGCCGTCATGGTTGCGGGAGGCGCAGGCGCACTGGGCATCTTCATTGGCTCGCTGGCCAGTGGGCTGTTCATCACCCACGACCCCATCAGCCTGGCGCTCTGGCATGCGACGCTCTCCACCACAGGCGTGGTCGTGGCGGTTCATCTCATGCGATGGGGGCTCCGGCTCGATGTCCTGCCCATGACCCTTCCCATGCTTCTGGCCGTGGCCGTGCTGGCCAGTGTGACCAACTCGGTGCTGCATGGCTTGTTCTGGTCGCAATGGGATGAGCATGTACGCGGAGTCGGCGAAATTGCGCTCATGATCCTCGGGGATCTCACCGGGGTGGCACTCGGATTTTTACTGCTGCGCGCCTCGGTACTCACCATGAAAAAGGCCCGCGCGTGGCGGGCCTCCTCTATTCCAAACGAACCGCTGTAAATCAGTCGGCAAACTGCCCGGCTGCGCGAATCAGCTTGCCCCAACGCTCGGTCTCGGCCGCCAGCAGTTTCTTGTGCTCGGCGGGCGTGGCCATGTTGTCGGAGAAGACTTCCGAGCCGAGATCGGCCATGCGCTTAGCAAATGCTGGGTCCTTCAGGGCCGCACGAAGCGAATTGTTGAGCTTGGCCGTGACGTCTGCAGGCGTTCCCTTGGGAGCATAGAGGCCGTGCCACACACTCAGCTCAAAGTCCTTAAAGCCACCCTCGGACGCCGTGGGAACGTCCTTCAGAGCGTCCAGGCGCTTCGGGGTGGTGATGGCCAGGGCCTTCACCCGGCCGCCCTTGATGTGAGGCGTGGTGCTGGTCGTCTGGTCACACATGAGGTCGGTCTGGCCGCCGATGAGATCGGTCATGGCGGGCCCCGTGCCCTTGTACTGAACGGTGGTGAGAACCTGGTTGATGGCCGACTGGAACATCAGGCCGCACAGGTGCGATGCTGCACCAAGGCCGGCATTGGCCAGGTTGATCTTCTGGGCGTTGGCCTTCACGTAGCTCACGGCGTCCTTCAGGTTGCTGGCCGGGAAGTCTCCGCGTGCGATGAGGGTCATGGGCACGGCGTTGACCAAGCCCAGGTGCTCAAAGTCCTCCAGGGGCTTGTAGGAGAGCTTGCGATAGAGGGCCGGCGCAGTAGACATGCCGATGTGGTGGATCAGGATACGGTAGCCATCGGGCGCGGCACGGGCAATCTCGGCCGGTGCAACGATGCCGCCGGCGCTAGGCTTGTTCTCAACGATCACCGGCTGGCCGAGCGATTTCTCCATGGCCTGGGCCAGGGTTCGGGCGACGGTGTCGGTGGGGCCACCGGCAGAGAACGGCACCACCATGGTGACGGGCTTGGTGGGGTAGGCCGTGGCTGCAACAGGTGCCAGGCTGATCATGCCGGCCAGGCCCAGTCCGAGCACCAGGTGACGGCGTGATGGTTTGATGGAAGTGGGACGGTTCATGCGTTTGCGCTCCTTTGAATAACAGCGCATCAGTTTAGGGTTTCCGGGCCTGGTGTCGCGGCCGTTGGGCTCGGCGTTTTCCCTAGGATTCTTAGCGCAGGGACGCCTCTGCGAGGATTCTCAGGCGGCCCTCTTCCTCGACCCAGACCAGCTCCTTGAGGTTTTTGCTGCGATAGGAGTCAGACCGATAGAACTGGGTGAAGCGGGTGATGGCGCGACCATCCTCGATGCGTGTGCGAACGTCTTCCACCTGAACCTCAATGACGCTGGCCCGTCTGAGCAGGCTCGTCTTGCGACGGGCAAAGGCCTCACGCTCCGGAAAATTGGCTGCGTAGTGGGCCAGATAGGCATTGGGGTCGCGGGAGGCCCAGTCTGCCCGCCAGCGCTCAACGGCCGCATCAACCTCACGCACGGTGAGCAGGCTCGCGGCGGCAGGCGTGTTGAGGGCAGACTTGGTTGGGGGTGGTTGTGATGCGGGAGGGTTCGCCGAGCTCAGCGAGGCAACCGTTGCCGGGGCGGCGGCGGTGCTGGGCGCGCCCACGCTAGGCCTCGCTACGTTGACCGTCTGGCCCCCTGGCACAGGGGGCACGGCCACACTGGGGCGCTCTGGGGTCACAGCAGTGGCCACGGGCAGGTTGGGTGCGGCATCGGGTTCCTGCATGACCCGATACAAGCCTACGCCGATGCCAAGCACCGACACACCGACCAGCCACCAGCCCCCTTGGCGCGATACGGAGGGGCCTGGTGTGGACTCGGTCATAGGCGTTCTTTGATCAGGGGAGACAGTGCGAGGTCGCCGGGCTTGTCAAAGGGCAGGTTGGCAGGCTTGCGCGACCAATACACGCGCTGCACCTCGCCGGCCTGCTCTCGAAGGCTGACGACGGGTCGGCTGGCATCGACCTCAAAGATGGCGAGTGTCCCGGGCAGGCTGGACTCCATGCGGCCGCGGGCAGCCACGGCGCGTGATGTCCATTCGGCGGGGCTGATCCACCGCACCTCGGGCGTGATCACGATGTGCGTTTTGCCGTATTCAACGTATTTCTTGAGACGAACCATGTCGTCATTGGCCACGGCCAGGCAGCCGTCCGAGGCCTTCGGCGGACGAACGTGGACATCCTCGGGCACGCCATGGATCCAGATGCCGTAGCCGGTGCGCTTGGCCTGGCGGTCTTCGGCATTGGGGTAGTCGAGGGTCATGGCCAGTCGGCCCAAGAAGCCATCGGCCCGGGGATTCTTGATTTCTTTGAGCAGGCGGTAGGCCCCGATGGGGGTCTTGCGGTCGCCTTCAACGAGTTTGGGCGCACCGGAGAGGCCCAGCGTGGTGTAGAACTCATCGACCAACTTGGGCGCGCCACGCTCCGAGCGGAAGACGTAAATGCGGGAGACGGCCAGGTCGGCCAAGAGTAGGTAGCCACCCATGGCGGCAGACTGCGACAGGTACACGATGTTGTCGGGCAGCATGCCGTTTGGCCGAACATAGGCGCGGGCGCGGGCTTCTGAGAGCAGGTCTTGATCTGGTTTACGAATGATGGACGCCTGGCCAGACAAGGACAAGACGGCCTGGGCCTGGAGCCAGTGGGCCAGGCGAGACTTGGGCTCGATGGCGGCCGCCTGGGACGCCAGTTCAGCGAGCCGATCTGGGTTGCCCTCGGCCGCCGTTCGGGCGGCTTCTTCCAAAAGCGCATCTGGCGAGGGATGACGGGTGGCCTGCCCGGGCATGACTGTCATGCTCGCGGCCACAAGGCCCACCAGCCACTTTGTGGGTCGCAGCAGCATCAGTTTTGCTCTGATCTGATTTTCCACGCACCGTCCTCCATCACCCAAACCTGTGTTTTGCGAGAGCGTACCCTCAGACTGCCGGATTCATAACGTTGGTTGTACCGCACCTCCACCTCTTTTGCAGATCGGGGGGTGACGCTGATGTCGGAGACCTCCACGACGATCTCCTTCTTGCCAAGGATGCGCGGCTTTCTGAAGGCCAGCCATGCTGCGCGTGTCTTGTGGGCGGGAATGCTGAAGGATTCGCTGTAAAAGTTCGAGTAGGCATTGAAATCTTTTCGGGACCAGGCCTGCGCCCAGGCCATCAGGCGCTTCTCTACGTCGTCGTCTTTGGGCATCGCAGCCGCCAGGCGGGCCGCCTCTGCTTTGGCAGCCTCTGCCCTTGCAAGCTCAATCCTTGCCAATTCTGCCTTGCGAGCAGCTTCTGCCGCAGCCAGCACGGTACGGCCCTCATCAATGGCCTTCTTCATGGCGATGGGGTCGAGGCCGTTGGAGTTGAGCGTGGGCTCTTTCTTTGGCGGGGTTTTTCCGATGGCCTTGGCGTAGCTCTCGGCGAACTGCTGGCTGGCCAACTCACGCAGGTTGCGGAAGGCGGTGGCGGATTCTGGATTGGCCAGCAAGGCGGTCTCGAGCGCTCGGCGTGAGGCCTCGAACTCACCCATGTTGGCCAGGAAGAGGGCGAGGTCGTTGGCCGCGCCGAGGTCGGCCGGCGAGGCCTTCACTCGAGCCTCCAGGGCGAGCCGGGCCTCGTCGAGTTTGCCCTGCTTCATGAGCCCCATGAGACCCGGCGGAGGAGGGTTGGAGGCGAAGGCCGGGACCCCTATGGATCCAGCCAAAACAAGAAAAAGCCCAGTAAAAAGAAAGATGCGCGGGGCAGTCTTCATAAATTGCCTAAGATGTTAACACTTGCTAGTTTGAAAAAGCACGTCCCAGGCCAACCAGGGCCGTGATCAGCAGGGCCACCCCCAGCAACCGGAAGAAGGTGGGGGTCTCGGCCGCCACAACCCGGGCGTGCAGTTTTTCTCCCAACAGGTGGCCCACGAGTCCGCAAGGAAACATCCACAGTTGATGGACGAGTTGAAGGTCTACGCCCACAACCAGGAAGGAGGCCATCTTGATGAGCACCAGAATGAACCAGAGCACGAAGAGGGTGTCGCGCAACTGGTGCTTGGCCACATGGTTTGCGAACACGGAGATGATCAACGGTGCGCCGGTGAGCGAGGTGCCGCTCACATAACCGCCGAGGGCCAACAGGCCACGCTCCACCCAAGGGTTCTTGCTCTCGAATCGCCGATTGAGGATGTAGCCCACGGCATAGACCGAGATAATGGCAAAGATGACCGAGCTGATGATCTGCGGCGAGATGGTGAGCAGGCCAATCACGCCGATGAGCTTTGGGATGGCCATGACCTTGAGGGCCTGCCAGAGGTAGACCCAGTCGATGTTGCTGCTGCCCTCGCCTGTGGCCTTGGTCTGTCGATAGCCCCTCCACGTGATCCAGCTTGAGAAGATCAGCAGGTGAATGGCAATCGGGGGCAAGAAGAGCAGGGGGTCATCGACCACCAATAGGAAGAACGGCAGCGACAGCACAGAGCCGCCAAAGCCCAGGCCGCTGCGCACGAAGCCACTCCAGACGAAGATGAGGCCGATCAGCGTGAGCTGGATGGGCGAGAGGGCGTCCATGGATCAGGGCAGAACGGGGTGACCGCGACTGGTGAGGTCGTTCTGCAGATACAGCTGCAACAGCACGGATTCGAATACGGGGCGAATCAGGCCGGGCTCTTGCTCTAGGGCCAGCCGAAGGCCGTCGGCTCGGACGCAGACTGCGCGAACCTCGGTGCGGGCCTGGGCCGAGAGGCTTCGCACCCCACCAATCAGAATGGACTGCTCGCCGAAGGTTTCGCCAGGGCCAAGCTCGGCCACGGGCTGCGGTGCCGTGGGGTCGAAGAGGCAGACGGTACCCTCGGAGATGACATAGAACTCATTGGCTGCGTCCCCCTGCTTGAAGATGATGGACCCCGCGGAGAAGACTCGAGTACCGGTGGGTTCGAGGTCGAGGGTGGCCGTCGGGCTCGGTGGTTCAACCTCTTTCGGACGTGCTGTGGCGACTGGCTTGGAGACTGGCTTGGAAGCGGGCGTGGGTGTGGCGTCGAGTTTGCGATGGGGTCGATCAGTGGGCTCGAGCGCCTCGGCTGGCTGCGTTGGCATTGGCTCGGCGGCCGCCATGAGCCTGGGTCGCCACTGCGCGGGTACCTCCTCGGCGCCAAGGACTAGGCAGATCAGTCGCTCGAAGTCGATGGCCGCCTGCTGGGTCTGGCTGCGCACGGCATGGTTGCGACGCCCTGCATCCTCCAAGACCACTTCCACGGGGTGTTGGCGAGAGTCGCGTTTGCCCATGGCTATCGGGTGAGCCAGTCGGGCAGGGGCTGGCCCTCCCCAAGAATACGGCCCAGGGTGAGCCGAAAGAGGCCCTTGAGCCCTGGATTGATGCGCGCGATTTCGCGGCAGGCCGCATCGATGGGAATGACCTTGCAGTTGGTGACTGTGTTGGCCCGAACGTCGTGCGTGAGCGACTGATGCGCGAGACCCTGGGCCAGGCCAATGACGCTGCCCGGGCCAAGCTTGTATTGGTGATCGTTGGTCTGAAGGCTGACCTCACCAGAGATGAGGACAAAGGCGTCGTGGGGCACTTCGCCGGCCGAGAGCACCAACTGCCCGCCTGTGAAAACCCTGGTCTTGAGGCTGGGGCTTGCCCAGACCTGGTAGAGCAGGCGTTCCTGTGCGGTGAGGTCGTGGGCATCAAAGTAGGCCAGTCGCTCTGACTTCTTGGCCGTGAGGCTCAAGCCTTTGAAACGGCCGCGGTCGATCGAGAAGTGGATCTCAGACATGGGGTGCAGCAGAGGGGTTCAAGGCCGCCCGAATCAGTTCAGTGGTGTCAAACAGTGGGAGGCCCATGATGCCAGATGGGCTGCCCTCGACGCGCTGAATCATGAGGCCGGCATGGCCCTGAATGGCATAGGCGCCGGCCTTGTCCAGGGGTTCGCCCGTGGCCACAACCCAGTCGATCCAGTCGGAGGAGAGCTTGGCAAGGGTCACGCGGGAGTGACTAAGCACACGTGTGTAGCCATGGATGGTACGAAGGCCCACCTCGGTCAGGACATCGTGTGTCTGGCCCGAGAGCTGTTCGAGCATGGCCTTGGCATGCGCTGCATCTCTCGGTTTTCCGAAGATGGTGTCGTCCAATGCCACTGTGGTGTCACCCGTGATCAGGGGGTGAAGGGGTTGTTCCTGGTTGAGCCGATGCGACCAGGCGGCATCGGACTTGTTCCTCGTGACCCGCGTCACATAGTCGCGTGGAGACTCATTGGTCTGGTGTGATTCCAGCGATTCTGGGTCGAGGTCAGGAGGGAATCCGCAGGTGTCCACGGCCAGGCCCAAGGGTGCAGCCACCTGGCGCAGCAGTGCGAGGCGCCGCGGCGACTGCGACGCCAACAAAAGCGTGTGCATGCTGGTCTGCGGCCCGGAAAGAGATGGAAGGCCTGATTCAGCCGCCGAAGGGAGCCACGCCAATCAGGAGCAGGTGGCCTTGGAATGCAAACCAGGCCCAGGCGCCGATGCCCACCACGAGTGTGATGAGCGAGGCCAGCATGCTGCGCGGCTTCTGCGCAATGAGAGTTGGCAGACCGTTGAGCAGGCTCGGGTTCTGCATGGGCTGCCGACGACGAGCAGACCGAAACACCAGCACCGCCCAGAGTAGGAGTCCACCGAAGAGCAGGACATCGTGCAGTCCACCGTTGGAGAGCAGGTGGGCAAAGGCCCAGAGCTTCACGGCAATGGTCATGGGGTGCTTGAGTTTGGCCAGAAAGATGTTGCCCGGCACATAGGCGGCCACCAGCAGCACAAATGCAAAGAGGGTGAGCAGCGAGGCGGCATGGGCCAGGCCGGCGGGTGGCACCCACAGAATGGTTGGGTCGAGCCGGGCCTGCGCATAGCCCTGCGCCATGGCCACAAGCCCAAGCAGGCTCACGACGCTATAGATGAGCTTGAAGCCCAATGGCCCAAACCGGGCTTGGAATTGGTTGCGAATGCCCTCGCCGGGGATGCGAATGGCATGAATGCCGAGAAAGAGGATGAGACCAATGATCAATAAGCCCACGAAAAACTCCTTGAGAAGGCTTCAGGATAAGGCATGTGCTGGTCTGGGACCGGCAGATCCATTAGAGTTTCGGAAAGAGGAGTGCATGGCATGGTGATTCGGGGACGAACGGTTGAGGAGTTGGCAGCAGAGCGCGAGCAGACGCAGGTGCTTGGCGCATCTGAGAAACCAGGGTCGGCTCCACCGAGCAGCCCCGACCCGGACCCAGGCGGCAGCGAGTTCTGGAGCAGTTCTTCTTCTGCCGACGATGGTGGCATGAGCCCGTGGAAGGGCGCGGGCATTGCGCTGGCTGCCGTGGCCGTAACGGTTGGGAGTGTCTGGGGTGTTTTTGCACTCATGAAACAGATCGATGCGCCCGCTGTGTCCGTTGAAACATTGACGGAGCCGGTGAAGGCCTTGCTGGCACCAGATGCTCCAATGAAGGTGCTCGTCACGCTCGACAATAAATGCCCGTATTCGGATGAATCATTCATGGTGAAGGTCACGCCCAGCGGCCTGACTGCAGCCTTCTACCAGGGCAAGGCCACAGTGCAGGCACTGCCCACTGAGCGCGTTCGCCTGATTGCCAACACCCGCTACCCCGATTTTCAGTACGAGACCGGCCCCATTCTGGTGAAACCAGAGATCACGCTCGTGGCCGACTGCGAGAGCGTCGAAGACCGAATGAAGGCCACCTCTGAGGGCTTTCGGGAAACATTCAAGAAGCCCTAGCCTTGCTTCAATTGCAGTGATGCCGCTCCACCTCCAGGATAGAGACGTCCTGGGCCGCAGGGTAGAGGGCTTTCACGGTCCGCAGGGCCTCCGCATGTTCTTTGCCATAGACCTGGGCCACGACCTCTGAGACGGAGGGACGTCGGTTCGGACAGCCCTCGGCTGCATACTGGAAACGGATACGAGCGAAATGCCACGTCTGCCGAGGCCTGCGAACAAGGGTCGGCCGTCGTCGTTGAAAGCTGTTTCGTCGCCAGTTGCTGTGGGAGAACTCCTCTTGCCCCAGGCTCTGGTACTCGGTGCGCAAGGCACAGATGAGCACGCTGATCAGCAGCACCCATGTCCATGAGGCCTGCACCGCCAAGGCCAATAGGGTGAGCATGGCCGCCACGCCCACCCAGTATTGGCAGACCATGTTCTCTGCGGCCGCACGCAATCTTTGGAAGTCAAAAACCTGAAACATGGCTTGATTTTATGGGCCAACAAACCACTGGATGAACAGGGTTTTCAAGGGTTGGTTCGGCAACGCTTTCGCATACACTCAGGCGCTGATATGGCAAACCCTCATTTCAAAGTCGATGTTGCCGTTCAGTACCTGGCCCATGAGTCCTCGCCGAGGGAGAACCTCTGGGGCTTTGCCTACACGGTCACGGTGACCAACACGGGCGATGTGGCAGCGCAGTTGATTGCCCGCCATTGGGTGATTGATGACTCCTTTGGCCATCGGCAAGAGGTGCGAGGCCTGGGTGTGGTCGGCAAGCAGCCCTATCTGCAGCCCGGGGAATCATTTCAATACACGAGTGGCACCCGCATCCAGAGCCCCATGGGCAGCATGCACGGCACCTATTTCTGCATCACCGAAGATGCCCAGCCGTTTGAGGCGAGCATCTCTGCCTTCGCCCTCAAGGCCGAGGGTGAGGAGACGGAGCGCATGCTGCACTGACGGCTTTGTTCATGCCTAGGCACTCATCACCCGCTCGATGAACCAGGTCAGGCCCACGGCTGCGATGCCGATGGAGCCCGTCACCAAAACACCCCAACGGTAAAAGCCCGTGTGCCGCAGCACCCATGCCAGGGGTACAAACGCAGCAACGATGGCCAACTGGCCCAGTTCCACCCCGAGATTGAATCCGATGAGTGCGGTGATAAGTTGATCGGAGGGCAGGCCGAGATCCTCGAGGACGCCTGCGAACCCGAAGCCGTGAACCAGCCCCAACCCAAATGCGATTTGCCACCGGTAATGCACGGTGCGACGATGAAGATTGCCCAGTGCCGCCATGGCAACGGACGCAGCAATGACGGGTTCAACGACCTGAGAGGGCACGCTGAGTAGACCCAGCACGGCAAGCCCCAGGGTGATGGAATGCGCCACCGTGAAGGCCGTGACAATCCCCAGGATGTTGAGCGCGGCCGGCCGGATGGTGGCGTAAGGCCGCCAGTCTCCGAATCGATCACCTCGACGTTGAAAGACGCTGGGTAGCAGCAGAGCGAGCAGAAACAAGATGTGGTCTGCGCCAATCCAGATGTGCCAAACCCCCTCCACAAGGTAGGTGGTGAGCACCGCGAGGGCGCCGCTCTGAGTTGAATTGAACGTGGCCTCGGGCCGGTCGGGGCTGAGCACCGCACTCATGAATGCTTGGTCGATGTTGGCCTTGACCAGCGCCCGGTGCAGCGCGTTGTCCTCAAAGAAGAGGCCGTAGCGCAGTGACAGGGGTTCGTCTGCTGCGCGCGCATCGCAGACAGCCTGGGCCTCCATGCTTAGGTGGTGATCTGAGCCGTACTCGGCCACGGCCCACTGAGGCGCCTCGAGTCGGCATGGGCCCTGGGTGGTCTGGAGCGTGATTCCATTCAAGAGCCATGCTTCAAGGCTGGTTTGCTGCGGCCTGAGTTCCCTCCAGGTCAGTTCCCCATCGCGGTTGAGATCGAGGTCCATGGCCATGGCCAGGTCCCTGAGCGGAATATCGACGCGCATGACGAGGCCTGTCTCATTCTCGCGCAACTCAATGAAGGTGTTGCTGCCAGAGTGCGGCCAGCCAGGGCTGGCCTGCATGAGCGCCAGGAGCAGGAGAGCAGCTTGGAGCCATCGCCCAAGCTTGAATTGGACGTCTGATGGGAGATGTCTCATGGCCGTGGCCTTGCCTCTGTGTCGCCACTGATCGCCTGCAGGGTATTGATAAGGGCGTCGAGCTGGGGCTCTCGGTACCTCGTTTGTGCATGCCACGCCAAAAGGGCTTGGGCGGCCGAACGGTCCTTCATGCGGATGGCAGCCCTTGCGTACAGGGATGCATCAGCCGGCTCGCGCTGGGTGGCCCAGGCCGACTGGGCAATGGCAAGCGCCTGATCCGGACGATCGAGTACCTCGAGCTGAAAGACGATGACGGGCCGCTCATTGATAACGTCACCGCGTTGTTGTTGGTGCGCAAGCCTGAGGTTGAATTCATTTGAGAGCGCCTGTGCCTCGGGGCGCTGAAGCGCACGCGCTGAGCGAATCGCCTGGACGAGTAGCGCATCCGAGCGAGATGGTTGACGGTTGAGCTGCCAGGCTTCGTAGTGTCGCCCGAGGTCGTTGAGTAATTCCAGAGTTGCCACTTGCATGCCATGGGGCTGCTGCCCCGTCTGCTTCATGTGGCTTAGCCAGATGCCGACCGCGCGCCGGGGATCTCCAGCAACCCTATGGGCCTCTCCCAGGTGGAAGGCTATCCACTCCCGTGCGCGGGGGCCTTGGTGCTCTGGGTGTGTGCTTAAGTTGTGAAGCAGGGCAATGCCCTCGTTGGGACTGCCAGTGCGATAGAGCAGCACGGCCTGGCAGCTTTGCTGCTCGGCCTGGCCAAACCGCACACCGATCTGGTCACAAGTTTTCTGGGCCTGCTCGAGTCGGGCCTGCACCAGGTCGATGGCCAGGTGCCACGACCAATACTCAGGCCGCTGAGGGTCTTTCTGCATGGCAAGCCCGATGTCGCGCTGGGCGCCTGCAAAGTCGTGCAGGCCTTGACGGATGAGGCCTCGAACAAAAAGGCTCTCTGCGGGCAGTGGGTCGGCCTGATCCCACCATCGCGAGAGCATGGCCTGGCCGTTGCCTAGCCACCGGGCGTCGCCGTGGTCTAGGGCCGCCATGAAGGCCTGCTTGGCTGCTGTGGTCGCCAGCCCGAGGTCGTTGGGTCGGGCGCGCCAGGCACGCACGGAGGCAGCGGGTTCCGCATTGCGGTCGACCGACGAGAGGGCCTCCAGCCTCAAAAGCACCTTGTCCTCGTGTGGGATGCTTCGCGTCTGGGCGGCGATGGGCTGGACCAGGGCCAGGCCCAGCATGGCGGACAGCCAAAGCATTGTCGTGTTCAGCATGGGTTCCATCCGTGTCTTCCGAAATCGCTTGACGGCGTTGCCAGCATCTTTCCATACTCGAACGCTCGGTTTGTTTTGTGAATGAATTCGAGCAAATCCAACCACCGGTCTTTACATTCAATCAAAGGTGACACCATGAAATCTGCAATCACTGCCCTGACCACCGCTTTGTTTCTCGCTTCCGCCCCTGCCTTCGCCATGAGCCATGGTGGCGGCAAAATGGACGACAAGAAGACCGAAAAAGTTGACTGCAAAAAAGCGGAGAACAAGGACAAAAAAGAGTGCAAAGAAGCACCTAAAAAGTAAGTTCGTTGACGCTCGAGAGGCCCTGGCGGGAGACCGCCAGGGCTTTCTTTATGATGTGTCCATGATCACGTACTCACTCGAGGGGCTTCACTGTGGCTCCTGTGTCAGGAAGCTGGATGCTGCCCTGCGGCCATTCGCGACGGATGTCTCGGTGTCACTGAACCCGATGCAGGTCACCCTCACCGATCCCCGTGCCGACTTCAACGCACTCGCCCAGGCGGTTGCCGCGGCCGGCACCTACCGCCTGCTGCCTTTGGAGGAGCAAGCCCCTGAAAGAGGACCTGCGCCCAACCTTTTGGAGACAGCGCGCAGCCCGTCATTTTTAGAGGTCTATCGGCCCTTGCTGCTGATTGTGGCCTTCATCCTGGGGGCAAGCGTGCTGGTGCAGGTGGGCCTTCATGGTCCTCAGGGCGTGGATGCCATGGAGACCATGCGTTACTTCATGGCCGGGTTCTTTCTGGTGTTCTCGTTCTTCAAGCTGCTCAATGTGAGTGCATTTGCAACGGCTTATGCACAGTACGACCTGCTGGCAGCCCGCTGGCTGGGATGGGGTCGGCTCTACCCTTATGTTGAGCTTGCTCTGGGCGTGGCCTATCTGACGAACTTCAATCCGGTGCTCACCCACTGGGTCACCATTATGGTCATGTCCTTCTCGGCCGTGGGCGTGATTCAGGCGGTGGCCCGCCGAACCCAGATTCAGTGTGCATGCCTCGGAACGGTCTTCAATCTGCCCATGAGCACGGTCACGATCGTAGAGGACGTGGGCATGGTGCTCATGGCGGGGCTTATGCTTTGGCTCATGTGATCTTCTAACACGGCCTCGCCTTGGGGAACCCAGTTCCCAGCAAGCTGGCTCGCAGCCGGCATTGACCTTTAAGCCCTTGGAAACTGAACGACCACCTGAACGCCAGTCGGTGCGGTGGTGTTCTCAAGCCAGACCTCTCCTTGGTGCTGACTCACAATCTCCCGAACGATCGCAAGGCCAAGCCCGTTACCCTCTGACTTTGTACCCCGAACGCGGTAGTGGGGAATGAAAACCTTGGTGAGGTCATCTGCGGGCAGATGGGTGCCCTCATTGCGAATGGTGAGGCGCACGTGGTGATCCGTGAGTGCCACGCTTACATGGATCTCTGAATTTGGAGCGCCGTGGGCTGATGCGTTGGACAGCAGGTTCTGGATGAGCTGCTCAATCTTGAATCGAACGGCGGTGACCATGACGCGCTGCTGGATGTGCAACGTCACCGTCTGTCCCTTCTGCCTAAAGATGGGCTCCATCATGGCGGCGACAGAGTCTGCGGTCATGCCCAGGTCGACGGGTGCTCGAGATTCGAACCCTGCTGCCGAGACCCGGCTGTAGGCCAAGAGCTGCTCAGCCAAACGAATTGTTCTTCGACAGGCGTCCTGGGCCTGTTGGAGCGATACCTGATGTTCCGATGGTTTCGATGCGCCTATGGCATTCTCGAGGTGAAGCTGTACTGCTGTGAGCGGCGTTCGCAACTCATGCGCGGCAGCGTCGAGGAAGCGCTGCTCTCGGCCCATCGATTCCCTCACGCGTTGCAGCAGGAGGTTGAGTTCATGGACCACTGGCCGCAATTCCCTTGGTAGGTCGACTGTGTCAAAGGGCTCTAGATCTTGGGCCTGACGGCCAGAGATCTGATTGGCAAAGTGCAGTACAGGACGAACGGCCCGTCTGGCCAAGAGGTTTACAACAAGCATGAGCATGAGGCCGCCCAGAGCCAATGGCACCATGATGGCAGTCACAATCTCCGCAGAAATCTCATCTCGAATGTCTGCTCTTTCTGCAGTGTGGATCCGAAGGTCTCCCGCTGCGAGTACAAAGGTGTGCCAGCGCTGGCCGTCGACCTCGATGTCTTGAAAGCCTGGTGCAGAGGCGCCCAAACGCTCGATAGGTGCGTGTCGTGATCGGGCCAATAAGTTTCCGCTCTCGTGCCAGACCTGGAAGGCGAGCTTGTTCTCATAAGGGTGTCCTCCCGCTGACGCACTGCCATCGTCCTGGCGGCCGATGTCTGGGGGAAGATCAATGATCAGCGGATGACGCTCGACATCTCGAAGGCGGCTGTCGTTTGACAACGCAGCAAGCACCCGAGCAGACGTGGCGAGCTGGGCATCAAACACCTCCTCGGCCTCATGCGTACTGATGATGTAGGCAAAATAACCAATCGCCATAAAGGCCACGAGCAATACACCCGCGAGGCCGTAGAGCAGCCATGAGCGGATCGATTTCGGCCGACGAATCATTGGTCCACCCCGAGTCGATAACCCAGCCCGCGCACGGTCTTGATCACAGATGCAGACGTCTTGCGTCGGACGTGATGTACATAAACGTCGACCGCATTGCTATCAGCCTCCTCTCCCCATCCGTACAGGGCGGTGGCCAGTTGCTCTCGAGTGAACACGCGATGGGGATTCTCGAGGAGAACTCTCAGCAGCAGCCATTCTTTTTTTGTGAGTTCAACCCCATGGCCCGCCCAGGTGACCCAGCCCTGTTCCACACTGGCCCTCAGCGGTCCAAAGTCGAGCACGGACTGAGCGGGCACTTTACCCTCGAGTCGCCTGGAGAAGGCCTTTACCCGGGCCAGTAATTCACTGAGCTCGAATGGCTTTGTAATGTAGTCATCGGCACCAAGATTGAGCCCTTCAATGCGGTCAGAAATGGCGTCACGGGCTGACACAATCATGACGAAGAGGTCTTGGCCGCAGGCGCGTGCCGCTCGAAGCACATCGAGTCCAGAGCCATCTGGAAGACCAAGGTCCAGGATGACAAGATCAAAAGGTCTCGAGCCCAGGGCCTCTTGGGCCGCTCGGGAGGTTTCCGCTACCTGAGTATCGTGAGAGGCCCGCTGGAGTGCGAGGTTCAGCCCAGAGGAGATGAGAAGGTCGTCTTCGACCAGCAGGATGCGCATGCGCTACTTTAATTCTTGTCCGAGATGTTGGCGCATGCGTGTGAGTTTTTTGGCCAGCGCGCGACGCACCAGGTCCGGTGCGGTCTGGTTCAGCCAGACGAAGAATCGTTCCGGGGCGCCGACCTGAAAGTCTTGTTGACCCGATTCCAGAAAACGACAGAACATTTGTCCTACAGCCTCAGGCGTATCCAATGACTGGCCGTCGCTCTGCATGAAGTTCATGGCCGCATCAGAATTGATGGTGGTCTGCGTTGCGCGCGGCGAAAAGGTTCGCACGCGAATGGTGCTGTCTGCGAGTTCTCGGTCCAGGGCTTGAGAAAATAGCCGGAGGCCAGCTTTGCTCGCACAGTAGGTCGCATAACCCGGGTGTCCAAGCTGCGAGAAAGTGGATCCAATTTGGATGATCTCTGGGCTAGACCTCTTCAAGAGTTCAGGAAGCAGTGCCTGTGTGAGCAGCATGGGTGCGATGAGGTTCGTTTCCATCAGTGACCGGATTTCCTGCTCCGTCTGATGCCTGAACGATTTGAAGAGACTGGTGCCTGCGTTGTTGATCAGGACATCAAGCCCATTGATATCCTGCACGGCCGACAGGATGGCCTGTTGCGTATGAGGTTCGCAGACATCTCCAACAATTGTTTCTATATTGCGGCTTGCCACGCTGGCCGTCAGCGTCGATAGTCCTTGTGGATCCCTTGCGACGGCGATCACTCGGCGGCAACGATCTGCCAGCTCCAATGCAATGGCGCGACCAATTCCTTTGGAAGCCCCCGTGATGAGGACCGTGGCCCCCTTTAGTTGCTCAGGCTTCAATCAATCGCTCCTCGGGCGCCATCACGGCATCAAAGACAGCCCGATACATGGCATAAAAGTGCCTCGCACCTCTGAGAACCGCCTGGCGATCTTCCTCCCGACGCAGCGAATTGACCAGTCCCTCAAAATGACCAACATGCTCGAGGTCAAGGGCGCCATGGGACTGGAGGTACGTGAATGCCTCAGGCGGAAGGCCAGTGGACTCGGAGATTCGGTTTGCAGCCTCGGAAGCGACTCTGACGCTGGTGCCTTCCAGGACATGAACCATTCCGAAGAAGCCAATGGGGTTGTCTCGGTCGATGAGATAGTAGGCATAAGCCACCATGGCCTCTGTGGCCATGGCTGGTTTGGCTTCGGCTGCGGCCAGGGGGTCTCCACCAGCAACTGCGATGTCGTTCAGGATCCACTGTTCGTGCCCAATCTCCTCCTCAATGTATTCGGCGACTGCTGACATCAACCATGGATGCGTCTGACTGATTCTTGCGCCAAGGGCCATGAGCAAGGGTGTGGTGTGTCGCACGTGATGGTATGCCTGGCGAAGAAAGGCAATGTATTGCGAGGCATTTAACTGGCCGCTGAGCGCCTCCTGGACCAGCGGCGCGTTGAGCAGCCGCTCACGATCTCGGCGAGTTTCTTGCTCAAGGGTTTGAAAAAATGTTGTCATGAGAGGGTCTCCTTTATCAGGGTCTGAAGGATGGCAGCCCGTCGGGGCCGTCCATTGGGTGTGGCCAGCCCGTTGGCTGGGGTGAAGGCTTGGGTCATCCGCTGCCAGGAGGCAATCTGCGCGTAGTCGGGGAGTTGTTGGTTGACCTGATGGACCGAAGCCTCCAGTTCCCGGTCACTCACCTGCTCATGGGCAGGCACCAGAAGGGCTTTGAGGCTCGCCTGGTTGTCCCCGTGCACCAGGCATTGGGCGACAGTGGGCTCACGCTCCAGTAGCGACTCGGGCCACTCCGGGGACACATTTCGGCCGAAGCTCGTGATGATGAGGTTTTTCTTGCGTCCATCCACATAGAGAAAGCCATCCGCATCCAAATGCCCAAGGTCACCGGTCTTGATTTCGGGTACATCTGAAATGCCTGTGGCTGCCCATGGCTGAACGATGATTTCTCCGTCGGCTGCGATGCGGACCCTTACATGTTGAAGTGGGCGTCCGACACTCTCTAGACGATCCGCCTCGGGAGAGTTGAGGCTCACGACCGAGCACGCCTCTGAGAGTCCATAGCCTTGGTAGGCGGGCAGCCCGGCGTCCCGTGCCTCTCGGATGGTCTCCGCGGGAACCCGGGCTCCGCCGACCGCAAGGAGGCGTAGGTCCTTCAACGGAGGCGCATGGCGGGCCACGGAGAGGAGATCCGTGAGCATCTGGGGCAGCACAATGATGCTGTTGGCACGAGTCTTCATCAGCATGTCCCATAGGCGGGCTGCATCAAACTTGGACGACCCGATCAGCCCGACGGCCCTCGTGGGCGGGATGATCAATTCGCCATCCGCCAGCAGGCAGGCGTATGCCCCGGCGACATTTTCGAGGAGCACAGGCAGGGGCAGCATGCAGAGATGCCGCTCGAGGCGCAGTCCCGTGCGAATGGATCGAAGGGCGGCGGCAGTCTGCCACTGCTGGTCGGCCGACAGAACAATGGGCTTTGGTGCAGCCGTGCTTCCAGAGGTGAAGGTAAGCTTCCTCCCATCACCCGCATCGCCCTCGAGGGAAGAGTCCTGAGCTCTCCATGTCCATCCCTTGGCTGGGCATGGCGGCATTGGACTACTGGCCGGTTCGATTCGATCGGCGAGGTCGGTGGTGGTGAGCACACCGATGCTGGGGTGCTCTGTTCGCAGTTGCCGCACCTGCCCACCTGTGTAGAAGGTTGGAATTGGGATGAGGTCCATCCTGGTTTGCTGGCAGGCCAGGTCGATGGCGAGCCAGTCAATGGAGTTGTCTGCCAGGAGGGCCTCGGTCAATCGCCTAGGGTTCACCTCGAGCAGATTAGGGGCCCAGGCATCCACCATTGGCTGCAGTGTGGCCTTACGGGTATACATGGCTCTTGCGCTGATTG